>JBGANH010000086.1:0-14272 GCA_044222365.1 Candidatus Eiseniibacteriota bacterium
AACTCCGCCGTGCCGCGGGCCCGCTCGACGAGGCGGGCATCGCCACGCTGCGCGCGCTCGCCGGCACGCGGGGTGCGCTCGGGCGGCACGGCGAAGCGGAGAGCTTCGCGCGCGAAGCGCTGCAGGCGGCCGAATCGCGCTTCGGCGCCGCGCACGCGGCGACCGCCGGCGCGCGCTTCGATCTGGCCCGTGCGCTGGCCGCGCAGGGACGTGCGCGCGAGGCGTTGCCCGCCGCGCAGCAGGCCGCGCGCGAACTCGCGGCAGCATCGGGCGCGGAGTCCGGAGCGGCGATCGAAGCGCTCGAACTGCTGGCCGCCTGCGAGCGCGACCTCGGGCGCAGGGGCGAAGCCGATCGCGACCTGCGGCGCGCGCTCGCCGCGCGCACGCGCGTGCACGGCGCGGACGATCCGCGCGCGCTCGCCGACGCCGCGGCGCTCGCCGGCATCCTGCGCGACGGCAACCGCACCGCGGAGGCGGCGGCGCTGTACGCGCGCACGCTCGAGACGCAGCGCCGCGTGCTGGGCGAGGGGGCGCCGGCCACCGCCGCCACGGCGTTCGATTTCGCCCGGTTGCGCCTGCGCCAGCGCCGGCTCGCCGAGGCGCTTCCGCTGCTCGAGCAGGCGGCGCGCGCCGAGGGCGTGTCCGTGCGCGAGCGCCTGCTCTATGGCACCGCGTACGGCTCGACGCTCGCGGACGTGCGCGAGTACGCGCGTGCGGAATCGGTGCTGGTCGCCGCGCGCAAGGCGACGACCCGCGAGATCCCCGCCGACGACTCGCTCGCCGTGCGTCACGCCGACGCGCTCACCCGCCTGCGCGAGCGGGCCACGGCCGCGCCGGCCACGCGCTGAGACCCGCCGGCCCGGCCCGCGAATGGCCTTCGCCCGGCCGGGGAGCCTGCCTTGCCGCCACCTCGCGCGAACGGCTAATGTCCCGCCCACTTTCGTGCCCCGTGAGACACGTTCCTGGAGGAGTCATGTCGCTCCGCGAAAAGGCCGAGATCGTCGACGCCGACGGACTCCGCCGCATCATCACGCGCATCGCCCACGAAATCGTCGAGCGCAACAAGGGCATCGACGACCTCGTGCTGGTGGGCATCCGCCGCCGCGGCGTGCCGCTCGCCAACCGCATCGCCCAGAAGATCAAGGAGTTCGAGGGGCAGTCGCCGACCGAAGGCTCCCTCGACATCACGCTCTACCGTGACGACCTGTCCACGGTCGGCGCGCATCCCGTCGTGGGCGCGACCGAGATCCCGGTGGACATCAACGGCAAGGTCGCGGTGCTCATCGACGACGTGCTCTACACCGGCCGCACGGTGCGCGCCGCGATGGACGCGCTCATCGACTTCGGCCGCCCGCGCACGATCCAGCTCGCCGTCGTCATCGATCGCGGCCATCGCGAACTGCCGATTCGCGCCGACTTCGTGGGCAAGAACGTCCCCACGTCGAAGCGCGAGGTGATCGGCGTGAAGCTGCTCGAGATCGACGGCGCCGACTCGGTCGTCATCAAGGAGTTCGACGAGTAATCCCCGTCGAAGGCTCTTCGGCGGCCCGCTTCCTTCGGGAGGCGGGCCGTTCGCGTTTTCGGCCGGATTTCGGGCCCTCGGCCTTCGCAGCCCGGCCGCCGGAGGCGGCCAGGCTTCTCCTGTGGAGAACAATCGTCGGCTTGTGACTCTTGGAACTAGCAGTTTCTTCGCTTGAGGCCATACGTCCGCGACGTATCATCCGCGCCCTAACCCGACTCACCGGAGGGCCAAGCCCATGCTCGACGATGTGGATCGCCAGCTTCTCGAAATCCTCCAGGCCGACGGCCGCACCAGCAACGCCGAACTCGCCCGCCGCGTGAACATGGCGCCCTCGGCCGTGTTCGAGCGCGTGAAGCGGCTCGAGACGAAAGGCGTGATCAAGGGCTACGGCGCCCACGTGGACCCGCGCGCGATCGAGCGGTCGCTGCTCGCGTACGTGCTCGTGCGCTCCGACGAGCGCACCGGCGAGGTGAGCACGGGCGTCTCGCTCGCGCGCGAGCCCGAAGTGCTCGAGGTGCACCACGTGGCGGGACAGGACAGCTACCTCGTGAAGGTGCGCGTGAAGGACCCCGAGGCGCTCGGCCGGTTGCTGCGCGAACGCTTCGGCGCCATCTCGACCGTGCGCTCCACGCAGAGCACGATCGCGCTCGAGACGATCAAGGAGACGTGGGCGCTGCCGGTGCCGGCGCCGCGGCGCCTGGAGAAGGCGCGTGGTTGACGACCTGCGCGAGCGCGGACTCCTGCCCAAGGTCGTCGTCGCGTTCCTGTGCATCTGGCTCGTGTGGGGCTCGACGTTCCTCGCGATCCGTGTCGCCATCGAGCACCTGCCGCCGCTGCTCATGTGCGCGGTCCGGCTGCTGCTCGCCGGCGCCATGCTGTTCGCGTGGGCGAAGGCGACCGGCGTCGCGTGGCCGGAGGGCAAGCAGCTGCGCAACGCCGCGCTCGTCGGCATCCTGCTGCCCGCGACCGGCAACGCCTCGGTGACGATCGGCGTCCAGCACATGCCGTCCGGCCTCGCCGCGCTCATGGTGAGCACGATTCCGTTGTGGATGGCGCTGATCGCGTCGGTCGGGCGCTTCGCCGTGCGGCCTGCGCCGCAGGTCGTCGTCGGCCTCGTGCTCGGGTTCTCGGGCATCGCGCTGCTCATCGGGCCCGGACTCGTGAACGGGAAGCTCGCGGAGTTCTCGCCGTTCTGGGCGCTCGTGCCCATCGCCGGATCGGTGTCGTGGGCGTGGGGCTCGCTGTGGTCGCGGCGCGTGAGCATGCCGTCCTCGCCGTTGCTCTCGACCGGCGTCGGCATGCTCGCGGGCGGTGTGTGCATCCTCGTGCTGTCCGGCCTGCTCGGCGAGTTCGGGCGCTTCCGGCCCGCCGAAGTGCCGCTCCACTCGGTCGCGGCGCTGCTCTACCTGGTCGTGTTCGGATCGGTCGTGGGCTTCACCGCGTACCTGTACCTGTTGCGCACGGTGCCGCCCGCGGTGGTGAGCACGTACGCGTTCGTGAACCCGATCGTCGCCATGGCGCTCGGCTGGGCGTTCGCGGGCGAGGCGCTCACGGGACGCACGCTCGCGGCGGCCGCGATCGTGATCGTGGCGGTGGTGCTCATCACGACGGCGCGGGCGGGTACGCGGCAGGCCGCGAGTTCGGCCGCTTCGGCGGAGCCCGCGAAGCCTTAGTGCTTTACCTCGGCGCGGCGCGCGGCTAGGTTGCGGGCGATCCCGCACACATCCTCCGGAGCACGCCGATGACCTCTCTGCGCAAGGAAACCGAGAGCGAAGCCGGCCTGGCGGTCGACGACCTCCAGGAGACCTGGCGCATCCTCGCGCCCGACGACCGGCTCGAGGCGTTCCTCGACCTGCCGCGCGCGGACGCCGAGGATTTCTTCCTCGATCTCTCGGCGCGCGACCAGTACGAGCTCATCAACGCGCTCCCCGGACCGCAGCGCCGCTCGTGGATGCGGCTGCTGCCGCCGGACGACGCCGTGGACGTCGTGCAGGAGGCCGAGGAGCACTCCGAGCGCTACGAGCTGCTCGCGCTGCTCGACGAGCAGACGAAGAACGAAGTCACCGCGCTGCTCGCGTACGCCGAGGACGACGCCGGCGGCCTGATGACGCCGAGCTACGCGCGCGTGCGTCCCGACGTGTCGGTGGACGAGGCGATCGCGTACCTGCGCCGCCAGGGCCGCGACCGGCTCGAGCACGTGAACTACGTGTACGTGCTCGACACCGACCAGAAGCTGCTCGGCATCGTGTCGTTCCGCGACCTGTTCACCGCGGCGCCCTCGCGCACCGTGCGCGACATCATGGCGGCCGACATCGTGACCGCGCAGGAGGACACGGACCAGGAAGCGCTGGGCCAGCTCTTCGCGCAGCACGATCTCCAGGCGATCCCCGTCGTGGACGCCGACGGGCGCATGAAGGGCATCGTGACCGTCGACGACATCGTCGACGTGCTGCAGGAAGAGGCCACCGAAGATATCCAGAAGATCGGCGGTACCGAGGCACTCGACGCGCCGTACCTCGAGGTGAGCTTCTTCGAGATGCTCAAGAAGCGCGTCGTCTGGCTCGCGGTGCTGTTCGTGGGCGAGTCGTTCACGGCGGCCGCGATGGGCCGCTTCGAGAACGAGATCGCCAAGGCCGTCGTGCTGAGCCTGTTCATCCCGCTCATCATTTCGAGCGGCGGCAACAGCGGTTCGCAGGCGTCCACGCTCGTCATCCGAGCCATGGCGCTGGGCGAAGTCACGCTGAGCGACTGGTGGCGCGTCGTGCACCGCGAGATCGTGCAGGGCTTCTCGATGGGCGCGATCCTCGCCGTGATCGGCTTCGGCCGCGTGGTCGCGTGGCAGAGCGCGTTCCACTCGTACGGCGAGCACTACATGCTCGTCGCGCTCACCGTGGCCCTGAGCGTCGTCGGCGTCGTGATGTTCGGCACGATCGTCGGCTCGATGCTGCCGTTCCTCCTCAAGCGCATCGGGCTCGACCCCGCGAGCGCGTCGGCGCCCTTCGTCGCCACGCTCGTGGACGTCACGGGCATCGTGATCTACTTCACGTTCGCGAGCCTGCTGCTGCGGGGCGTGCTGCTCTAGAGAAGCTCGGCCCCTCCGGGGCCGCCGGTGCGCGGCCCCGGAGGGTGCTCGTCCAGCCACGCGAGCGCGCCGTCCAGGTCCTCGAACGCGCCGTCGAGCTGCGCTTCGAACGCCTCGTGGAGCACGTCACCCATCGCGGGCCCCGAGGCGAAGCCGCGCTCGAGCAGGTGCCGCCCGAGCAGGATCGGCCGTGGGGCCGTGTCGCGCACGCGCAGGTTCGCCGCGGTGCGCAGCATGTCGTGATACGCCGGCGGCGGCTCGGAGGAAAGACCGGGGCGCCCGCCGAGGTCCGCGCGGATGACCGCGGCGAGCCCGTCGATCGTCTCGGGGTGCAGCCGGCGCGCGAGCCGGCGCACGGCGCGATCGGTGCCCACCTGCAGGTAGCCCATGTGCTGCGTGACGAGCGGGATCACGCGCTCGGCCAGTTCGCGCGGCGCGGCGATGCGGGCGAGGAAGCGCTCCGCGAACTCGCCACCCACGATCTCGTGGCCCGGCGAGACGATGCGCGTGACGCCGTCGCGCTCCTCGCGTGTCGTGCACGCCGGTTTGCCGCAGTCGTGCAACAGCACGGCGAACATCCAGGCGATGCGCGTGACCTCGTCTTCCGTCCGCCACACGGGATCGTGCGCGAGCGCGTCCACGCAGTGCAGCGTGTGCGTCCAGACGTCGCCTTCGGGGTGCCACTCGGGCTCCTGCGGCACGCCGACCATGCCGGCGAGTTCGGGAAAGTGCCGGAGCCAATCGCACGCGCGCAGGAACTCGAGCCCCGCCGACGGGCGCACCGCCTTCGCCGCCCACTTGCGCCACTCGCCCCACACGCGCTCGCGCGCGAGTTCGCCGTAGGTGTGCGCGATGCCGCGCGAGAGCGCGATCGTCTCCGGGTCGGGCGTCAGTTCGAACCGCGCCGCGAGCTGCATGCCACGCAGCACGCGCAACGGATCTTCGGCGAACGCGCCGCTCGTGTGACGCAGGACGCGAGCGGCGAGATCGGCGAGACCGCCGTGGAAGTCGAGCACCTCGTGCGTGCGCGGATCCCACGCGAGCGCGTTGATCGTGAAGTCGCGCCGCGCCGCCGCCTCGGCGGGATCGAGCGCCGGATCCGGCGTCACGTGGAAGCCGCGATGTCCCGAGCCCACGTGCGAGTCGCGCCGGGGCAGCGAGAAGTCCACGTTCCGGCCGTCGCCCAGTTTCAGCACGATCACCCCGAACGAGCGGCCCACGACGTCGGTCGCGCCGAACGGGGCGAGCACGCGTTCGAGGGTTTCGTAGTCGGTGCCGTACACCTCGACGTCGAAGTCGTCGCCGGCGCGCCCGAGCACTTCGTCGCGCACGCAACCGCCCACCAGGAAGGCGCGCTCGAACACGGCGTTCGACTCGAGCACGCGCCGGAGCGCGGGAGGGACGGCGATCGTGAGCGGCTTGCGGACGAGCGGTGACATGGCGAGCGCAGGATAGACGCTCGAGAGGGCGGACGTCAGGGGCATGGGGCGGGGGAGCGGGGTGTTCCGGTCCGGGAACTCGCCCACGCGCGCTTGCCGCGCATGAAGCCTTCGCCGAGCACGCGTTCGGCCTCGTACTGGTTGTGTGCTCGGCAGCACAGTCGAACATTCTCGACCGTCGTGAGCCCGCCACGAGCGAGCGGCACGACGTGATCGAACTCGAGGTTGCTGCGGCACTCGCAGCGTCGGCCGTCCGCGCTCACGAACGCGCAGCGATCGCCGTCGCGTTCGCTCACCGCGCGGCGTACGTGCGCGGGGATGGTGCGTGGGTTCGTCGCCAGTCGCGCGGCGCGCGCGGGGGAGTGCGTCCGTCCGAGCTTGCGCTTCTCGATCTGATCGACCAGCGCTTCGACCGCGCGATCGATCGCCGCCGCCGAAGTGCGCGCGGGCAGCGTGTGCCCGGTCAGTTCGAGCAGTCGCGCGATCCGGCGCGCGCGGGGGAGTGCGTCCGTCCGAGCTTGCGCTTCTCGATCTGATCGACCAGCGCTTCGACCGCGCGATCGATCGCCGCCGCCGAAGTGCGCGCGGGCAGCGTGTGCCCGGTCAGTTCGAGCAGTCGCGCGATCTTCGCCATCGTGCTCTTGGGCAGCGACACCCACTGTCGCGGCTCCGGCGGCGGGGCATCTTCCTGTGCGCCGAGGTCCGCGAAGAGTGGCTCCACCGGTCGCGCGGATTCGGCCGACTCGATGGGACTTAGTGGCGCTGGCGCCACCTGCGAAGTTTGCGCGTCAGTCGTGGCAAGCGCCGTCGGCGTGAGCGGAAGCTGCGGCGTCGGCTGCGCCCGCCGCGCGAGCAGCTGCTGGATCTCGCGCTTCGACTTCCTCGATGCAGCCGCGAGCAACTCACCAGCGCTCTCCGGCGTCAGCTCCGGCGCGAGCAGCAGCACGGCGGTGAGGTCGAGCGCGCCGTCGGCGACCGCTGCGAACACGGCGGGGAAGCGCCGCGCCGTTCTCGCCGCGCGCAGGCGCCTCAGTGCGGCGTCGTACGAGAACTCGAGTTCGCGCGTGAGCCAGTCGAGCATCGAGGGGTACGCCGCGGGCAGGTAGAGCCGGCGCGCCTCGACCTCGGCGATGTGGGCGAGCAGATCGGCGAGCGTGACGCGCTCGCGAGCCCGAAGCGACTTGAGCGCGGCGACCAGGTCGTGATCGGCGAGATGCGAGAGCGTGAAGCGATCCATCGTGCGGCTCCGCTTCGGGGGCGGGTCACACGCTTTGTATCACGGCGGTTTTCGCGCTCCACCGTTGCGCGCAGGCGCGCGACCGGCGCTCGTCACGAAAACTTTCGAGCGCTCGCTCCCGTTCGCACGTGGGCGCCCGCGTGCGCTGCAATCGCGCGCACTGGCGTGAGCCCCGCTGCTCTCGGGCAAGGCCGCGCCCGGAACCTGTCAACAGGAATCCCTTGCGCCTCGCGCCCCGCATCCCGCCTATGACGCGACGGATGTCCCACTCGCCTTCTGGGCCGCGCCAGTCTCCGGTCGCACTCGCTCGCCCGCCTTCCGTTTTCCCGCATACATCCCCGCCCGCAGCGTGTAGTTTTTCCGCCAACATGTCGCTCGCCCCTCGGACGATCCGCCTCGTCACACCCCGCCTCGATCTCGTCGCCGGCACGCTCGAACTCGCCGAAGCCGAACTCGCCGGGCTGGACTCGTTCGCCGCACGGCTCGGCTGCACCGTGCCGCCGTCGTGGCCGCCCGGCGAATACGACCGCGCCGCGATCGAGTACCTGCGGGACCGGATGCGCGAGGGCGGTGCGGCCTGCGCGGGCTGGTACACGTGGTACGCGATCGAACGCGACGCGCGCACGCTCGTCGCCGCCGGCGGCTACTTCGGCCCGCCCGCGGACGGCGAGGTCGAGATCGGCTACTCGGTGATCCCGGAAGTGCAGGGCCGCGGCATCGCCACCGAGATGGCGCGTGCGCTCGTGGTGCGCGCCTTCGAGCAACCGCTCGTGCGCTCGGTGCGGGCGCACACGTACGACTCGAATCCCGCCTCCGTCCGCGTGCTCGAGCACTGCGGGTTCGCGCGCGTCGGTCCCGGCGAAGCGCCGGACACGGTGCGATTCCGTCTCGGCCGACCGGCCGGAGCCACCGTCTCGTGAGCGGGCTGCACCTGCGCCTCGCGACGGCCGCCGACGCGGCTGCCCTGCTTCCGCTCTACACGCCGTACGTGGAGCGGGGCGCGGTGTCGTTCGAGGAGGTCGCGCCCGGTGTCGAGGAGTTCGCGGGCCGGATCCGCGAGTCGAACGAGCGCTGGGCCTGGGTCGTGGCGGAGCTCAACGGCGAAGCGGTCGGCTACGCCTACGGCTCGCAGCACCGCAAGCGTTCGGCCTACCGCTGGTCGGTCGAGGTTTCGGCGTACGTGGACCCGGCCTTCCATCGCCGCGGCATCGCGCGCGCGCTGTACGGCGAGCTGTTCGCGCGGCTCGCCGCCCGCGGCATGTGCAACGCCTACGCCGGCATCGCCCTTCCGAACGACGCGAGCCTCGCGCTGCATCGCGCGCTCGGGTTCACCGACATCGGCGTCTTCCCGCGCGTGGGCTACAAGTTCGGCCGCTGGCACGACGTGGCCTGGTTGCACCGCGCGCTGCGCGAGGCGCCGCCCGAGCAGCCGCTCGAGCGCTGATCGCGGCTCAGCGCACGCGCACGATCGTCCGGGTCCTCGCTCCGTCCGCCGTCACGAGCCGCGCCCAGTAGAGTCCGGGGGCCGCTTCGGTTCCGCTCGTGGCGTCGCGGCCGTCCCACGCCGCGCGCATCTCGCCCGCGGGCGCGGCGCCGTCGAACAGCGTCGCGACGCGGCGGCCGCTCACGTCGAGCACGTCGAGCCGGGCGTGCTGGGCCCGGGGCAGTGACCACGTCACCTGCACGGGGCCGCGCGAGGGATTCGGTGCGAGGGCGAGCCGTATCGCCGGCGCCGCGGTTACGGGGGGCGCGTCGAGCGTGATTCCGCCGGCGTTGAACACGGTCCACAGCGAGTCGAGCTGGCGGATGCTGTCCGGCTGCGTCGAGAACACCACGAGCACGCGGTGCGTCTCGTCCGCCGTGTGCGCGGTCGAATCCCACAGCGGCGCCGCCCAGCCGGCCCACGTGTTCGGGCCGTAGCCCCGCACGAAGCGCTGCCCCGCGGGCACGGTGTTCGGGTAGATCGTCGCGACCGACTGTCCCAGCCCCAGCCGGTAGCCCACCTGCTGCAGCCAGCGACCGTCCCAGCCCTCGGTCACGCACGGCGTGGCGCAGTAGCCGCGCTGCTGCAGCGCGCCGTTCACGTCGCGGTAGCGCATCGCGCGATAGGTGTCGTAGAACGCGACACGCGGCACGTAGTCCTGGCCGCTGCCGGTGTACGGCGCCTGCGAGTACTGGATCGTGCGCTCGACCACGAACCAGCTGCGGTCCCCGTAGAACCAGTACTTCGTCAGCACCGGCGGGCGGCCCTCGGAGACCGTCCGGGTCGAAACCTGGGCCGCGCGGTCGGACTGGGCGTCCACCTGCCAGCTGAACTCGGCGAGATGGGGAAGGTCGATCGAACCGCGAGCGGCCGTGCCCCGGAGGTCCTGCCCGAAGAACTCGGTCTGGGTGTTCTCTTCGCTGGCCAGGTCGCGGAAGAGGTCGCGGTCCTTGAAGATCAACGTGCTCAGCATGTCCGGCCGGGTGAGGTCGAACTGGATGCGGAAGTGGGCGCTTTCGACCGTCTGGCTGGCGGCGTCGACGGTCAGCCTTCCGGGGTCCACGGGCACGACGTCGAGCGCCCGGGCCGCCGGAGCCGCCAGTGCGACCAAGGCCAGCGCGAGCAGGAGCGTGCGCGAGGTGTGGGAGGGGCTCGTCATTTGGGGGAAGTCTAGGGGAGGGCCCGGGGCGCGACCAGTGTTCGCTCACGGAAAACCCGGGCGGCCGGCCGCTCACCCCGTACGGGCATTGCACCGTGCACGGCCGGGGAAAGCTCCGTGGCGGACTGCGAAATCGTGACTTGCGGTCTTGAACCGGGGGGCGCGCTTCCGTACAGTGCGGCCCGAATCCAGCAGTCACTCACCACCTTTTAATGGGACCCGAGAGGTCCCGAAAGGAGACTCGGATGACCATGTCCGTCTCTGCTCCGCCTGCCCCGGCGCCTGTGAGCGCGGGGCGTTTTCATCGGTACTCGGTGCACAGCGACGCGCGACACCTCCTCGGTCTCGAGGGGATGACGCGCGATGTCCTGCTTGCCCTCCTCGAGGACGCCGCGCTCGAGCGCGAGTGGCTGCGCTCCGGCGCGCCCAACCGCGCCGACCTCGCCGGCTGCTCGGTCATGCTCGCCTTCGTCGAGGACTCGACTCGGACGCGCATGTCCTTCGAAGTCGCCGCGCGCCGCCTCGGCGCGAATGCGCTCACGTTCAACGCCGGCGCCTCCTCGCTCAACAAGGGCGAGACGCTGCTCGACACGATGCGGCTGTTCGAGGCCATGGGCGCGCAGCTGCTCATCGTGCGCCACTCCATGTCGGGCGCGCCGGCCTACCTCGCGCAGCACCTGCACGCGACGGGCGTCATCAACGCGGGCGACGGCATGCACGAGCACCCCACGCAGGGCCTGCTCGACCTGCTCACGCTTCGCGACTCCTGGAACGGCGAGTTCGAAGGCCGGCGCCTCGCGATCGTCGGCGACATCGCGCACTCGCGCGTGGCGCGCTCGGCGATCGCCGGGCTCACGACGCTCGGCGCGGCCGTCACCGTGTGCGGTCCCGGGACGCTGCTGCCGGCCGACATCGAACTGCTCGGCTGCACGGTGGCGCCGACGGTCGAGGACGCGATGGAGGGCGCCGACGGCGTCATGGCGCTGCGCATCCAGAAGGAACGCATGGACGGCGGCCTGCTGCCGTCGCTCGTCGAGTACGCACGCGAGTGGGGCGTCAATCACGAGCGCGTCGCGCTGCTCAAGCCGGGCGCGGTGGTCATGCACCCCGGGCCGGTCAACCGCGGCGTCGAACTGCAGGCCTCGGTCGCGGACTCGAGCCGCTCGGTGATTCTCGACCAGGTCGCGAACGGCGTCGCCGCGCGCTGCGCGGTGCTCAAGCGCTGCTGGCAGGCGTGCCGGGAGGCCGCATGAGCACGCTGACCCTGTTCAAGAACGTCACGCACTGGAAGACCGGCGAGAAGGTCACGGTCGCGGTCGAGGACGGCGTCGTGATCCCGATCCCGAAGCGCGGGCACGAGCACGCGCGCGTGCTCGAGGCGCCGCACGCCGTGCTCGCACCCGGGCTCGTGGACCTGCACGTGCACCTGCGCGAACCCGGCCAGTCGGGCAAGGAGACGATCGAGACCGGCACGCGCGCCGCGGCCGCGGGCGGCTTCACCGCCGTCGCGTGCATGCCGAACACCGTGCCCGTCGTGGACACGCCGGCGTGGGTCGAGTGGGTGCTCGCGCGCGCGCGCGGCGCGGGCTACGCGCGCGTCTACCCGATCGCCGCGGTGACGCAGGGCCAGAAGGGCGAACAGCTCGCGCCGCTGCAGGCCATGGCGCGCGCCGGTGCGGTCGCGTTCTCGGACGACGGCCACCCGATCGAGAGCGCCGCGATGATGCGCCGCGCGCTCGAATACGCTCGCAACACCGGGCTGCCGATCATCGGCCACGAGGAAGACCCGACGCTGCGCGTCGGCGGCCAGATGAACGAGGGCTTCACCGCCACCCGGCTCGGGCTGCGCGGCCTGCCGAACGCGGCGGAGAGCATCATGTGCCGCCGCGACGCCGATCTCGCGGAGCTCACCGGCGGGCGTGTGCACCTCGCGCACCTGTCGGCGGCGCAGAGCTTCGACGCGCTGCGCGACGCGAAGCGCCGCGGGCTGCCCGTCACGGGCGAGACCTGCCCGCACTACTGGGTGCTCACCGACGAGGCGGTCGGCGACTACGACACCCACGCGAAGATGAACCCGCCGCTGCGCTCCGAGGTGGACCGCGCGGCCTGCATCGCCGCGATCGCGGACGGCACCATCGACTGTTTCGCCACCGATCACGCTCCCCACACGTCCGACGAGAAGGCACGCCCGTTCGCGGAGGCGCCGTTCGGGATCGTGGGGCTCGAGACCGCGCTGGCGCTGACCCTGACGTACCTCGTGCACCCGGGCCACCTCACGCTCGCCCGGGCGATCGAGCTGTGGACAGACGCGCCGCGGCGGCTGTTCAACCTGCCGGAGGTGGACCTGGAGCCCGGCTCCGAGGCCGACCTCGTGTTGTTCGACCCGCAAGCGGAGTGGACCGTGGAACCCGACCTGTTCTTCTCGAAGGGACGCAACACGCCCTTCGCCGGCTGGACCCTCAAGGGCCGAGTGCTCGCCACGATGATGGCGGGCCGCTTCACGCACCTCGCGCCCGAAGTGGACTTCGAGCACCAGCTCGTGCTGCCCGCGGAGTCGCGGAAGTGACGCGGCGCCCGCCGGCGCCGAAGGCGATGCTCGCGCTCGAGGACGGCCGCGTGTTCCGCGGCGAGGGCTTCGGCGCCGCCACCGAGACCACGGGTGAGGTCGTGTTCAACACCGCCATGACCGGCTACCAGGAGGTCATGAGCGATCCGTCGTACTGCGGCCAGATCCTCACGTTCACGGTGCGCGACCTGTGCGAGGTGCCGAGCAACTGGCGCAGCACGGGTACGTTGCACGACCTGCTCGCCTCGCGCGGCGTGCCCGGCATCTCGGGGCTCGACACGCGCGCGCTCACGCGGCACCTGCGCGACCAGGGCACCATGCGCGGCTGCCTGAGCACGATCTCGACGAACGCCGACGAGCTGATCGAGAAGGCGCGCCGGAGCCCGAAGATGGAAGGGCTCGCGCTGGCCGACCTCGTGACGTGCGTGGAGCCGTACTGGTGGGGCGAGGACGGCATGACCGAGAGCGAGCCCGTCTCGGACCGCGGCAAGCCGCTCGTCGTGGCGTTCGACTTCGGCATCAAGTGGAACATCCTGCGGCTGCTGCGCGCCGAGGGCTTCAAGGTGCGCGTCGTGCCCGCCCGCACGAGCGCCGCGGACGTGCTCGCGATGAAGCCGGACGGCGTGTTCCTGTCGAACGGCCCCGGCGATCCCGAGCCGCTCGACTTCGCGATCACCGCGACGCGCGAGGTGTGCGCGAAGGTGCCCGTGCTCGGCATCTGCCTCGGCCACCAGCTCATCGGTCTCGCGTTCGGCGCGAAGACGCTCAAGCTCAAGTTCGGCCACCGCGGCGCGAACCATCCGGTGATCGACCGGCGCAACGGCGTCGTCGAGGTCACGAGCCAGAACCACGGCTTCATGGTGGACGCGGCCACGCTGCCGGACGGCGAGTTCGAGCTCACGCACTTCAGCGGCAACGACGGCACGCTCGAAGGCATGGTGCACCGCGCGCTGCCGATCTTCAGCTGCCAGTACCACCCCGAGTCCGCGCCCGGGCCGCACGATTCGCGCCCGTGGTTCCGCGCGTTCGCCGACGCCGTCGGCAAGCGCCGCGGCAAGAAGCTCCAGCCGCTCGCGGTGGGAGGGAAGGCCTGATGCCGAAGCGTACCGACATCAAGAAGATCATGGTGCTCGGCGCCGGCCCGATCGTGATCGGGCAGGCGTGCGAGTTCGACTATTCCGGCACGCAGGGCTGCCGCGCGCTCAAGTCGCTCGGCTTCGAGGTCGTGCTGCTGAACTCGAACCCGGCGACGATCATGACGGACCCGGAGTTCGCGGACCGCACGTACGTCGAGCCGCTGCTGCCCGAGATCGCCGAACGCATCATCGAGAAGGAGCGCCCCGACGCGCTGCTCCCGACGCTCGGCGGCCAGACCGCGCTCAACCTCGCCGTCGAACTCGCGCGCCGCGGCGTGCTCGAGGAGTACGGCGTGCAGCTGATCGGCGCGTCGCTGTCCGCGATCGAGACGGCCGAGGACCGCGACCTGTTCAAGAAGGCGATGGAACGCGCGGGCCAGCTGCTCCCGAAGAGCGGCTACGCGACGAGCGTCGCGGACGCCGTCGCGCTCGGCGAGACGCTCGGCTACCCGCTCGTCATCCGTTCGTCGTTCACGCTCGGCGGCCAGGGCTCCGGTCTCGTGAAGGACCGCCGCCAGCTGCGCGAAGCGGCGCGCATCGGCATCGCGGCCAGCCCGAACGGCAGCATCCTGATCGAGGAGTGCCTGCTCGGCTGGAAGGAGTTCGAGCTCGAGGTCATGCGCGACCGCGCGGACAACGTCGTGATCG
>JBGANH010000087.1:0-14190 GCA_044222365.1 Candidatus Eiseniibacteriota bacterium
AGTCGCGAACGAGAGCGTCGTCCTCGACGAGCAGCACGTGCTCGTCGCCGCCCGGTCCCGGCTCCGGGGCATCCTCCGCCACCGGGGCGCCGGGCAGACCGTGCAGCGGCAGGTCCACCGAGAACACCGAGCCCGCGCCCGGCGTGCTCTCGACCGTGATCACGCCGCCCGCCTGGCGCACGATGCCGAGCACGGTGGACAGGCCGAGCCCGGTGCCCTGGCCCGGCGCCTTGGTCGTGAAGAACGGTTCGAAGATGCGCTCGCGCGTCTCGGCGTCGATGCCCGTGCCCGTGTCGCTCACGCGCACGCGCACGACCTCGCCCGCGCCGTCGAGGCGCGGCGCGACGAACGACGCGATGTCGAGCCGGCCGCCGAGCGGCATGGCGTCGCGCGCGTTGACGACGAGATTCATGAGCACCTGTTCGAGCTGCGTCGGATCCGCGAGCACGCACGCGCGCGGAGCTCCGAGCGCGAGCCGCAGCGAAACGTTCTCGCCGACGAGCCGCTGCAGCATGGGTTCGAGCCTCCGCGCGAGCGCGTCCACCTCGACGGGCTTCGGCTCCTGCGGCTGCATGCGGCTGAACGCGAGGAGCCGCTGCGTGAGCGACGCGGCGCGCAGCGCGGCCTGCCGGATCTGCGCGAGGTTGTCGCGCGCGGGCGAGCCCTCGCCCACGTGCATCGTGGCGAGCTCGGTGAACCCGAGGATGGCCGTGAGCACGTTGTTGAAATCGTGCGCGACGCCGCCGGCGAGCCGGCCCACGACTTCCATCTTCTGCGACTGCAGGAACTGCTGCTCGAGCGCGCGCCGGTCCGTGATGTCGGCGACGGTGCCCGCGAACAGCCGCCGGCCTTCGCGCTCGACGGGTTCCGCGCGGATTTCGCACCAGAGCCGGCGGCCCTGCGCGGTCTTGAACGCCACTTCCATCTCGAGGCGCTCACCGGATTCGATGTGCTCGCGCCAGCGGCGGTCGAGCATGTCGTCGGTGTCGGTGTCGAACACGTAGACGCGCGGACGCACCGAGGGCACGAAACTCTGAGGCGCATAGCCGAGCAGTTCGTACAGTTCGTCCGACCAGACGGTGCCCTGTTGGGGGTCGATCTCGAAGGTCCCGATGCGCCCGGCACGCGCCGCGAGGCTGCTGCGGCTCGCGGCCACGCTCAACGCCCGGCTGGCCGACTCGAAGTCCGCGCGCGCCCGGCGCTCGCGCGCGATGAGGCTGTTGAGCGCGAGCCCACCCATCGAGAGCAGCGCCACGTCGAGTTGCACCGTGTGGAGCATCGCCGCGAGCTGGTCCGGAGGCAGCGACTGCAGCAGGAACTCGCCGCGCACGACCATGATCGCGATGCACGCGAGAAAGGCGACGACCGAGGCCGTCGCTCGGCGGCTGAAGCGGGCGGCGGCCCACATGACGAGCGACACGCCGATGCCGAGCCAGGGCAGCCGCAGCCGAACCTCTCCGAAAGTCGGCGCGATGAAGCCCGCGACACCCAGCACGAGCACCGCGATCACGAGCGCGGCCCGCTCGAGGCCGAAACCCGGCGCCAGCTTGCGCCGCCGCGGATCGGCCGGCGCGAGCCAGAGCAGGAGCGGGGGCAGCAGCACGATCTTGCTCGTCGTGTCGCAGAGCCACCAGGTGAGCCAGAACTGCAACGGGTTGCTCTGGCGCAGCGGAATGGCCGTGAACGACGCGACGAGCAGCCCGACCGTGGCCCCCACGGCCGGGGCGACACAGCCGGCGAGCAGCAGCGCGAGCGGAACGTCGCGCGCGCGCTGCATCGCCTGGTTGACCCCGGCGCGGCTGAGCAGTGCGTAGGCCGTGGCGCACTCGAGCATCGTGCCGAGCGCCGAAAGCGCCGGGGCCTGGAGCGGCACGGGCGTGATCGAATACGTGACGAGGAAGTCGCACACGAACACGAACGGAAGCGCGCGCCAGCCGAATGTCAGCAGCGCGGCGGCGCCGATCGCGATGGGCGGGTACCACAGGGTCGGGCCGATCGAGCCCTGCAACCGGTAGATGCCGACGCCCACGGCGAGGTAGACCGCGACCCATACGAACGGCTCCCACGGCGCGATCGAACGCCGCAGGAGCGTCGACGAAGGGGATGCTTCTCGCGGATCGGCGCTCATGTACGGCTCCCGGTGCGGTGCGCGTGCGTCGGAGCGGGGGGCGCGCAGCATACCGAGCGGAGCGCGCTATCCCAAACGCACAACCACCTCCGCGCCCCGGCCCTTCGGACCGACTCAGCCGCGCGGGCGCAGGATCGCGATGCTCGCCGTGTGCCCGTGCATGAAGTTGCGCTCGCCCACGGGGCCGATCTCGCCGGCGCAGAACATGCCGCTCACGGGCACGCTCGTGCCGGACGCGCCGCGCAGGGCCTGCTGCAGGCGCTCGATGTCGTGGTGCGGCGCACCGAACAGGTTCGTGCCGCGGCCATTGCACGCGAACAGCAGCGCCGCGCGCGCCGGGGAGTCGAACTCCTGCGGCGCGAGCAGCATTTCGAGGTCCTCGGTCGCGGCCTGCGCGTCGCGCACGTGCAGGCGGATCTTCTCGCGCAGCCGCACGTGATCGGCCACGGCGATCGCGCCGCGCTCGCGGTCGGCGCCGAGCAGGTTGCGAATGAGCCAGTCGCCGCGTCCGCTCGCGTCGCCCTTCGCCGCGCGCCCGACGAACAGTCCCTGGTCGAGCCGGTGGCGCTGGTCCTCGGGCACCGCGCGCAGCACGGCCTCGGCGCGCTCGAGCGCCGGCTGGCCGTCCAGCGTGAGGATCACGTTGCCCTCGACGTGCGTGACGTCGAGCGGCGGCCCGACCGGCGAGCAGCCCTGCGACACGACCACGTCGGCGCGGATCGCGCCGTGCAGCGCGATCGCGAACCCGCCCTCGGCGGAGATCCACTCGTTCAGGAACACGACGTTCGAACGCGGCCGCAGCCCCGCGCTCGCCATGCCGCCCACGACGCGCACACCGGGCGCGTGGCGGTGGAACGCGCCGAGGATGCGCTCGGCGTCGAGCGAAAACGGATCGCCGCACATGAGCACGAGTTCGGCGCCGCGCGCGCCCGGCGCCGCCATGTCGAAGGCGGCCGCGTCGTCCATCGGTTCGCGCCACACGTCGTGCAGCATCACGAACGGTTGCACGCCGACTCCGGGCAGGCGGCCCGCGATCACGGACAGCGCCACGCCCTGCTCGATCTCGCGCTCGCGCGCGACCACGCCGCGCGCGCTGACGCCCGCGAGCGTGCCCGGTGTGAGCGCGCGGCGCAGCTCGACGGCGATCGCCTCGGCCTGCGCGACGTGCGACACGGTGAAGAACGCGAGGCACAGGTCCACGGGCACGGGACCGAGCTGCTCGCGGATCACCGCGGCCGCCTCGATCGCGGCCTGCGCGGCGTCGGCGTGATCCGACACCGCGCACGCCCACTTCATCGCGGCGGGCGCTCCGGGGCTCATGCGATCACTGCCCGCGCAGGATCTCGCGCGCGATCACCATGCGCTGGATCTCGCTGGTGCCCTCGCCGATCTCCATGAGCTTCACGTCGCGGTGCATGCGCTCGACGGGCAGGTCGCGGCAATAGCCCATGCCGCCGTGGATCTGGATGGACTTGTCCGTGACCCAGTTGCCGATCTCGCTCGCGTACAGCTTCGCCATGGACGCTTCCTTCACGAAGCTCTTGCCCGCGTCCTTCAGCTGCGCGGCGTGGTACACGAGATGGCGCGCGGCCTCGATCTTCATGGCCATGTCCGCGAGCATGAACTGCACGGCCTGGAAGTTCGCGATCGGCTGGCCGAACTGGTGGCGCACCTTCGCGTACGACACCGCGTGCTCGTACGCACCCTGCGCGCAGCCGAGCGCGAGCGCGCCGATCGAGATGCGGCCGCCCTGCAGCGTCTTCATGAACGCCTTGAAGCCGCCCGTCTGGTCGCCGAGCATCTGGTCGTCGGGGACCAGGCAGTCCTCGAACACGACCTCGACCGTGTCCGAGCCGCGCAGGCCCATCTTCTTTTCCTTCTTGCCCACGCGGAAGCCCGGCGTGGACGTGTCCATGATGAACGCCGAAATGCCGTTCGCGCCCTTGCTCGCGTCCGTCACCGCGGTGAGCGTGATGTACTTCGAATAGCTCGCGTTGGTGATGTAGATCTTCGAGCCGTTCACGCGCCAGCCGCCGTCGGCCTTCACGGCCTTCGTCTGCGTGCCGGCGGCGTCGGAGCCGGCGTTGGGCTCGGTCAGGCCGAACGCGCCGAGCACTTCGCCGCTCGCCATGGGCTTGAGGAACCGCAGCTTCTGCTCGTGCGTGCCGACGCCCGCGACCGGGCCGCAGCCGAGCGAGACGTGCGCGGCGAGCGTGATGGCGGTGGACGCGCACACGCGCGCGACTTCCTCGACCGCGATCGCGTACGAGAGCGTGTCCATACCGGCGCCGCCGTACTCTTCCGGGTACGGGAGCCCGAGCAGGCCCAGTTCCGCCATGTGCTTCACCGCTTCGTGCGGGAACGTCTCGGTCTCGTCCAGCTCACGCGCGCGCGGAGCGACGACGTCCTCGGCGAAGCGGCGCACCATGTCGCGCACCTGGTGGTGCTGTTCGGTCAGCATCAGCATGCAGTGTGGCTCCGGATCGAAGGTCGGAAAGAGGCGCCGGGCGCCTGAAAGGTCCGCCGCTGGTGTCGGCGGGCCGGTCGGGTGAGTTGAGCGACGGGGAAACTACCTGAAACCCGGTGAAACAATCGAGGGGCGCCGTGACGGGCGCCCCTCGAAGCCTGCCGCGCGTTTTCCGCGCCGAATCAGCGCGTTCCCGCCTTGATCGCGCCGAACGTCGAGGTCCGGGCCGGGGTGACCTGGGCGCCGAAGAGCAGCACGTACCCATGCCCGGGCTCGGCGACGACGTAGAGGCCGTCCGGGGACTGCGACGTGCCGGCGGGCGACCAGTAAGGGTAATAGCCCGGCCAGCCCGGGAAACCGTTGTACACGGTCTCGAGCACCGTTCCGCTCGTCGTCATGCGGCGCAGCTCGTTCGTGTAGTAGTCGGTGAGCAGCAGGTTGCCGTCGCGGTCGGCTTCGAGCGTGTAGGAGTACTGGCTCGGCAGCGGCACGGTGAGCGTGCCGATCGGCTGGAGATCCAGGTCGTACTTGCGGATCACGCGCGTGTACAGCTCGGACACGTAGAGCGTGTTGCCGACGCGCGCGATGCCGTGCGCCATGTCGATCGGCCCCGTCTCGGCGAGCAGGTTGCCCGCCGCGTCGTACTTGCGGATCCACGGCAGCACGTAGTTCGGGCCGTTGTACTTGAACAGCACGTACACGTGGTTCGCGTCGTCGGTCACGAGCGTGGCGTCGCCGTCGCCACCGACGTTGGTGAGCGGGAAGCTGCTCACGAACGTGCCGCTCGCGGTGAAGCGGTTCACGGTGCGCGCCACGTAGTCGAGCGCCACGACGTCGCCGTTCGGGCAGGCCGCCATGGACTGGCAGACGAAGCTCGCGACCTGGCCGAGGTTCGCGCCCGCGCGCGAGTAGCGGTAGACGCCCGGCCAGCAGCCGACCCAGATCGAGCCGTCGGAGTGCGCGAGCACCTCGTAGACGTTGGCGGGAGGGCCGAACCAGCTGGTCGGCGCGCCGATGGCGGCGTGGGCCGCGCGCGGCGCGGGGACCAGGGTGACGGCGAGCAGCAGGAAGAGTGCGAACCAGCGGCGCATGGGAGTCCTCGAAGGGTGTCGGGCGGGTGGCAGGCCCACGGAGAGAGTCGGCGGAAAATGCTAGCCAACTCCCAACTCGTTCCCCAAGGAAAAACTGCGCTATCGCGTGAGAGAGTCCACCGAGACGCCCGGAGTGGCCTCCCCAGCGGCCGCCTCCTGCGCCCGGCCGATGGTACCGGAACCGGGCAGCGCGCTCTTCCCGAGCACGCTGTCGCGCTGCGCTTCGGTGAGCGTGGACGAGGGCGCGCGTTCCGCGGAGTTGCCGCAACCGCCCGCGGCCAGCGCGAGCACGAGGGCGCCGAGCGCCGCGACGCGCCTCATCGTCCGGTCGCCGTGCGCACGGCGGGCGTGATGTCGGCGCGCTCCTGCGCCGAGAGGTCCTCGCTGAAATGGTGCAGCACCTCGAGCGCGAGCAGCCCGGCGGTCTTGCCGGCCGCGACCCACGAGTAGGCGTAGCCGCTCGAGGTGACGACCTGCGACGCGTCCGCGGGCGGCGGCGGCGCCGGGAACGCGAACGCGAACGTCTGCGGCAGCGGCCGCGCGCCGTTCTGCCGCGCCTCGGGCGACAGCGCGACGACCGACACGATCATGCCGCGCGAGGCACGGCGCGCCTTGTCCGAGCGGCGCTTGCTGTTCTCGCCCTGCGTGCGGTTCACGACCGCGGGCGCGGGCGCGCCGATCACGAGCTGCAGCGTCCACGCGTCGTCCGCCGGCGCACCTTCGAGCAGGCGGAAGCGGTTCGGCACCGCGACCTGCGGCCGCCAGCCGGCGCCCTGGTCGCGCTCGGAGCGCAGCTGCTCCTCGGCGAAGACCTCGCGCAGGCCGTCCATGAACTGCATGCGGATCGTGCTGTCGGCGGGCAGGCCTTCGAGCGAGTCGAGCTGCGCGAAACGCGGCGCGCCCGGTGCGGGCGGCGTGGTGCCCATCGGGCCGGCGGTCGCGGCGACCGCGAACGACGCGAGCAGCGCGGCCAGCACGAGCGCGGCGAAGAGCTTCTTCATGCGAGGGGTCCTCCGGTGCGGCTCAGGGTTCGAGCGGGTCCGACGTCGCGAGACGCCGCCCGATCGCGCGCGCACGGTCCAGCACCTCGGCCGGAACGCTGCCGCGCACATTGTCGGTATGCCGCCAGGCGAGGGTTTCTTCCCACTTCGCCCCCACCCATTTGAACCAGCCGCGCACCGTGCGCTCGGCCAGCTCGGTCGTGTGTTCGGCACTTCCGGCCACGACGAACACCCCGCGGCGCGTGCGCGCCCATTTCGGCACGAGGTCCTCGGTGCCGTCGGGCAGCGTGACGAGCGGAGTGACGCAGTTGCAGCGGTCGATGACGCGCTTGAGCGGGCTGCTCACGGTGTCGAACCAGACCGGCGAGCCCGCGACCACGGCGTGCGCGCGCTCGAGCGCCGCGTACACGCGGTCCATGTCGTCGTGGAAGATGCAGTAGCCGCTCGTCGCGTCGGGTCCGCACGCGACGCAGTCGCGCACGGCCAGCTCGATGCAGCGCACGTGCTCGAAGTCCGCGCCTTCGGCCCGCACCCCTTCGCCGAGCGCGTCGAGCATGCGCGAGACCGAGCCGTCCGCGGCGGGACTGCCGTTCAGCGCGAGCACGAGCCGCGCGGAACTCACGTCAGATCCTCTCGGCCCAGACCAGCGTGGTGGCGCCCGCGCGATTCACGAGCGGCAGCGCCTCGGCGAGCGCTTCGGCGGCGCGCCCGAGCCCGAGCAGCGGCGGCGGCAGGGTCTTGAGCACCCAGAGGAAGCTCTTCGTGCCCTGCACGCGGAAGCCCACGCCCTCGAGCCCGGCGATCAGTTCGGCCGGCGAGAGCGGGTGGTGATAGCGGTACGGGTGGTACTCGCCCGCGTCGTCCTCGGCTTCGGGAAAGCACGACGACGGCAGCGTGCGGCGCAGCCACGGCCACTTCACCGCGACGCGCTTCACGGTCTCGATCGGCGAATCGGGATTCGGCGTCGAGATGGCGACGCGTCCGCCCTTCTTCACCACGCGCGCGATCTCCGCGAACACGGCCGGACGATCGGGGCGGAACACGTGCTCCATCATCTCGACCGACACCGCGCGATCGAACGACGCGTCCGGGAACGGCAGGCACTTGGCGTTCGCCTGCATGAGGTTCAGCCCCGCGGGCATCGCGTGCTGCGCCCACAGCAGCTGGTCCCAGCCGAGATCGATGCCGCTCACGGTGCAGCCGCTCGCGTGCGCCCAGTGCGTGCCGTACGCCCAGCCGCACCCGAGGTCGAGCACCTTGTGCCCGGGCGCGAGGTCGGCGCGGCGCAGCACTTCCTCGAAGCGCCGCACCATCATGTAGCGGCGCGTCGGCGAGCCGAGGTACCAGTGCTCGACGAGGAACGGCAGGCCCTCGTGACTGGCGAACTTCAGCTCGGGCTGCGGGGCGAGGCTCACGCGATCGATCGCGCCGCGGTCAGCGGCGCGCCTTCTTCTTGGGCGCGGACTTCTTGGCGGCGGGCTTGGGCTTCTTCGCGGTCTTCTTCTTCGCGAGCTTCGCCGCGGCCTTCTTCGCGAGTCCCGCAGCCTTCTTCGCCGGCTTCGCGGCGGCCTTCTTCTTCGGCGCGGGCTTCGCCTTCTTCGCGGGCGCCGCCTTCTTCTTCACGGCCTTCTTCGCCGGCTTCGCCGTCTTCGCGGCGCGCGCGTGGTGCGCGTCGTCCGCGGCGATCGCCTTGGCGAACGAGGGCACCGGCATGTCGCCCGAGCCCACGACCGGCTCCGGACGCGCGGGCGGAGGCGGCAGCGGCGGCAGCGCGTCGGCGCCGAACTTGTCCGAGTACCAGCCGCGGATGTACGCGACGATGTCCACGGTCGAGGAGCCCGGCCCGAACAGGCGGCCGATGCCCTGGTCGAGCAGCGCCTGCACGTCGTCACCGGGAATGATGCCGCCGCCGGTGAGCAGCTTGTCGCCGATGCCCGCGTCGTTCATGAGCCGCTGCACTTCGGGAAAGAGCGTCATGTGCGCGCCCGAGAGCACCGACAGCGCGACCACGTCCACGTCTTCCTGCACGGCGGCTTCGACGATCTGCCCTGGCGTCTGGTGCAGGCCGGTGTAGATCACTTCCATGCCCGCGTCGCGCAGGGCGGCGGCCACCACCTTGGCGCCACGATCGTGTCCGTCGAGTCCGGGCTTGCCCACGAGTACGCGAATCTTGCGCTGCATGGTCACTCCTCAGTTCATCGCGGCGACGCCGCGTCCGGGCGGCATCGCGTGCGGAAATACACCGACGGCGCGACGAAGCGCGCCAACCCCATCTGGAACATCGCCCGCCAGAAGCCGGCGAGCTTCGGGTACTTGCCCAGGTAGTACGGCAGGTCCACGGACTCCACGCGCTCGAACGACGCCGACAGCAGCTTCGTCAGCTCGCCGCGCGAGAACCCCGCGTGCGCGCCCTGTTCGTTGGACCAGCGCCCCTGCAGGCGGCGGCCCCAGTCGATCAGGTTCCACACGATCTTCTCCCACGTCGTCGCGCGGCCGCCAATGTACCCTACGAAGCGCGTCTTGTTGGGAGTCCCGAAATACCCGGCCCCGGCCTCGGGCAGCATGCGGCGCGCCTCGGCGATGGCCTTCGGCGGCTGCGGCACGTGCTCGAGCACGTGGTAGCAGTACACGCAGTCGAACGCGCCGTCGCGGAACGGCAGCTTCTGCGCGTCGGCGCGCAGCAGCAGCACGTTCGGCTTCTTCCAGCGCGGGTCCACCTCGAGGTCGATGCCCACGACGATCGAACCGGTCGCGTCGGCGAGGTGCGCCACCTCGACGCCCGCGCCGCAGCCGATCACGAGCATGCGCTTCGGCTTCACGCCCACTTCGGACATGAGCTGCTGGTAGAAGTTCGCCTCGAAGCCGAAGTTGCCGTTGCTCACGGGCGATCCTCCGGATCTTCCTCGGTCAGCGCGGCCTCGGTCTCGAGGAACACGCGGCGCGCCTCCTCGAACTGCTCGCTCGACGCCGGGATCGGCACGCCGTCCTCGTCCTCGCCCACCGTCACCACGCGGCGCGAGACGAACAGCGCCAGCGCCGCATCGGCCGCCTCGCGCGTCTCGAACAGGTAGGCGGCGTACTCGCCGTCGCGGCCGAGCGCCTCGAGCCGCCACGGCGCTTCGTCGGCATCGCCGCGCACGACGCGCGCGCCGGTGTACTCACCCGCGTGCAGGCTGTTGTCGAGCGCGCGCTGGCCGCGACGGTGTCCCGCACCCGGCTTCCACGCCTCGCCGCTCTCGTCGGGCGGCACGATGCGCACGGCGTGCTTGTCGGGAACGATGGCGAAGTTGTCGGACGTGATCGCGATCACTTCGGCGTGCGCCTCGTCGAAGTCCTCGTCGTCCTCTTCGTCCTCGTACTCGTCACCCTCCGGCAGGTCGTCGGCGGCCGGCATCGCGCCCTCGGAGACGGCGTCTTCGGTCGCGACGACGCCCTTTTCGCCCTTGCCGTCCTGCGACTTGCCGCTGCCGCGGGCCAGCAGCGCCACGACGACGACCGCGGCGACGGCGGCCAGGCCGGTGAGCATCTGGCTGTCCATGAGGTCTCCGATTGGGGGGAACGGGAAACGAGCGCGGCCAAGCTACCGGGCCGCGCGAAGCATGGTCAAGGATGGCGGGCTCGGGCCGGCGGGCTCTCGCCCTTCCCCGAAGGCGGAAACGCGAAACGGCCGCGCCCCCGGAGGGACGCGGCCGCGCATGCTTCCCGTGGGCCGGCTAGAACTCCGCCGACTCCACGTAGTCGCCGAACACTTCGCGCATGGCGTTGCGGATCTCGCCCTCGGTCGCGTAGGCGCGCGCGCAGTCGAGGATCTTCTCCATGAGGTTCACCTCGCCGGGCGCGGTGCGGGCCGCCGCGGTGAGGGCCTGGAGCGCCGCGGTGCAACGCGCGTTGTCGCGCGTCGCGCGCAGCTGCTCGAGCGACGCCTTCTGCTGCACCTCGACCTCTTCGCCGATCTGCAGGATCTCGATGTCGAGCTTCTCGTTCGGCTCCACGTACTCGTTCACGCCGACGATGACGCGCTGCTTGCGCTCCATCTCCTGCTGGTACACGTACGCGGCCGCGTTCAGCTCGCGCTGGAAGAAGCCCTTCTCGATGCCGGCCACCACGCCGCCCATGTCGTTGATGCGGCGGAAATACTCCTCGGCCTGCTCCTCGAGCTTGTTGGTGAGCGCCTCGACGTAGTACGAGCCCGCGAGCGGGTCGGCCGTCTCGGTCACGCCGATCTCGTGCGCGATGATCTGCTGCGTGCGCAGCGCGATCTTGACCGCCTTGTCGGACGGCAGCGCGATCGTCTCGTCCATCGAGTTCGTGTGCAGCGACTGCGTGCCACCGAGCACGGCGGCGAGCGCCTCGAACGCCGTGCGCATGATGTTGTTCTCGGGCTGCTTGTCCCACAGCGAGCAGCCGGCCGTCTGCGTGTGGAAGCGCATGAGCCACGACTCGCGCTTCTTCGCGCCGTAGCGCTCACGCATGTGGCGCGCCCAGATGCGGCGCGCGGCGCGCAGCTTGGCGATCTCCTCGAAGAAGTCGAGGTGGCTGTTCCAGAAGAACGAGAGCCGCGGCGCGAAGTCGTCCACGTCCATGCCGCGCGCGATGCACTCGTCCACGTACGTGAAGCCGTCGGCGATCGTGAACGCGAGCTCCTGCGCCGCGGTCGAGCCGGCTTCGCGGATGTGATAACCGCTCACGGAGATCGTGTTCCACTGCGGCACGTGCTTCGTGGAGAACTCGATCAGGTCGACGATCAGCCGCAGCGACGGCCGCGGCGGGAAGCACCAGCACTTCTGCGCGATGTACTCCTTGAGGATGTCGTTCTGGAGCGTGCCGCGCAGCTTCGAGAACGGCACGCCGCGCTTCTCGGCGTTCGCGAGATAGAACGCGAACATGATCGGCGCCGGGCCGTTGATCGTCATGGACGTGGACACGGCCGCGGGGTCGATGCCCTCGAGCAGCACTTCCATGTCCGCGAGGCTGTCGATCGCGACGCCGCACTTGCCGACTTCGCCGTGCGACTTCGGATGATCGCTGTCGTAGCCCATGATCGTCGGGTTGTCGAAGGCGATCGAGAGTCCGGTCTGGCCGTGGCTCAGCAGGTAGTGGAAGCGCGCGTTGGTCTCGCGCGCGGTGCCGAAGCCGGCGAACTGGCGCATGGTGAACATGCGGCCGCGGTACATGGTCGGGTGCACGCCGCGCGTGAACGGGTACTCGCCCGGCACGCTCAGGTCGCGCGCGAGGTCCATGCCCGCGACGTCTTCCGGCGTGTAGAGCGGCTTGATCGGCAGCCCCGAGATCGTGAACGGATAGAGGTCCTTGCGCTGGCGGTCGGCCGGGTAGTTCGCCTGGAACTCGGCGACCTGGGCGGCGTGCGCGGCGTCGCCGGTCTTGCGGGCGACCTTGCCACCGCGCGCGGCGCGGGTGCGCGGGCTGGCGGCGC
The DNA here is from genome assembly GCA_044222365.1 of Candidatus Eiseniibacteriota bacterium. Lineage (GTDB taxonomy): Bacteria > Eisenbacteria > RBG-16-71-46 > RBG-16-71-46 > RBG-16-71-46 > CAIXRL01. The sequence goes on from JBGANH010000087.1 coordinate 12,122, forward strand.
CGGTGCGCTTGGCCGAGCGGGACTGGGACGGGGTGCGACGAGCCATGGGTATGTCCTCGGAGCCGGATGGATTCGGGCTGGGAAGGCCTGTTGCGGGCGTGCGGCGTGGGGAGCCTACGGGGGCCACGGAATGGGGGTCAAGAACCGGGGCCGGACCTTCCGATGACTGGGGCGTCGAAGCACCTTCGCGGCCGGGCCCTTCGCTCGCCGCAAACCCGCAGATCGAGGGGTCCGGGTTCATGTTCAAGCTGCCTTGGGACAAGTCCGCCAATCGCAACAAGTCCGTGCCGCCCACCGGACCGAACCAGCCCGCGCCCGAAGCAGCGGCCGCCGAGCCCGAGCCGGCGCAGCTCGCCCCCGGCACGCGCACCATCTATTCCGCCCGCCAGCCGATCCTCGACCGCCAGCAGGACGTGTTCGGCTACGAGCTGCTGTTCCGCAGCGGCCCCGAGAACCGCTTCACGGCGACCGACCCCGAGCTCGCCTCGGCGGTGAGCATCGAGCAGAACGCGACCGCGATCGGGCTCGACCGCCTGGTCGGCGACCGGCGCGCGTTCGTGAACCTGTCGCGCGGCGCGCTGCTCGCGGAGTACCACCGGCTCCTGCCGCGCGAGCGGTCGGTGATCGAGCTGCTCGAGAACATTCCCGCCGATCCCGAAGTGATGGAGGCATGCCGCCGGGTCAAGGCGGACGGCTACATGCTCGCGCTCGACGACTTCACGAACGCGCCCGAGTCGTATCCGTTCCTCGACGTCGTGGACCTCGTGAAGGTCGACCTGCGCCTGTGGAAGGACGCGCTCGATCCGCGCGCGCTGGAGCCGCTCAAGCGCCGCGGCGTGAAGCTGCTCGCCGAGAAGGTCGAGACGATCGAGGAGAAGAACGCCGCGCTGCGCGCCGGTTACGACCTGCTGCAGGGCTACTACTTCCAGAAGCCGCAGATGATCGAGACGCGCGACCTGCCGCCGTCGAAGATCTCGGTGCTGCGCTTCCTCGCCGAGACGAGCCGCGACGACGCGTCCATGGAGCGGCTCGAGGAGCTGTTCCGCCAGGACGTCGGCCTCACGATGCGCCTGCTGCGCTACCTGAACTCGGCCGCGTTCGGCTGGCGGCACGAGGTCAGCTCGATCGGGCACGCGCTCGCGCTCATGGGCATCTCGCCGCTGCGCAAGTGGGCGATGATGATGGGCATGATGTCGCTGTGCGACGACCGTCCGCACGAGCTGATGGTGACCGCGCTGTCGCGCGCGCGCTTCTCGGAGCGGCTCGCGCCGCCGTCGGGGCTCGCGCAGCACGAGCACGAGCTGTTCCTCACCGGCATGCTGAGCATGGTGGACACCATGGTGGGCCGCCCCGCGGACGAGATCCTCGGCGGCCTGTCGGTCTCGCCCACCGTGCGCGAAGCCGTGCTCGAGGGCAGCGAGCCGCTCGGCCCGGTGCTCAAGCTCGTCACCGCCTACGAGCGTGGCGACTGGGACACCGTGGACGAGATGCGCCGCGACACCGAGTACGTGAAAGTGGACGACGAGCAGCTCGACCGCGCCTACGTGGACTCGGTCGAGTGGGCGGAGGCGACGGCGGCGTAGCCGCTCGACGGGCCGGAGAGCGGCGAGGCGTCTCGCGATAACGCGGGGCGCCTCGCCGCGTTCACGCGGCATGGTCGTCGGCTTCAAGCTCGCGGCGAACTCTTCACCGGTGAGGACCACTTCGAGTCCACGCTCACCTGCTGCGTCACGATCACGCGACCGCGCACCTGTCGATTCACATGCGCTGGCGCATGTTCGGTCAGGCCCGTGTCAGGCGGAGCGACCCCGAAGAGTTCGGAGTGCGAGACTTCGACGGCGGGCCCTCGCTCGGCTCGGCGCTCGCTTCACGCTCTTGCTTCCCGGTCGGCGCACTCCGCTTCGGGGGCGGGTGTGCGCGCTTTGTATCACGCGTGTTTTCGAGCGCCATGGGTGCGCGCAGGCGCGAAGCACGGCCGAGCAGGCGCACGTCCGCGAGCGCATCTCGCGATCGAACTCGCGCGAGCCGAACGCGGTCAAGGGCGAAGTGAACTGGCTCGCCTGCGCGCG
>JBGANH010000088.1:0-14118 GCA_044222365.1 Candidatus Eiseniibacteriota bacterium
GCGGCTTCTCCTTCGCGGTGTCGGGGATGATGATCCCGCCGCGAATGGTCTCCTGCTCCTCGACGCGGCGAACCAGGATCCGGTCGGCCAGAGGCTTGACGTTCATCGTGAACCTCCCTCGTGGTGTGACGGTCTCGCCGGCCTCGTACCACGTCGGAACGACGGGCGACAGGGCTCGGCGGTTTGGAAAAGAAAGTGGTGCCCGGGCGACGGCCAGCGAGAAGGGCGACATCGCGGCGGCGCAGGCCCGTGGAACATAGGGCACACTCGTATCGAGGCCAAGTTCGCCCTCTGACAAGAGATGCAGTCCTATTTATTTCAAGGCCTTACGACGAAAATTCGCGCGCGGTTCGGCGTCGATCGGCGACCGTGTTTGTCATTTTGACACGGTTGGATTGTTGGCGGCCCAATGTGCGCGTCAGGCGGGAGCCGACGGCAAGACCGCGGCTGGATGGGCGTGATCGAAGCGCGGGCGCAGTGAGGCCCTGCGCCGGTCCGGCGTCACTCCTTGGGAGTGGCGGACTCGAAGAGCGCGGCGTGCGACTGGCCGTCGAGGAAGCCCACGCTCATGGTGCCTTCGACCGTGACCTTCTGGCCGCGGCGAGGCTGGCGCGAACGCGTGAACACGACGAGCGTGTCCTTGCCCTGGTGCAGGTAGAACGCGAAGCCCCCGCCGACCGGGAACACCTCACCGACCTTGCCGTTCACCTGCAGGCTGCGGCCGTTCATGTGGTCGGGGCTGCGACGGATGTCGCCGAGGCTGAGCGGCTGTTCGCCGCGCGGCCAGAACGCGAGCGTCGCGAGCACGAGCAGGCCGCCGCCGGCCAGGAGCTGGATGCGGCGATCGGTCCGCAACGCGTGCGGAATCTGCATCCACCACGGCATGGGCACCGCGTTCACGTCGAACGATTCCGGCTGGACCACGTCGTGCGGCCGCGTCTCGAACTCGGCGGCGGCCGCGGCGGCTGCGTTCGCCTGTTCGCGGGCGCGGGCGCGCTCTTCGGCGTCGTCCATCGGGAAGTCGCGGCGCGACGGAAGCGGGATCGGCGCTCGCGGCGCGGGCCGCGACGCCTGGCGAATGGCGGGAATGCTGTTCGCGCCGGGCTCCCAGATCATGCCGGGCCCGGTGTGGAAGTCGGAAGCAGGAGCATCCCCGTCCACCGCGCCGAAGCGCTTGGGCGGGGCCGGCGCGGCAGGCGCCGGAGCGGACGACGCACTCTCGGGCGCACCCGGCCGGCGCAGGACGGGCCCGGCGGGCGGCGCGACCGAGTCCTCCGGCGGCGGCGCGGAAGGCTCCATGCGAAGAACGGTCGGACGGTTGAGCTGCGGGCGCTTCATTTCCGCGCTCTCGCGCGCCTTGCGCTGCAGCTCGGCCTCGAGGCCTTCGTCGGGACCGCACAGCCAATCGGCGCGGCCGTCGTTCGCCGGGGGCGGCGGCAACGGATCGCGCTGCGGTTCGAGCGGTTCGGGGAAGGCTGCCATGGCCGAGGCCTCCGGGGAGCGGACAGGTGACTGCCGCCGTTATCGGCCGGGCTCTCCGGCGGACTTGAGCACGCGTTCGCGGTTTGCCGCGTCCGGCGGGCGAGCCCCCCGAAGCCGTTGCACGCGATGAGGTAGGGCGCCCCGGGGGTTGCGCGATCGAGCGCGTTTGCCCACCCTGCGCGCACCCCGCGCGACCACCACCCGCTCCCGAACGAGAGTCCCATGAGCCACTTCGACGAGCAGTCCCTGCGGTTTCTTCGCGGCCTCGCGCGCAACAACAAGAAGCCGTGGTTCGAGGCGCATCGCGACGAGTACGAGCAGCACGTGAAGATTCCGATGGCGGAGTTCGTCGCCGAGATGGACCTGCGCCTCGCGAAACTCGCGCCCGAGATCGAGGGCGACCCGAAGCGCTCGGTGTTCCGCATTCATCGCGACGTCCGCTTCTCGAGCGACAAGTCCCCCTACAAGACGCACGCCGCGTGCTGGTTCTTCCATTCCGGAGGCTCGTCCAAGGTCGGACGCGACGCGCACGGCGGCGGCGCGGGCTTCTACTTCCACCTGCAACCGGGCGCCTCCATGACGGGCGGCGGTATCTGGATGCCGCCGCGCCCGGCGCTCGTGCGCCTGCGCGCCGCGATCGCGAAGGATCCGCGAGGATTCGAGAAGGCGGCGGCCTCCCCCGCGATCCGCAAGGCGTTCGGCGCGCTGAGCGCCGAGAGCGCGCTCAAGCGCGTGCCGCGCGGATACGACGCCGATCATCCGGCGGCGGAGTGGCTCAAGCTGCAGTCGTTCACGGTGGGCGCGACGCTCACGGACGCCGAGGTCACCGCGAAGACGCTCACGCGCACGGTCGAGAAGCACTTCGCCGCGATGGTGCCGCTCGTGCGCTGGCTGAACGCGGTCCTCGGGCTCGAGCCCGCCCGGAGCCGCTGACCGTCCCCACGGAGCGGCACCCGGTCAGCGGAGCCGGAACTGCTCCAGCTTGCGGTACAAGGTGCGCAGCCCGACGCCGAGCATGGCGGCGGCGCGCGCCTTGTTGCCGCCGGTGTGCCGCAGGGTCGCCTCGAAGAGCTCGCGCTCGGCCTCCGCGAGCGTCATGCCGACCCCGATCTCGAGGCGGCCCGCCGGCTCGTCGGCGGTGGGCCGCAGCGCGTCGGGCAGCGCACCGACGTCGAGCGGCCCACGCCCCTTGGACGACACGACCATGCTTTCGAGCGTGCGCACGAGTTCGCTCACGTTGCCCGGCCACGAGTGCCGGCGCAGGCGTTCGAGCGCGCCTCGCGTGATGCGTCTCGGACGACGGCCGTGCTCGCGGGCGATCTGCCGGAGCAGGTGCTCGACGAGCAACGGCACGTCCTCGCGCCGCTCGCGCAGCGCCGGAAGCGTGATGCGCACGACGTCGAGGCGGTAGTAGAGATCCTCACGGAAGCGGCCGGCGCGCACTTCCTCGCCCAGCTCCAGCGTGGTCGCGGCGAGCACGCGCACGTCCACGCGGGACGACGGCGCCCCGCCCGCGCGGTCGAGCACGCGGTCGTGCAGCACGCGGAAGAGCCGCAGCTGCGCGCCGTCGGTGAGGTGTTCGACGTTGTCCACGAACAGCGTGCCGCCGTCCGCGAGCTCGATGCGGCCGGCGCGCGCCGGCCGGTCGCCGTCCGCCGGCTCGCCGAACAGTTCCGCCTCGAGCGTCTCGGGCGGCGTCGCCGCGGCGTCGAGCCACACGAAGCGCTCCTCGCGGCGCGGGCTCGCGTGATGGATCGCGCGCGCGACCACGCTGCGCCCGGTGCCCTGCTCGCCCACGAGCAGCACGCTCGAGCGCGTGGGTGCGATCTGCCGGACCTGCTCGCGGACGCGCTCGATCGCGCGCGAGCCGCCGACGAGCGCGTCCACGCTGCGGCGGCGGTCGAGCTCGCCCGACATGCGCTCGACGCGCTCGACCAGCTCCTGGTGTTCGAGTCCGCGCGCGAGCGTGGCGAGCAGCCGTTCGTGATGGATCGGATGCGAGCGCACGTCCCAGGCGCCGCGCCGCACCGCCTCGACCGCGAGCTCGACGTCGGGCGCGTCCGCGAAGAGCACCGCGCAGACGCCCGCGCGGCGGGCGCGCGCGTGCGCGAGCACCGCCAGGCCTTCGATGCGTGGGGCGCGCAGCGCGCACAGGAGCGCGTCCACTCGGCGCTTGTCGAGCACGCTGCCGGCGGACTCGCCGTCGTGCGCGACGATCACCTCGAAGTCGTGCTGCCGCAGGAACGCGACGAGCGCGCGGACGGCGTCGCCTTCGCGCTCGACGACCAGGACGCAGGGGCGGGTGCGCGCCATGGTTCGGGCCGTGTGGCGAAGGCCGTCAGGCCTTCCGGACGAGCGTGGCGAGGGCGTCCTCGATGCTCGGAACGTCCTCGATCGAACCCGTGTTCTCGCTCACCTCGCGCCACGCGATACGTCCCTGCTTGTCCACGAGGAACGACGCGCGGCCGCTGAAGCCGGCCTCGGGAATCAACACGCCGTACGCGGTGGACGCTTCGCGCTTCCAGTCCGACAGCAACGGAAAGGTCACACCCAGCGAGCGAGCGAACGCGGCGTTCGCGTAGTGGCTGTCCACCGAGATGCCGAGCACGACCGTGTCGGCGGCCTCGAAGCGCGGCATGGCCTTCTGCAGCTCGGGCAGCTGGTGCGAACAGACCGACGAGAACGCGAGCGGATAGAAGACGAGCAGGACGTTCTTGTCCCCGCGCCACTCCGACAGCGTGTGCGGCGCGCCGCCGGGGCCCCGCAGCGAGAAGTCGGGGGCTTCCTGGCCGACGTCGGGGATGGGTGGCAACGACATGACGAAGTACCTCGAGCGGCGTCGATCGTGATCGAAATCGGGGGGAGCGGACGGGTGGACCGGTTCGGGCGGGGCATCATGGCCCGGCCGCGCGCACGTGGCAACCGCGCGGGCCGGCTCGCGCGATCAGCGCCTCGGCCGCGAGGTCTTCCGCATGATGTCCTGGCTCTCGGCCGCGAGCTCGGCGAAGGAGCGCGTCGCGAACTTCGCTTCCCAGCGGGACACGAGCTCGAGGAGCACCGCCGCCGTGGTCGTCGCGTCGCCGAGCGCACGGTGCGCGGTGCCCGCCGTGACCCCGAGCTTCTGTGCCACGGCGCCGAGCCCGTTGCTGCCGACGCCCCACAATCCGCGCGCCAGGCCGAGCGTGTCGAGCACCGGGTTCACGAGCGGAGGCGCCCCGGCCTCGCGGAACAGGTGCACGAGAAAGGGCAGGTCGAACGGCGCGTTGTGGAACGCGATCGGGTGGTCGCCGATCTGCTCGCGCAACGCGCGCCCGACCTCGGCGTACTTGGGCGCGCCGGCGACCATGGCGTCCGTGATGCCGTGGATCTTCGCGGCGTCCGGCGGAATCGCCCGCCCCGGATGCACGAGACTCGACCACGTCTCGCCCGTCACACCGTTCGCGATCGTCACGCGGGCGACCTCGACGAGCCGGTCGCCTCTCGCGGGATCGAAGCCGGTCGTCTCCGTGTCCAGCACGAGAATCGTGACGCCGTCGAGCAGGCCCATGGGTCAGTTCGCCTTCGGTTGCGCCGCCACGAAGTCTTCCCACTTCGTGCCGCGGTCCATGTGACCGTCGCCGATGTAACGCAGCAGGAGCAGGAATTTCTCGGCGGGAATGTAGCCCGGCACGTTCGCGAGGCGCTCGCCGTCGGGGCGCAGGAAGATCGTCGTCGGATAGCCCGTCACCTGGAACTGGGACGCGAGCGAGCGGGCGGTCATGGGACGCTCGCCACGATGCACGGTCTCCGAGCTCTCGGCGTTGAGCTTCACGGTCACGAACTTCGCCGCGAGGTACTCCGACACGTCGCGGCGCGCGTACACGTCGGCGTCCATGCGCCGGCACCAGCCGCACCAGTCGGTGTACACGTCCACGACGACGAAGCGGTTGCCGCTCTTCGCGCGGGCGATGCCGTCGTCCCACGAGCGCCAGTTCACCGTGCCGGCCGAGGCCGGTCCGGCGCACGCGGCGATCAGCGCCGCGGACGCGAGTGCGAGGAACAGGGGTCGGAGCGGAAACCGGGTGCGCATGGCTGCCTCGTGGGGTCTGCGGGACCGGGGAGCGTGTCGTTCCTGCGATGCGGCCGCGCGCCCCTGCGTTGCGCGCGCGTTCGCTTCACGACCGTGGGAGCCTAGCACGGCACCCGGGATTCACCCTTCGTGGGTCGTATGGCGCAGCGTCTCGCCCGGGCGCGCGGGGTCGAACCACACACCGGCCAGCGCCGGGTGCCCGAACTGGCCCGGGTTCACCACGACCGTGCGGCCGATCGTGTCCCGCCAGTTCCCGGTGACGCGGGGCGATTCGTGAATGTGGCCGCTCAGCACGAGCGGCGGCTGCCAGCGCTCGACGAACGCGCGGATCGCGCGCGAGCCCACGTGGTGGCGGGTCATCGTCACGTCGCAGTGCGTGTCGCGAGCGGGCGAATGGAACACGAACACGGTCGAGGACGCGTCGGTGCGCGACGCGAGCGAGGCGAGCGTGTCGGCGATCGTCGGCGTGCGGCGCTCGGGATCGAACGCGAACTCGAAGCTGCGCCCCTCCTCGCTGCGCCAGCCGGCGAGCCGCAGCGGCGACTCGGGCTCGCCGTCCTCCCAGCGCTCCCAGTCCTTCATGCCGAACGGCGTGATCGGGACGTACGACATGCCCGCGACGCGCACGCCGTCCACCTCGACCACCCGGTCGTGGAGCGATCGCCAGTAGTCGCCGTCGTGGCGTTCGATCACGTCGTGGTTCGCACCCCAGTCGTCGTTGCCGGGCAGGAGCAACAGCGCGATGCCGGGCACGGCCTCGCGCAGCCGGCGCGCGAACTCGACGAGGAAGCCCTCGAGGAACAACCGCTGCCGGCGCACACCGCCGTCGCCGCCCTCGTGGGGCCCGAGATCGCCGCCGATCAACAGCGCCGAGGGCCGGCGCTCGACGGCGAGCGCCAGCGCCTGCTCGTAGAAGTCGGACTGTCCGTGCAAATCCGATGTGAAGAACCACTCGCTCAAGACGACCTCGTGTGAAGAAAAGTGCGCGTTCAGGCTAGCCGAGCGCCGCGGTGGGGCCAAGCACGCCAGAAAGCGCTTGCCCGCCGGGCGCGTGGTTTCCGATACTTTTCCCCCCTGCGCCACGCCTCGTCCGCGCGGCGCGACCGAAGTTCGCGATCCGACTCTTCCTGAAGAGAGCCCCATGTCCCTGAAGCCGATCGTCCGGTTCCTCGCGCTCCTCGTCTGCGTGCTGTTCGCGTCGCTCTCCGTGGCGCACGCCGCGGCGCCGGCCAAGCCCCGCAACCTGCTCGGCAATCCCGGCTTCGAGCGCGGCTTTCCCGCGCACGACTGGATGCCGGCGGTGTGGGACACGTCGCTCGCGGAGATCCCCACGGTGTTCTTCGGCCGCGACACGCTCTTCGCACGATCGGGCAAGTACTCCGTGAACATCGCGAACACGAGCACGGTGTACCCGATGGCGCACAACTGGAGCCAGACGCTGCTCGTGAGCCGCGACATGTGGGGCAAGGTCGCGCGCTTCTCGGTGTACTCGAAGAGCAACGGCCTGCAGGGACGCGCCTACGTGATGGTGCAGGCGTACCGCGACACCGCTTCGAAGATGGCGCGCATCTGGGGCGTGGACCGCGACGAGTCGCGCCGCCGCCTCAACATCAAGCGCGTGGACGACCCCTCCATCGACCTCGGCTGGAAGCGCCTCACGTTCACGGACCCGCAGACGGACTGGGTGAAGCGCGAAGTCGCGGTGTACGTGCCCGTCGGCGTCAACGTGCTCTTCGTCCGCTGCGGCCTGTTCGGCACCGGCCAGGTGATGTTCGACGACGCGAGCCTGACGATGGAGCCCGCCGGGGCGCTCGCCGCCACGCCGAAGGGCAACCTTTTCGCCGATCCCGGCTTCGAGAACGGCGGCCTCGCGTGGGAGTGGGTGTGCCCGCCGTTCGAGGGCGCACGTGTCGAACTCGATTCGACGGTGGCGCACTCGGGCCGGTACAGCATCCGCCTCGAGAACATGAACGACGGTGTCGTGTCCACGCGTTCCGGCGTCACGCAGTCGCTGCCCGCGCGCAACCTGGCCGGCAAGCGCGTCCGGCTCTCGGCGTGGTTCAAGGCCGACAGCCTCGTGGGAACGGCCTATCTCGAAGTGTTCGCGCACACGGCGTCCGGCCCGAAGCGTTCGCCCATCTTCGAGATGCTCAGCAACACGTTCGACTGGACGAAGCTCCAGATCGAGTACGACATGCCCGAGGGCTCGCTCACGACCTGGCCGTGGGTGTACGTGCCCGCCCCGTTCCGCGGCACCGTCTGGATGGACGACGCCGAGTTCGAGGTCGTCGGGCCCGCGAAGGGCGCCGCGCCGATCACGAGGCCGGCGCGCTAGACGACGCCGGCACAATCGAGGTCTTGACGGCGCCGGAAGCACGGACACACAATGCTCGTGCAGCTGGGCAGAGAGACCTCCTTGGCAGGGAGCTCTTCTACCCGATCCGAGGTTCCGTACGCTGCGCGGGACCTGTTCGGAGCCGCATACACGCGACGTTCACGAGCGAGGTGGGTCGCGTCGCGAGCCGAGAACCGCGCGGAGAGGGAGCTGCAGGGGCACTCGGGACACTTGCCCTGCGTGTGACCCCCTCGAGTGCACGGAAGGGGCCCCCCCTCTTCTGTTCGATCCGATGGTGAACCGCGTCCGCGGAGTGCAGCGGCTCAGTACCAACGCCGCGCGCGCAGGTACCACCACGTCCCCGCCGCCGTCGCGGCCAGCACGCCCAGCGCGAACCACTCGCCGTGCTTCCAGCCGAATTCCGCCAGTTGGAAGTTCATGCCGAAGTAGCCGGTCACGACCGTGAGGGGCATGAAGATCGTCGCGATGACCGTGAGACGCTTCATCACTTCGTTCATGCGGTTCGAGACGATCGACACGTGCAGCTCGAGCAGGCCCGCGATCTCGTCGCGGAACGAATCGAGCAGGTCCGAGACGCGCGCGAGCCGGTCGTAGACGTCGCGCAGGTACGGCCGCATCTCGGGCGGGATCGCGCGGAACTCGTCGCGCGTGAGCGCGAGGATCGTGTCGCGCTGCGGGCCGACGATGCGGCGCATCGCCGCGATGCCGCGCTTGAGGTGGATGATGCGCTCGTACATGTCGCGCCCGTCGCTCTGGAACACTTCCTCCTCGAGCGTGTCCACGTGCTCGGCGATGTGGTCCATGATCGGCAGGTAGTGATCCACGAGCACGTCGAGGACGAAGTGCAGCAGTTGCGCCGGGCTCCTGCCGAGCAGCGCCGGGCGCTGCGCGAGCACCGCGCCGGCCGCGGTGACCGAACGCGTGTCGCCGTCGTGGTACGTCACGAGCGAGCGCGGCCCGACGACGATGTCGATCTCACGCGTGCTCGGCCGCTCGTCGCCCTTCTCCCACCGCGCGGAGTGCACGACCAGGTAGAGGTAGTCGCCGTAGTCGTCCACCTTCGGCCGGTTGACCTGCGAGACCATGTCGTCGAGCACGAGCGGGTGCACGCCGAGCGGGCGCAGGAACCGCTGCACGGCGGCCTCGTCCTCGCCTTCGAAGTCGAGCCAGACGTTCTCGGTGCCGTTCGCGAGCATCGCGCACGCGCCGTCGGCGTCGGTGCGCCGGGCTTCGGTGGCGGTCGCGGTCCATGCGTGGATCATGCGTCTCTCCGGTGAGCCGGCGCTTCGAGCGCGAGCCGGCAGGTGGTGGCGTGGATCCGCACCGTGTCTTCCGTGCGGCGAGCGTAACCGCCGCCGAGCGTGACGACCACCGCGATGCCGCGCGCGACGCAGCCGTCGATCACGCGGCGATCGCGAAGCTCGAGCCCCTCGAACGTCAGGGCGAGCCCGCCGAGCTGGTCGTCCCGGTACGGATCGGCCCCGGCCTGGTAGAGCACGAGGTCCGGCGCGTGCGACCACACGGCGGGAAGCGCGGCGTCGAGCGCATCGAGGTAGGCGCCGTCGTCCGTGCCGTCCTCGAGCCCCACGTCGAGGTCGCCCGGCTCCTTCGGCATCGGGTAGTTGCGCTCCTGGTGCAGCGACAGCGTGAACACCTCGGGCACGTCGCGGAAGATCGCGGCGCTGCCGTTGCCCTGGTGCACGTCGAGATCCACGATCGCGACGCGGTGCACCCGCCCCTCGCGACGCATCGCCTGCGCGGCGACCGCGAGATCGTTGACGTAGCAGAACCCCTCGGCGTGTCCGGCGTACGCGTGATGGAGTCCCCCGCCCACGTGCGCTGCCGCCCCGGTCGCGAGCGCATGCCGCGCGGCGAGCGTGGTGCCGGCGGCGCACAACGAGAACGCGGCGATCACCTCCGGCGTGACGGGCAACTCCGACCGCAGCGTGCGCGGCGTCGGGGCGGCCGCCTCGAGGTCGTCGAGGTACGCCGCCTCGTGGGCGAGCGCGAGCAGTGCGCGCAGGGGCGGTTCCGGCACGAGCACCTCACCGGCGCGCACGAGCCCCTCGTCCACGAGCACGCCGCGCACGGCGGCGTACTTGGAAGTCGGGAAGACGTGCGGGCCGATGTCGCAGGCGTAGCCCGGGGCCCACACGAGCCGGTGCGGAGAGATCATGCCGCGATGGTGCCATCCGGGCCCGCGCCGGGGCAAAGCCGCTGCGGAACGGCATCGCCCTTCCTTTACAATGCGCCCCGCATGCACGCGACCCATCCCGACCAGTCGGCCGCCTTCGCCACGCTCGAGCGCCGTCTCGCCGCACGACGCTGGAGCGCCCTCGACGTGCGTTCGCGCGTGGTGTTCGCCGCGCTCGCGGCGCTGCTCTCGGGGTTCTTCTACTGGCAGGCGCGCGTCCCGCTCGACGGCTGGGTGCGCGCGCACGGCGCCGTGGGCGGCGCGCAGTGGCTCACGGTCGCGATGGCGGCATGGGCACTCGTCGCCGGCGCGCTCGCCGCGTGGCGGCAGGACGCGCTCGCCGCGCGCGTGCCCGGCTCGGAGTGGCTCGCGCTGCCGGTGGATCCGGCGCGAGTCATGCGCCACCTGCTCGGCGAGTCGCGGCTGCCCGCACTCGCCGTGATTCCTCCGGCACTCGCGACGCTCGCCGCGGGCGGCGGCCTGCTTCCGGCGTGGTGGCTGGGGCTGCTCGCCGCGGGCTTCGCGCTCGCGTGGATCGAGTGCACGCGCCTGGCGGCGGCCGCGGCGCGCGCGGCGGCGGCGAGGCGCGCGCGGCATCTCGCGCTCCCGCCCGCGGTGCGGCTGCTCGCGAGCGCCCGTCTCGTTTCGACGACGAAGCGCCGGCGGGCGCCGCGCGGGCGCGCCGAGGGCGGCTGGCGGGCCCTGCAGCGCCTCGACCTGCTGCTCACCCGCACGCCCGGACCGTCGCAGGCCCGCATGGTCACCGCGCTCGCGCTCGTCGGCGTGAGCCTCGCGGCCTGGTTCGCCGCCGCCGAACCGCTGCAGCGCCGCGCACTCGCTTTCGCGGCCTTCCTGCCCGCGGCCACGTCGCTCGGCGCGTGGGCGATCACGCGCGCGTGCGGCGATCCCGCCGCGGCCGTGCGGCCGCTGCCCCTGTCGCTCGCCGACGCGTGGCGTGCGCGCTTCGTCACGATCGCCGCCGTGCTCGGCGCCGCGATCGTCGCGAACGCGCTGCTCGCCGCGGGGCTGCCGTTCGCCGCTCGCGCCGGGATCGTGCTGACGTGGGTCGCGTGTGGACTCGCGGTCGCCACGCTGGGGCTGCACTACGGGCTCACGCTGCATCCGCGCGCGGTCGCGGCGGAGAACCTCTACTTCGCCTGGCTCGGCGTGACGCTCATGGCGAGCTGGATGATCCCACTGCTCGGCTGGATCGTGCTCGCCGCCGGGCTCGTGCATTCCGGTGTGCGCCTGCGCCGCTGGTGGACATCGGAGGCCGCCTGATGCTCGAAATCACCGGACTCGAACGGCGCTACGGGCCGCGCGTCGCGCTCGCCGGCGTGTCGTTCGACGTGCGGCCCGGCGAGATCGTCGGCCTGCTCGGCGCGAACGGCGCGGGCAAGAGCACCTTGTTGCGCACCGCCGCCGGGCTGCAGCCGCCGGACGCCGGGCGCGTGCGGATCGCGGGGCACGACGTCTGGACCGAGCCGCTCGAGGCGCGCCGCGCGCTCGGCTACGCGGCCGAGGAGCCGACGTTCCACGAGGAACTCTCGGCCGCCGAGTACCTGTCGTTCGTCGCGTCCGTCCGCGCGCTCGAGCCCGCCGCCGCGGAGGCGCGCGTGCGCGCACTCGCCGGCGCGCTCGACCTCGGCGCCAGGCTCGACGATCCCGTGCGCGGGTACTCTCACGGCATGCGCAAGAAGCTGTCGTTCGTCGCCGCGGTGCTGCACCGGCCCGCGGTACTGCTCTGCGACGAGGCGCTCGAGGGCTTCGACGCGCCCTCGGCGCTCGCCGCCAAGGCCGAACTGCGCACACGCGCGCGCGAAGGCTGCGCGGTGCTGTTCTCGAGTCACGTCACCGAAACGGTCGAGCGCCTGTGCGACCGCGTCGTCATGCTCCGACACGGACGCGTCGCGCGCGAACTCGCGCGTGCCGACTGGGGCGCCGGCGCGGAGGAGCACAGCCCGCTCGAGCGCGCATTCCTCGACATGGTCACCGAAGGAGCCGCCGAATGAAGCGCCGCGTTTTCGGGCCGGTGGTGGTGGCGCTCTGCTGCGCCGCGGCCGCGCTCGCCTACCTCCCGCCCTCGCCCGTGCAGAACCTGCTCTACCGCGCGAAGGACCCCGCGGACCTGCGCGCGCAGCTGGCGGCGCACCGCGATTCGGTCGCGGCGACGGATTCGCTCGACGCGGCCGAGGCGTGGTACTGGCTCGGAGTGAGTCACGAGCATTCGGGCGAACGTGACGCCGCGCTCGTGGCGTACCGGCGCGCCCACGCCGTGCGCGGGAACGTCGAGGATGCGCTCGCGCTCGCCGATCTGCTGCTCCTGCGCGGCACCCGGGAGGACGGCGCGGAGGCCGTGCGGCTGCTCGCGCCCGTGCTCGAACGGTTCGCGACCGACCGCACCCCGCGCGGCGCCGCCATGCGCCTGCGCGCCGCCTGGGCGAACGCCGTCGCGGGCGACCCCGCGACCGCCTGTCGCGCCGTGCTCGAACGGCCCGCCGACCTCCTGTCGCCGAAGGCGCCCGTGCCGCAGCAGTCGCTCTGGACGGCGCGCTTCGCCCCGCTGTTGCTCGCGCAGGGGCACACGGCCGAAGGTTCCGCGCTGTTGATGCGCGCACTCTCCGCCTCACGCGGCCGCGACACCGCGCTCGTGAGGCTCGCGCGCGTGCGCGGCGTGAACACCGGAGTGCCGGCCGAACTCGCCCGCCGCGCCGACTCCACCCTCGCGGCGTCCGCCGCCGGGGCTCCGCTCGTGGCGAGCTCGGTGCGCACGAGCGACGGCGCGCGGATCGCGACATGGCTGCTGCGCACGCGCCCCGGCGCGCCGCTCGCGATCGTGCTCGTCTCGCCCGAGGCCGAGTCGTTCGCCGGCGCCGACAGCCTGCTCTCGCAGCTCCACCGCGCCGGCGTCGGCGTCGCGCTCGTGGACCCGCGCGGTTCGCGCGGTTCGGCGTCGGCCGCGACGCCTCATCCGCACGCGTGGCTCGCGCGGGACGACGTCTTCCAGCAGCGGCTCGCGCGAGACCTGTCCGCCGCGATCGCTCCCTCCGCGGCGGCACTGCGCTCCGATCCGGCGCGCGTGTGCGTCGTCGCCGAAGGCCCGCTCGCCATGGCCGCCGCGCTCGCGGCGCGCGACGACGCGCGCGTGAAGGCCGTCGTGCTCGCGGGCGCGACGCCCTCCGGCGCCGAACGCGGTTGGCTCGTCACGACGCTCGCCGCCTCGGGCGCTCCGGTCTTCTTCCAGCAGGGCCCGGAGGACGTCTACGCGAACGAGGTCGTGGACCGGATCGCCTCGCTCCTGCCGTCCCGCCAGGTGCGCGTGGCCGATTCGCAGTGGACCGGCCGCGGCTTCGCGCTCTTCCGTGCCGGCCCGAAGACCGACGAGCGCCTCACGAACTGGCTGGCGGACGAGTGGACTTCGCGGCCCGCCACTCCACGAGCACGACGGCGCTGAGGATCAGCAGCGCCCCGATCCACCAGCGCATCGCGAACCGCTCCGCGCCGATCGTGAGCGCGAACAACAGCGCGAACACGGGCTCGAGCGCGAACAGAAGCGCGACTCGTCCGGCGCTGAGCGCGCTCTGCGCCCAGACCTGGAAGAGCGGCGCGAGCGTGCTGCCCGCGATCGCGAGGTAGGCGAAGCGCCCCCACGCGGCGCCGTCGAACGAGCGCAGCGTCTGTACGGCGTCGTGCGAGAACGGCGCGAGCACGCCCGCGACCACGACCGACTGCCCGAACGTGAGCGCGAGCGGGTCGGCGGTCGGTGCGAACTTGGCGAGCGACACGATCTGCAGCGCGTAGATGCACGCGCCGATCAGCGTCAGCATTTCGCCGCGCCCGATGTGCAATCCGTCGCGCAGCGAGAGCAGCGCCGAGCCCGCGAATGCGAGGACGAGCCCCGCGTTCAGCTCGCGCGTCGGGCGCTGCCCGAGCAGCGGCCACGCGAAGAGCGCGGCCATGAGCGTCCCCGCACAGGTCAGGAAGGCCGAGCTTCCCGCCGAAGCCGTTCGCAATCCC
>JBGANH010000089.1:0-14093 GCA_044222365.1 Candidatus Eiseniibacteriota bacterium
GACCGGATCGTGGTGGAGGACGCCACGCGCGCGGCACTCGCGGCGCTCGCGCCGTTCGCCGCATCGCTGCCCGCGCGCGAGGGGCGACCCACCGCGTACGTCTGTGTGCATCACCGCTGCCGGCTTCCGGTGCAGACGCCGGAGGAGCTGGCGGCCGAGCTCGATTCGCAAGGGGAGAACCGATGAAGCGACTGTGGTCGGTGTGCGTGGCGCTGATGGTGTGGGTGGGTGTGGTGTTCGCGCAGGATGGCGCGACGCCCGCGGCGAGCGATCTGGTCAAGGCGTCCGCGACGCCCGTGAAGCTCACCCCCGGCGCGACCGCGACCGTGAAGGTGAAGCTCGACGTGCTGAACGGCTGGCACATCAACGCCAACCCGCCGGCGCTCGACTACAACATTCCCACGACCGTCACCATCGCCGCCGGGCACGGCGTGAGCGCGGGCAAGCCGAAGTACCCGGCGCCCAGGAAGCAGAAGTTCGCGTTCGAGGACTCCGAGCTGTTCGTGTGGGACGGCGCGACCGAAGTGACGCTGCCGCTCACGGCGAGCGCGACCGCCGAGAACGGCACGCACACGCTGAAGGGCACCGTCGCCTACCAGGGTTGCAACGATCAGGTCTGCCTCGCCCCGACCAAGGTGCCGTTCACGGTCGAAGTCACCGTCACGGGCGGTGTCGAGCCCGGCGCCGAAGCCATCGCCGCGGCCGCGAACCCCGACAGCGCGGTGTCGAGTGACACGCTCGCCGACAGCGGCGCCGGAGGCGCCGAGCCCTCCGAAGGCTTCACGACGGCCATGCCCGAGGGCGGCGAGAACGCGCCACCGCCCGCGACCGGCGCGGCGCAGGGACTGCAGGACGCGCTCGGCAAGGGCGGGCTGTGGTGGTTCCTCGCACTGTTCCTCGGCGGCCTCGCGCTCAACCTGACGCCGTGCGTGTTCCCGATGCTCGGCATCACCGTTTCGATCTTCGGCGCGCGCCGCAAGGAGCCGCTGCCCAAGGTGCTCACGAACGCGGTGGTGTACGTGCTCGGCATCTGCGTGACGTACTCGGTGCTCGGCGTGATCGCCGGCCTGACCGGCGGGCTGTTCGGCCAGGCGCTGCAGAATCCGCTCGTGAACGTCGGGCTCGGCCTGCTGCTCGTGGCGCTGTCGCTCTCCATGTTCGGCGTGTACGAGATGCAGGCGCCCACATGGGTGCTCGACAAGGTCGGCGGCGCGAACACCGGCTCGATCGCCGGGCTGTTCGTGTCCGGTCTCGCGGTCGGCGTGATCGCCGCGCCGTGCGTCGGTCCGTTCGTGGTGGCGCTGCTCGCGATCATCGCGCAGAAGGGCAGCGCGCTGTTCGGGCTGCAGGCCATGTTCACGCTGTCGCTCGGCCTCGGGTTCCCGTACCTGTTCCTCGCCGCGTTCTCGAGCCTGCTGCAGACGTTGCCCAAGTCCGGCGACTGGATGGACTGGGTGAAGAAGTTCTTCGGCGTGCTGCTCGCGAGCATCGGCCTGTACTACGCGCTGATCGGCGTGGCGCCGAAGCTCGCCGCGTGGATCCTGCCCGCGGCGCTCATGCTGGGCGGCCTCTACCTGGGCTTCATGGAGAAGAGCGCGAACGCGCGCGCCGGATTCAAGGCGCTCAAGCGCGTGGGCGGCACGCTCGCGGTGATCGCGGGCGTGTGGTTCGTGCTGCAGCTGACGACCATGGCCGCGCGCACGATCGTGTTCCGTCCCTACAGCGAGGCCGCGCTGCAGTCGTCACTCGCCGCGGGCCGTCCCGTGATGATCGACTTCTCGGCGAACTGGTGCGTGCCCTGTCACGAACTCGAGCTGCAGACGTTCCCCGACAAGTCGGTCGTCGCCGCCGCGCGCGACTTCGACGCGTACGTCGTGGACCTGACCCATTACGACTCCGCGGAAGCCGAGGCCTATCGCAAGAAGTTCGGCATCACCGGCGTGCCCACGATCGTGTTCGTGTCGAAGAGCGGCGCGGAGGTGCGCGAGGCGCGTGTCGAGGGCTTCATGGGTCCGGCGGAGTTCGTGAAGCGCATCGAGAAGGTGAAGAGCGCGAACTGAATCGGCGCGGGATCGCCTTCCCCCCCCCCGAACACACGATCGCCGGAGCAGCCCTCGCGGCCGCTCCGGCGATGTGTTGGTGGCTCGTGACTCGCCGCCCACGGCGGCGAAAGCGCTACTTCCGCCCGAAGTGCCAGCCCGCGATGGCCTTGAAGTCGGGGCCGTCGCCGAGGCCGATCTTGCCTTCGACGAAGAAGCGGCTGCCGGACTTGGTCGGCACGTCGGCGCCGAACACGGCCGTGCCGCCGGCCACGGTGTCGCTGGCGTCGCCGCCGGGACCGGAGTTGTCCACCGACCAGAAGTGGATCGCCACGCCGCCACCGGCGTACGGCTGCCATCTCGCGCCGGAGATCGTGAAGCGGTAGTGGAAGTCGCCGTTGAGCGACACGACGGTCACGCCGTCGCCGAGGCCGAGGTCCACCGACGGAACGAAGTCGATGCTCGGGGCGACGTCGCCCATCTGCAGCTGGCCGCCGATCACGACCTGGTCCGGGCCGTTGCTGAAGCCGATGTGAGGTCCGTACGTCTGGAACGAAGATCCCGCGGCGAGCGCGGTGGTGGGCAGCAACGCCGCCAGGAGCAGTGCAGGGGCCAGCTTGAGCTTCATCAAGAGTCCTTTCGTGGATGCCGGGGAGGTCCTTCGCCCGGACAGGTAGCACGGCCGGCCGGGCCGCCGCAACGTTCCCGCGCGCGCTGCCGCGCCGGTATCCCGGACGGCCGTGTTCGGAAGATTGGTGCTGCCGGCGGCCCGGTCTTGGGTACACTCCCCGCCACTTTCCGGTTCCCAGGCATCCCCCCAAGGAGAATCATGCTTCGATCGATCGGGCGGCCACTGGCGCTGGCGACGCTGTTCGCGCTCGCCCTCGTGCCGCAGGCGGGCGCCGCAACGACCCCCGAGGCCGACCAGGTCATCCGCCGCTACGTGGACGCCACAGGCGGTGCTGCCGCGTTCGCGGCCGAAAGCTCGCTCTACACCCGCGCGAAGCTCGGCGGTTTCGGCTTCTCGGGCACGATCGAAACTTGGTCGGTGCGCCCCGACCTGCACTACGCGCGCACCGAACTGGGGCCGTTCAAGCTCTCCGAGGGTTCGCGCGGCCGCACCGCCTGGCGCACCGATCCCACCACGGGCCGCGTCGTCACGCTGACCGACCAGGACCTGACCGAGGCGCTCGCCTCGAACTGGTTCGAGCTCGAGCGCTGGGCCGAGCCGGGCCACGGCGGGGGCACGATCACGGTCGCGGGCCGCGAGAAGGACGACAAGGGCACGTACACCGTGCTCGCCATGCAGGCACCGGGCGCCGAAGCGCTCAAGCCGCGCCGGCTGTGGTTTTTCGACGCGACCGGGCTGCTCGCGCGCATGGAGGCGCCGCGCGACCAGAACCAGATCGCCACGGACTTCTCGGACTGGCGCAAGGCCGGCGGCCGGCTGCGCGCGCACGTGAACGAGTCGGGCATCAGCAACATGCCCGCGAACCGCCTGCGCTCCGTCGCGGACTCGTTCGCGACGAACGTGAGCACGGCGGGCCTCGCGTTCGATCCGCCGCTGCCGGTGGGCGTGTCCACGGTGCGCTGGCGCGGCGCGAACGGCGTGCTGAAGCTGCCGTTCGACTACGCCGCGCGCCACGTGTGGCTGCGCGCGTCGGTCAACGGCGCGCCGCCCGCGGACTTCCTGTTCGACACCGGCGCGACGATCAGCGTGCTCGACAGCACGTACGCGGCGAGCATCGGGCTCAAGGGCGAGGGCTTCATGCAGGCGCAGGGCGCGGGCGCGGCGGGCAGCGCGTCGTTCGTGACGCTCGACTCGATCGCCGTGCACGGGCCCGGCGAGGCCGGCGTCTCGATCGCGGGCGCCAAGCTCGCGATCATGTCGGTCGCTCCGGCGTTCTCGGCCTACTTCTGGAACGAGATGGCCGGCGTCCTCGGCTACGACTTCATCAGCCGCTTCGTGGTCACGATCGACTACGACCAGGGCGTGCTCGAACTGCACGACCCGGCGACGTTCGCGTACGCCGGCAAGGAGCAGCCGCTGCCGATGGTCATGAACGGCGTCGTGCCGGGCGTCACGGCGACCATCGACGGCGCGTACACCGGTGTGTTCCGCGTGGACGTGGGCAGCAGCTCGACCGTGGACATCCACGGACCGTTCGCGAGCCGGCACGGTCTCGAGGACAAGCTCGTCGGCGCGCGTGACGTCGAGGGCGTCGGCTTCGGCGGGCACTTCACGACGCGCTACGGACGGTTGAGCAGGATGGCGATCGGTCCGTACGCGTGGGACGCGCCGATGGTGTCGGTCGCGCGCGCGGCCGAGGGCGCGTTCGCGAGCGAGGAGTTCGCGGGCAACATCGGCAACCGCGTGCTCGAACGATTCAAGGTGACGCTCGACTACGACCACCGCCGGATCTATCTCGAGCCCGGCTCGCGCTTCGGCTCGCGCGACGCGCTCTCGCGCAGCGGCATGCTGGTCGGGCGCGAGGGTGGCAAGGTGCTCGCGCTGTCCGTGCTGCCGGGCTCGCCCGCGCACGCCGCGGGCCTGCGCGACGGCGACGAACTCGTGCGCGTGGAGGGCCGGCCCGCCGCGTCGTACACGCTCTCGCAGCTCGACGCGCTGCTCGAACAGGGCGCCGACGGCTCGCGCGTGAAGATCGAGTCGCTGCGCGACGGCAAGAAGAAGTCGAAGCACACGATCACGCTGCGGGAAATGCTGCCGTGAACCGCACGTTCGCGCGCTTCGCGTTGCTCGCCGTCCTGCTGTTCGCGGTCTTCGCCGCGGGCTGTGGCAAGAAGCTCTACTCGGGCTTCCTGCCCGCGAACCAACCGCCGACGATCGAGCTGACGCAGGCGCCGGCCTCTCCGACGCTGCCGTACTTCTACGCCTACGAGATGCGCTGGGCCGGTTTCGACATGGACGGCACGATCGCCTGGTACGAGTACGTGCTCGACCCGCCGACCGCGGCGAACGCCGAGACCGCGTGGGTGCGCACGACGAAGAACCGCGAGACGTTCCAGTTCCGCTCGGACGTCGTGGACACCGTCGGCGCCGTCACCGCGCACGGCTACCACACGTTCGTCGTGCGCGCGGTGGACGATCAGGGCGCGCCCTCGCAGGTGCTGACGCGCTCGTTCAACTCGTTCACGCTCGCGCCGATCGTCACGATCCTCACGCCGGTGCCGAACCACCTGAACACGCCGCAGTTCGGGCCCGCGTTCCGGATCACCTGGAAGGGCACCGATCCCGACGGGCGCACCACGACGAAGCCGGTGAAGTACAAGTACAAGGTCTTCGCCGAGGGCAACCTCGAGTTCGACTTCCTCACGCTGTTGCTCAACCCGGACTCGCTGCGCAGCTTCTACGCCCCGCACTTCCCGGGCTGGGATTCGACCAGCGCCGAGACGACGTGGGCGGATCTCAAGCAGCTTCAACCGAACAAGCGCTACGCGTTCGTGCTCATCGGCATCGACGAGGTCGGGGCGTACTCGCCCGTGCTCAACTTCGACTCGAGCATGCTCTACTTCGGTGTGAGCGTCGTCGGCACGCTCGGGCCCACGATGTCCATCTGGAACGACACGTTCTACTACAAGTACTCGGGAGGACTGTTCTCGCTCGACCCGAACACGTTCCTCAAGGTGGACGTCGCCGCCGACACGCCGCTGCGGTTCAACTGGGACGCCGCCACCTCGTTCGGCGCGTTCGTGAGCGGCTACCGCTGGCGCGTGGACGGCGACATCGGCGACGAGACGCCCCGCACGAACGAGGTCACCGACGTCGGCCACTGGAGCCAGTGGTCCCCGGGTACGAAGCTCTGCGACATCCCGGCGGTTTCGCCACCGGCCGGACGCTTCACCGAGACGCACTACCTCTACGTGCAGGCGCGCGACAACGAGGACATGATCAGCATGTCCGTCGTGCAGTTCACGGCGATCCGCCCGACGTTCCGCAAGTCGCTGCTCATCGTGGACGACACGCGGCTCACGCCGGACAAGCTGCGGACGACGGCGCCGTTCACCACCGACATTCCTCGAGGGCAGTGGCCGACGGCTTCCGAGCTCGACACGTTCTTCTTCGCGCGCGGCGGGCGGCCGTGGAAGGACTACCCGGCGGGCAGCCTCAGCCCGACGGGCGTGTTCGCGGGCTACACCTACGACACGATCGCCACCCGCTTCCAGCGCGGCGGCGTCGTGACGCTGGCGCAGCTCGGGGACTACCGCCACATCGTCTGGTACACGGACTACAAGAGCTCGACGTACCTGAATCCGCCGGACTTCTCTCAGAACCCGATGCCCGCGCTGCACGCGATGTCGTTCCCGGGCATCGCCAATCCGCTCGCGGTGTGGGTGCGCCAGGGCGGCAAGCTCTGGCTCTCCGGCGGCGGCGCGGCCTCGAGCCTTCAGCGCGAGTGGGAGAAGGTCGGATCGAACGGCGCGGTCTTCGCCTCGGCGGACGGCGAGCTGGCGCCGGGCCGGCTCATGTTCGACGGTCCGCACTGGCGCAGCGAGATCACGAGCGGCTCGTCCGCGCAGGCGAAGCGCATCGAAGGTTCGCCACGGGCCTGGCCCGGCGCGCCGAGCTTCGCGCGGCTGCCCGATCAGCTTTTCGAGAAATCGCCGGCGACCGATCCGATGGCCACGCTCGCGCCGACGCGCACCAGCCTGGCGGACTACTACCAGTCCACGTATCTCGCCGAAGCGATCACGAAGCCGAACGTCGTGGTCGAGGACGACGATCCCGACGTCAACGACATCCACGAAGTGCCGGTGCTCGACACGTTGTACGTGACCCTCGGCGGCAACCTCGGCGTGGGCAAACCCGTGATGACCTACTACCACGGCCGCGAGAACACGCCGCTCGTGTTCAGCGGGTTCCCGGTGTGGTACTGGCGGCGCGAACAGGTGATTTCGCTCGTGGACTGGGTGCTTCAGGACGCCTGGGGGCTGCCGCGGACCGAAGTGCCGCGCTGAGCGGGCACAACTGACGGCGAATGCGCGAGAGCGCGGGCGGACCGCACCGCCCGCGCTCTCTCATGTTTGCGAAACGCCTACCGAAACTCCGGAAGACCGGTCCCGGTGAAGCGCGAGACTTCGTCTTCGCGGAGGGGCCGCCATCCCTCGACTCCGGAGTGCGTTCATGCAGACACGTCGTCGCGGCGCCGCGTCCCGCCCCCAGGGATTCGACTGGAAGAAGGACGGAATCATCGCATTCGCGGTGATCGCGCCGGTGCTGGCGCTCGGCTATCTCGTCGTGGATTTCCAGCTCGGCCGCGCGCGCGCGATGGAGCGGACTCGCGCCGAACTGCTCTCGAACCAGTACGGCCCGATGGAGCGCTCCCTGGAGCACTTCTTCACGCTTTCGTACCAGACGATCCGCACGATCAGCCTCCTGCCGAGCGTGCGCGGGATCACGGGCGGCAATCGCCCGAGCGACGCGCGCACGGCCGTGGAGGACGGGCGCTTCAGCGTCGAGGGCGATCGCACCGTGCAGCAGCTCTACAACAACCTCGCGGCCAACGTCAGCGTGTCCGAGGTCTACGCGATCGTGGACGGCTTCGACGCCTCGCGAGGCGAAGTGCCGTTCTTCATGTACGACCGACTGCGCATGACCGCGGAAGGGGTGGAGGAAGCCGAAGACGAGCACGGCGCCGACTTCCCCGAGGAATCCGAGGAAGCCGAGTACGCCTGGTATCCGAAGCAGCTCGATGCGTTCCGTTCCGCGCATCCGCGATTCGATTTCGATCGGCTCGACGACATTCCCGCGCTCACGAGTCCCGCGATGCGCACCTGCGACAACACGCAGTACGTCTCGCGCAGCACGGGCGACGAGCGCGACGCCGAGGGCATTCTGTACTCGGTGCCCTTCTACGCGCCGGACGGGCGATTCCGCGGCATCATTTCGGCGATCTTCCGCACGAACGTCCTCGAAGCGGAGCTGCTCGGCGTTCCCGCCGTGCCCGTCACCGAGGACGACCGGAACGCCGCGCGCCGCGAGGGGTGGGCGCTGCCGGAGCACCCCGGCAACTTCGTGCTCGCGAACCCGGAGCACGGTGTGTACGTGTTCGACCGGCGCGACGCGTCGCTCGAGAAGGACGCCCGCGCCGTGATCGCCGGCTCCGCGCCGCGCTCGCTCGCGGCACACTGGCACGTGGACACGCTCGCGACCGCGACCGGCACGCCCTGGGTGCTCGCGTACCGCTTCGATCCCGTCGCGATCGGCGTGGCGATGAAGCGCGAGATGTCGCGCTTCCTGATCACGCTTCTCGCGCTGATCGTCATCACCGCGGCGATCGTGCTCGGCCCCGTCGGCATCCACGTGAAGCGCACGCGCGTGCTCGAGGTGGACGCCCGCATCCGCGAGATCGCGGCCGGCGGGGGCGACCTCACGCGCCGCCTGAACGTCACGCACAAGGACGAGATCGGCACTCTCGGACGCGGGTTCGACGACCTCCTCGCTCGCATCCACGACCTGATCGCGCACATCAAGCACGCCTCGTCGGACGTCGCCACCGGGGCGGGCGAGATCGCGCGCGGCAGCGACGCCTTGTCCACCGCGCTCCAGGGGCAGGCGGCCCATTCCGAGGAGATCGCGACGACGCTGCACGAGCTGAGCGATTCGGCTCGACGCAGCTCCGAGGAGGCGCACGACGCGAGCCGCATGGCGCTCGACGCGTCGAACACCGCCGAGCGCGGCAGCGCCGTCATGCAGCACTCGCGCGAAGTCATGGCGGCGGCGCTCGAATCGTCGCAGCGCATCGCGAGCATCGTGCAGATGGTCGAGGAGATCGCGCTGCAGACGAACATGCTGTCGCTGAACGCGGCGGTCGAGGCCGCGCGCGCGGGCGAGCACGGTCGCGGCTTCGCGATCGTCGCCGCCGAAGTCCGCGGACTCGCCAAGCGCACCGCGGACGCCGCACGCGAGATCCACGACCTGATCGGCGAAAGCACGCGCCGCACGAGCGAGATGAACGAGAGCATCGAGCAGGCGGGCGCGCAGCTGGGCGAGGTCGCCACCTCCATCCGCAGGCTTTCGGCGCGCATCGCCGAGTTCGCCGACGAAAACCAGAAGCAGGCGCACGGCATCGCCGCGCTCAATCACTCGATGGCGGAGATCGACCGCTCCGTGCAGAGCAACAGCGCGGTGGCCGAGGAGAGCGCCGCGGTGGCCGCGACGCTCACCGAACGCTCGCGCGAACTGCAGGCGCTCGTCGGTCAGTTCCGCGTGGACGACGCGGCGTAGGCCGCGTCAGCGCGCGAGCGCGCGTCCTTCGAACTGTTCGAAGCGCGCGCGCATCTCGGGCGGACACGGGATGCTCGCCTTGGCGGCGTAGTCGTAGAACACCTGCACCGACGTCGCCTTCACGACGAGCCGCTGAGTCTTCTGCTCGCGGATCTCGTAGTCGAAGCCGAACGACTTGCCGCCGATGAACGAGCAGCGGATGCACAGATCCAGCGTTTCGTGCATGAGCGCCTCGGAGCGGAAGTCCACCTCGACGCGCGCGAGGATGAACGGCACCACGCGGTAGTTCTCGTCGTCCTTGAACACGCGCCAGTACTCCTGCCGCGCCACTTCGAGGTAGGTGACGTACACCGCGTTGTTGATGTGGCCCATCGCGTCCGTGTCGCGGAAGCGCGGCCGCAGCGGCGCCACCACCGTCCATTTGGGTTCGCTCACGCGGTCTCCTAGAAGCCGTTCATCGGGTGCAGGAACGCGGGCCGCGTGCGGAACCACGGCTCGATCATCTCGGCGGCGCCGCGAGCGTCGTCCACGAGCCCGGCCTCCGCCGCGCGGGAGGGCGACAGCGTGCCGGCGACGAGGGAGGCGAGCGCGCCGACCGGCGTGACGAGACGCGGCAGCGCCTTGCTTCCGCCCGCGCGCACGGACTCGGGCTTCACCGTGAGCCGGCCTTCGCGCGCGGTCACGCGCCAGGCGCGCGCGTTCTGCGGCAGCACGTCGTCCTGCACCTCGATCGCGAGCTCGCCGCGCGCGTGCGGGGACACGGGCAGCGCCTCGAGTGCGCCCTTCACGTCGAGCAGGCGCAGCATCGCGCCGTAGCCGAGATGGCCCGCCGTGCGGTGCACGCCGAGCTTGAGGTCGCCGCGCAGGTTCTGCGCGTCGCGCAGCACCGAAGGCCACAGTTCGTCGCCGGGCAGCGCCGCGACCACTTCGACCGCCTGGTCGCGCAGCGAGTGCAGGTAGCCCCACAGGCCACGGTGCGCCGCGGGCGTGCACGCCACGAACTCGTTCACGGTCAGCACGAGCTTCCACGGTCCGTCGCCGCTGTCCACCTGGTACTGCAGGTAGCCTTCGATCTGCCCGCGGCGGCGGCCTTCGTACACGACCCAGTCGCCCTCGTAGCTCCAGAGCCGCTTCTCCCACCACTCGGGGCGCCGGGCGAGTGCGAAGTGCCCGGCCTTCGCCGCGTGCTGGTCGTACAGCTCCTGGATCACCGGGCGGTCGGGCATGTGCGCCTTGCGCACGCGCTTCGCTTCGTCGGACGCCGGGAGGATCGTGGGCGGGATCGAGAACATGTTCGTGCGCTCGATCAGCGACCAGCCGAACTTCTGGTAGAAGTCCGAGCGGAACGCGTACAGCAGGCTCATCGTGTCGCCGCGGCCGCGCATCTCGCGCAGCGCCGAGCGCACGAGCGCCTCGCCGACGCCACGGCGGCGGCACTCGGGCGACACCGCGACCGCGCCGATGCCCGTGACCGGCAGGCGCTGGCCGCGCACCCACGCCTGCAGCGGCAGCAGGACGAGCGACGTGACGATCTCGCCGTCGAGCTCGCCCACGCGCACGTCGCGGATCGAGAAGCGCGGATGCTCCGTGTAGAAGTCGCGGCGCGCCTCGATGCTCGAGACGCGGTACGTGCGCAGCGCCATTTCGGCGAGCGTGTCCACGTCGGTGCGGCGCGCGGGGCGATAGCGCAGCGCCGGCGGGCGGGGAGGACGGCGAGTCATCGTTTCAGTTCCTCCGCGAGATAGAACGACGCGCCACCCAGGCGCGTGCGCGTGATGCCGGGTCCGCGCAGCGCCAGCCCGTTGCTCGTCGCCAGCATGACTTCGGCCGGCTGGTACTCGGGCGTGAACTGCGCCGTGAGTTCGAAGCGCCACGTCTGCACCGGCAGCGGGCCCGCCTCACCGAGCATCGGCGGGGAATCGAAGGCGCTGTCCTGCACGGTCACCTGCACCATCGCGGCCGAGACGTCGGAGCCGGGTTGCTTGAGCGTGAGGCGCAATCGCGTGCCGTCGGGCAGCCGCGCCTTGCCGCGCACCTGCAGCAGTCCGTTCTCGTGGCGGACGGCCTCGAAGTCCGTGACGATCGGGCGGCCTTCGGAGAGCCCGGTCGTATCGGCGAGCGTTTCGAACGTGAGGTCCTGGGGCCCGTCTTCGCGCTTGCCGCCACAGCCCGCGGCGAGCAGCCACGCGGACAACAGGGCGCACATCGAGGGCACGGCGAAGCGGCACAGCGATCTGGCACGACGCATGGCTCGCAAGTTATACGAACAACCGCGTGCCGCGCACTCTCAAAGTGCTTCGTTCACCGCGTGACGGATGCGCGCGTGCGCTCCATCTGCGCGAGATGACGCTCCGCATGCACGACGTGGATCGCGAGCGCCTCGGCGAGATTCATGCGGATGAACCAGGCGATCGGCGACGTGAGCATGACGCGCACGTCGAGTCCGTCGGCTTCGCGCAGGCGCGCCATGACGCCGCGCGACTGCATGAGGAACGACTCGAGCACGCGCTCGCGCGGCGTGAGCGGGTGCCAGGCCTTGGGCGCCGGCATCGCATGGCGGTTGCCTTCGAGCAGCGCCTTGCGCAGCAGCGTCCCGAACAGCGTGCCCCGGAACGGGCGGGGTGTTCCCCCGCGGGCTCGCGCGGCGGCGAACGCCTTCTCGAGCGCCGGCTCGTACGACTCGGCGGTCAGGCACAGGTGCTCGAGCACCTCGGCGATCGACCAGCCGCCCTCCGCCGGGGACTGGACGAGCTGGGCGGGCGTGAGGTCGCGCGTGACAGCGAGGGCGCGGGGCTCGAGCGCTTCCGCCCGGGCGAGGTATTCCTGAACGAACGCGTGAGGCACGTCGGGGGACTCGCAGGTTTCGGGACGGGCGATTCCGGCCGCCCCGGGCGGGGCGGACCGGGCTGGTCCGGTGGAAATCGGGCCGAAAACCGCCCGAGGCGGGCGGCACCTTAACAGGCCCGGGAGGTCTCACCAATGCTCCCGGGACAAGGTGCGTGTTGGCAGGGCGGGGGGGGCTTTGTTAGCTTTCGCGCTCCGCATGCGCCCCACGGTACGGGTCTTCCCATCCCGAACCCTGCGGCCGCGCGGCGGGGCCCGCACCGCGGGACGCCCAGACCGGGCATCTCCCTACCGACGTGTCGAAAGGAGCATCTGGTGCCGAAGTCCATTCGTTCGCTGAGCCTCGCGCTCGCCGCCCTCACCGTGTCCCGAACCCTGCGGCCGCGCGGCGGGGCCCGCACCGCGGGACGCCCAGACCGGGCATCTCCCTACCGACGTGTCGAAAGGAGCATCTGGTGCCGAAGTCCATTCGTTCGCTGAGCCTCGCGCTCGCCGCCCTCACCGTGTCCGCGGTGATCGCGCTCACGGCGGTCTCGACCGCGCTGGCCGCCGACGCCGCTCCGGCCAAGCCCGCCGCCGCGGCCGCGCCGAAGCCGGCCAAGCCCAAGAAGACCAAGGCGCCCAAGCCGCCGAAGCCGGCCGAGAAATCCTACGAGCAGCAGCGCGCCGAGGACGGACCGTGGGCGAAGCGCACGAACTGGATCGCGATGCGCGCGGGTTACGCGAAGTCCACCGCGAAGGGCGCAGGCGACGGCCTCGTCGGATACGGCGTCGGCTACCAGCGCATGCTCAACCGCAACTGGTCGTTCGGCGCGTCGGTGAACCACGACGTGCTCGGTCACTTCGACCGCGCCTACGAGACCGCCGTGCCGTTCACCGCCGACCTGACCCGCCACTTCAAGTGGAAGACGGTCGTGCGTCCGTACATGGCGGTCGGCGGCGGCTACTACTTCCACAAGTACTACCGCACCGCGTCCGACTACACGGGCGCTCCGGGCTCGGGCTGGTACTTCGGATTCGGCGCCAACCTGCCGCTCGACGATCGCCACCTGATCGGACTCGACACGCGCATCGCGAGCATGGCCGGCCGTGAAGGCGTCGTGAATCCGGTGTTCGGCGAGGAGCAGCCCAGCGAGACCATGTGGACCGTGAAGATCAACTGGGCGCTGGCCTACTGAGCTTCGTGATGTCCACCGCCCGCGTCACCGGCGCCGCGCACGATCGCGGTCCGGCGGCGCGGGCGAAGTGTTTCCGGGGAACTCCCGCATGAAGCCCCTCGAACAGGCCTTCGAGCACGAGTGGACCTGGAACCGGCCGAAGGTCGGGCGCCGTCACTGGGAACTGCTCTCGGGCGGCGAAGTCGTCGCCACGCTCGAGGCGCGCGCGCTGCTCGGCTCGCGCATGGCGGCCGTGACCGCGGCGGGCGAGCGTGAGATCCGCCACGAGGGCTGGTTCCGAGGGCGCATCCGGATGACCGACGGCGCCGGCGCGACGATCGCCACGTTCGAGCCCGGCTGGTTCGGCGGCGGCCGCATCGTCTTCCCGGGCGGCGCCACGCTCCTGTGGAAGCGCGTCGACTTCTGGGGCCGGCGTTGGGCCTTCCGCGATGCCGACGGGCACGACCAGGTCGTGTTCGTGCGCAAGCCGTCGTGGTTCCGCGCCACGACGCTGGTCCAGGTGTCGGACGCCGGACGCCACCGTCCCGAACTCGCCGATCTCGTGCTCGCGGGGTTCTACCTGCTGCTGCTCATGCAGCGGCAGGCGCACGCCGCGCACTGACGCACGCTCCCGGTCCGCCGCGGCATGCCGCGTGCTGGGCACCGTCGGCGTGCGGCCGCACGGTGCGGCCACACGAGACAGCCCCCGTGCGAGGTGTGTCCATGCGCAAGTGGATCGGGTGGTGGTGGCTGTGCGTGCTCGGCGCGATCGCTCCGGCGGTTCCGGCGGCACAGGCCGGGTGCATG
>JBGANH010000090.1:0-14000 GCA_044222365.1 Candidatus Eiseniibacteriota bacterium
GGCGTCGGGTTGAACGGGCCGTTCAGGACCGCCGCGCCCGCCGCGTCGTCGATGCGGTAGAGACCGACGCCGAAGAACGAATCGGCCGAGCCGTTCGCTTCACCGGTGCCGACGTAGAGGATGCTCGGGTTCGACGGAGCGAGTGCGAGCGAACCGATCGCGAGCGACGCCGCGTTGTCGAAGATCGGAGTCCACGTGGTGCCGCCGTCGAGCGAGCGCCACACGCCGCCCTGCGCCGCGCCGACGTACACGATGTTCGGGTTCGTCGGGTGCACGCAGATCGCCGAGATACGGCCGGAGATGGACGTGCTGATCGACGTCGTCTGGCCGTTCGGGATGGGCCACGGGCCGATCGGGGTCCACGTGCCGGCCGAGACGAACGGCGCGAGCGCGCGACCCTGCGAGGAAAGCTGCCGGACGGCGTTCACGCGCGCCTGGATGAGCTGGTCGCTCGGGCCGCTGCCGTAGCGCTGCTCGTCGAAGGCGGCGCGCGCCTTCAGGTAGGCTTCCTTGTCCACGTCGCCGGTCATGCCGGCGGGCAGGTCGGGATCGCTCTCGACGGCCTGCGCGAACGACGTCGTCGCGCTGGCCGCGATCAGAACGACCGAAATGAACATGCCGAGCCACTTCTTCATGCGTCCTCCGGGGGCTGGGGAAATCGTGCGCACGCCGAAGAACGAGGTCGCCCGGCGAGCCACGGTGCGATTGCCGGGCAGGAGTGTAGGAAGTGTGGCCTGACAAGGACATGAAAAAGTCACGAGCGCGGCCGGCCACCCGCGAAAGTTCTCCCGAAGGCAACTTCCGCGCACCGCACTACACACGCTTCGCACGGAATGCGATTCGCGACTCACTCGACAACTCGCGCGGCGCTCGCGCACGATGCGCGCTCACCTTCCGATTCCGGAGACGCACATGCCCATTTCGAGACTCGCGCCGGGTCCCCGGCTCTCGGGCGTCGTCATTCACGGCGACACCGTCTATCTCGCCGGCCACGTGGTGGCCGACCGCTCGCTCGGCGTGAAGGGCCAGACCGAGGCGATCCTCAAGCGCATCGACGAACGCCTCGCCGAGGCCGGCACCGACAAGACGCGCCTGTTGTCGGTGACCATCTACCTCGCGGACATCGCGACCTTCGACGAGATGAACGAAGCCTGGGACGCGTGGGTGGACCGTTCGGCGGCGCCCGCGCGCGCCACCGTGGGCGCCGCGCTCGCGTCACCGGAGTACCTCGTCGAGATCAGCGCGGTCGCCGCGCGCTGACCCGGTCCACCGGAGGCCTCGCACCGGCGCTGCACCCGGAGGCGGGCATGCGAAGGGGGCGCCCCGTGTGGGGCGCCCCCTTCGTGCATCGCTTCGCGCCGCTCGGCGCGAGCCCTCAGTTCACGATGGACACGCGCAGCGACGCGACCTTGCCCGCCTGCGAGAGCCGCGCGAAGTACACGCCCGCCGGGATGCCGCGCGCGTCGAGCGCCACGCGGTGCTCGCCCGCGGCGAGCGTGCCGAGGTCGCGACCCGCGACGCGGCGGCCCGTGACGTCCACGAGTTCGAGGCTGGCCGGCGCGGCCACACCCAGCGTCACGGCCAGCTGCAGCGAGCCGCGCGCCGGATTCGCCGACAGCGAACGGAGCGCGAACTTCGCCGCGACGGGCACGTCCACCCAGACGCGGCCGTACAGGCGCTCGACGCCGCCCGCGATCACGCCGACCTGGTACTCGTAGCTGCGGCCGGGCTGCGCCGCGGCGTCCTCGTATTCGATCCGGCCCGAAGCGTCGAGCGTGAGGTCCGTCACGAACTGCATCTCGCCCGGCACTTCGCGGCGGTAGAGCCGCACGCGCTCGGCCGAAGCGTCGCTCGAGTGCCACGTCATGCGCGGGTGGCCGTTCACGATTTCGGTGGCCACGACGTCCACGTCGGTGGCGCCGCCCGGATCGAGCGCGCGCTCCCAGAGGCCACGGCCGTGCGTCGCGACCCGCAGCGTGCGGCTCGAGGGCTGGATCTTCATGTCGAAGACACCCACGACCGGCATGCCCGTCGTGTAAGGCGCCCACGTGGATCCGCCGTCGAGGCTCGTGTACACGCCGACGTCCGTGCCCGCGAACAGGCGCTGCGTGTTCGACGGGTCGATCTCGAACGCGTTGACCGGCACGTCCGGCAGTCCCGTGCCCGAAGCCGCCCACGACGGCGCCCCGCTCATCAGGTTCGTCGTCTTCCACACGTGCTGGCCGGCGAGGACGCCGAAGCCGCCGAAGCACACGTAGGCGATGTTCGGGTCCGCGGGGTCCACGGCGATACGCGAGCAGTACTTGGTCGTGGGCATGCCCACGGCGGTCCAGTCGAGCAGCGTGGACGAACCGGTCACCGTGCCCATGACCTTCACGGTCGTGGTGGCGCCCGTCGCGTAGTTGCGCGTGCTCGTCGCGACGAGACGCACGTTGTCGTTCGACGGCGCGATTCCGATCGCCGTGAGCACGACGCCGGCGCCGTTGATCGGAGCCTGGCTGACCGTGGGATTCGTCACACCGCCGTCGGCCGAGCGGTGCAACCGGTCGGTGCCGTAGTAGATCGTGTTGATCGGGCTGCCCGGGCCGCGGACGAGCGGCGCGTAGAACTGGCAGTACTCCGACAGCGCGATGCCGTTCGCGCCCTGGCCGTAGATCGCCCAGTTGCCGTCGAACGCATCGGCCCGCGTGGTGACGGAAGCGTACGCGACCACCGCGTTCCGCTGGTTGTAGTACGTGTGGTACATGCGCACGTTCGTCGTGTCGGTGGCGTTCTGGTCGATGACCGCGAAGCCGCCGTCGCCGTAGTCCACGCGGTCCCACACGCCGGAGGGCGAGTAGAGGTTCGTGCCGTTGTCCTGGGTGCCGCCGATCGAGAAGTTCGCGTTCGTCGGATGCACGTCGAGGCTCATGAACTGGGTGGCGCTGAACGGATGGACGTTCAGGCTCGTCCAGCTGGCGCCGGCGTCCGTGGACTTGTAGATGCCGCCGTCGTTGCCCTCGTACACGATGTTCGGATTCGACGGAGCGAACTCGATGGCGTGCGCGTCGGCGTGCAGCCCGAGGTCGCCCACGCCGGCCGCCGTGAACGTCGCGCCGCCGTCGGTCGAGCGCGCGTAGACGCGCGAGCACGCGCTGTTGCCGGCGCCACCGATCAGGATGAGGTTCGCGTCCACCGGACTGATCGCGACGGGCATGTCGTAGAAGCACTGGCCGCCACAATAGCCTCCGCCGCCCGCGAGCTTCGCCGACCACGTGACGCCGCCGTCGGTCGAGCGGCGCAGCACGCCGTTGCCCGTCGTGCACGACGTTCCGGTCGCCACTTCGCCCGTGCCCACGATCATCGTGGTCACCCCGGCGACGCGCGTCACCCACGATCGTGTTGCCGGTCGCGTCGGCCGGGTCGTACACCATGTCGGTCACGATGAGGTTGCCGGACACGTCGGGCGCGATGCTGCTCGAGGGGGTCACGGTGAGCTTCGTGAACGACGGGCTGGCGCTCGTGCCGTCGATCGAGCGGTAGATGCCGCGCAGGGCGGTCACCGGCGGCGACGCGCCCAACGCTTCGCCACCCATGCCGCCCACGCCGCTCGAAACCGCGCAGAAGACGACCGCGGGATCGTTCGCGTCCACGAGGATCTTCGAGATCGAGCGGCCGCTGAAAGTCTTCGCGCCCAGCACGTCGTTCGTGGGCGTGGGGTTGAACGGGCCGTACAGCACGGGCGTCGCGTTGGCCTGCTCGACGCGGTACAGCCCGACGCCGAAGAAGGAGTCGGCCGACAGGTTCGCCTCGCCCGTGCCGACGTAGAGGATCGTCGGGTCGCTCGGGGAGAGCGCGAGCGCGCCGATCGACAGCGACGCGGCACCGTCGAAAATGGGCACCCACGACGTGCCGCCATTGAGCGAGCGCCACACCCCGCCCTGCGCGGTGCCCACGAACACGATGTCCGGGTTGGTCGGATGGACCGCGATCGCCGTGACACGGCCCGTGACGGCCGTCGTCACGGTCGTGGTCTGCCCGTTCGGGATCGGCCACGGGCCGATCGGCGACCAGAAGCCGGCCGCGGCGAACGGCGCGAGCGCACTCGTCTGGCGGTCGAGCTCGCGCGCGGCGCGGACGCGCGCCTGGATGAGCGGATCGCCCGGCGCGCCGCCGTAGCGCTGCTCGTCGAACGAAGCGCGAGCGCGGAGGTATTCCCCCTTGTCCACTTCGTGCCCGAGGAAGCCCGGAACGTCCGGGTCGTTCGTGGGGGAAGCCGCGGCGTGCGCCACGGGCGCCGCCAGCGGAATCGCGCTCACGAGCGCCAGGGCCAGCAGCAGGGGGAATCCGAGCCTCTTCATGACTTCGCCTCCGGGGTTGATCGGTGTCGAGAGGGGCCGTCGGCACGGCACCACACCGCACGTGGGGCGCCGGATCGAGACGATGTTCGAGCGAGAAGTGTAGCCCGGCGCACGGCGGTCGCGATGCCCGATTCTGGCTTTCCGCACGGGATTCTTCGCCGCCGGATCGCCGGGCCGAACCCCCCGGGACCGCGAAAAGCGCCGGTGACCCGGCGCTTTTCGCGAGGATTCGTGCGGCCGGGGGTTGCCGGTTACATGCCCCCCTCGTCCGCGCTCGGCCCGTACAGCGCCGGCACCTTCGCGCCCGTGAGGCGCAGGTACACGGTGAGCTGCCCGCGGTGATGGATCATGTGGTTCAGCACGAACGTGCGCAGGATCCCGATCTTCGGCATCGCGAAGTGAACCTGCTCGCCCGTGCGCCCGGTCCACGTGCGCATCATGGCGTCGTCCGTCGCCTTTTCGAGCTCGGCGCGCGCCGCCTTCACGTTGCCGTCGAACTCCTCGAGGATCACCGCCGTGCTCGCGGGCTCCTCGTACTTCGGCGCGGGGAACGTCGCGAAGTCGAGTTCGTCGGTCGTCATCGTCATCTGTGCCCACATCGGCACGTTCGCGAGGTGCTTCGCGAGCTGGCCGAGCGTCCACGACTTCTCGTGCGGCCTGTAACCGAAACTCGCCTTCTCGCATCGCTCGAGCGCGACGCGTAGCTGCGCCATCTCGTGATCGAACTCCGGAATCAGGGCGTCCTTGATCGCCATGGTGAGGCCACTCCTTTGGGGTGTTCGCGGCCTCCGGCGCGTCTTGCGCGAGCGGAGGCCGCGGGTGATGCGGGGATGTGTGGTGTCTCGGAAGCTCAGCGCGCGCGCGCGTGCGGGCCGCGCGGGCGGGCGTCGTACTTCTGGAAGAGCCGGATCTGGCGGTTCGACATCTCGACCGGCCGACCGGCGATGAACACGCCGAGGCACTGCGTGCTGGTCTCGAGCGGGTCGCCGTCCGTGATCTGCAGGTCGGCGATCTTGCCCGGCTCGATCGAGCCGAGCCGGTCGGCGGTGCCGGTGATCTGCGCGGGATAGAGCGTCACGGCCTTGAGCGCTTCCTCGCGCGGCAACCCGAACGCCGCGGCGAAGCCGGCGTGGTGCGGCAGGTTGCGCACGTTGGCCGCCGAGAAGCCGCCGCCCTGGCTCGCGATGCAGAAGCGCACGCCGGCCGCGGCGAGCTTGCCCGGAAGCGCGAACGCCGCGTCGTACGTGTCCCAGCGCCGTCCCGGCATGACCTCGGTGCCCGCGACGACCACGGCGACGTCGCGCGCCTTGAGCTCGTCCGCGAGCATCCACGCGTCCCGGCCGCCGACGATCACCACGCGCGTGAGCTTCTGCTCGTCCACGAACGCGAGCAGCGAGCGGATCTGCGCGACGTGATCGGCGTGAAACCACACCGGCACTTCGCCGCGCACCACGCGCCGCATCGCGTCCCAGCGCGTGTCGGCGTCGTGCTTCGGCACGCCGGCGCCGCCTTCGGCCGCGCGCGCCTTCTCGTACGCGCGCGCGTCGTCGAACGCCGAGCGGATCGCGGCGATCGCCTCGTCGCGCTGGCGGTTCTGCTCCTCGTCGGACTGCTGCATCCACCAGGCGCGCTGCGGCGTCATGTTGGGCCAGTTCACGTGCAGCGCCACCGCGCGCTGCACGGTCATGTCCTCCTGCGTCCAGCCGTCGAGGTGCAGGAGCGCCGACAGCCCGTGGATGGCGCCGCCGCCGGGAATCACGAGCGCGCTCGTGATCCCGTTCACGCGCGCGACCGGCAGCAGGTCGCTGTCGGGATTCACCATGACCTCGGCGCGCAGGTTGGGATTCACGTTGCCCACTTCCTGCGTGTCGTTGGCACCCGTCGCGGTGCCGACCTCGATGAGGCCGAGCGCCGTGTTGGCGTCGATGAAGCCCGGATACACGTGCCGGCCCTTCTGGTCGATCACCTTCGCGCCCGCGGGCACGGCGCCGTTCGCTTCGATCGAGACGATGCGGCCGTTCTCGAACACGAGCGTGGCGTTGGCGACGTCGCCGTGCGTGACGGTGTGCACCGTCGCGCCGGTGATGGCGTACTTGCCCGCGGCGCCCGGGACTTCGGGTCCGGCCCAGGCGGCGCCGGCGGCGCCGGCGGCGAGCAGCGTGGCGGCGAGCGCGAAGCGCGCCGCGAACGAGACGTGCGTGTGGCGGCTCATCGCGACACCTCCTCGGACTGCTGGTCGCGCGCGGCTTCGCTGCGGAACGGCGCCGAGTGCCCCTGGTGCTCGCCGCAGTGGTTGCCGCTCTGGTCGGTGTCCTCGAGGTACCGCGGCGGGCGCGCCCCGCGGCCGCGCCCTGCGGCCGTCGGTGCGTCCGCCTTCGCGGCGCGCGCGGCGGCGATCAGCGCTTCGCGCTCGCGCGCGAGTTCGCCACGGCCCGCGAGGTCGGCGGCGCGGTCGAAGTACTTGCGGCCCTCGACCCACGTCTGCTCGCACACCGAGTACGGCGACAACGGCACGCCGCTCCAG
Source organism: Candidatus Eiseniibacteriota bacterium (assembly GCA_044222365.1). GTDB lineage: Bacteria > Eisenbacteria > RBG-16-71-46 > RBG-16-71-46 > RBG-16-71-46 > CAIXRL01. The sequence continues at coordinate 6,865 of JBGANH010000090.1, forward strand.
ATCGCGAAGTCGGCGTCCTTGCCGGGCTCGAGCGAGCCGACGCGGCCGTCGATCTTGAGCGACTTGGCGGGGTTCAGCGTCACCGTGCGGATGGCCTCGGCCGGCGGCATGCCGCCGTACTTGATCGCCTTGCCCGCTTCGGTGTTGAGCCGGCGCGCGAGCTCCTCGCTGTCGGAGTTGAACCCGACGTTCACGCCGCGGTCCCACATGAGGTACGCGTTCCACGGAATCGCGTCGATCACTTCCTGCTTGTACTGCCACCAGTCGGTGAAGCCCATGCCCGAGGCGCCGTGCGCCGCCATCTCGTCGGCGACCTTGTAGCCCTCGAGGATGTGCGTGAACGTGTTCACGCGGAACCCGAATTCCTCGGCGAGCCGCATGAGCATGAGGATCTCGTCCTGCCGGTACGAGTGGCAGTGGATGAGACGCTTGCCCGCGACGATCTCGGAGAGCGCGTCGAGCTGCAGGTCGCGGTGCGGCGGCAGCGGACGCTGCCCTGCGCGCCATTCGGCCCACGCGCGGTCGTAGTCGCGAGCCGCGAGGAACGCCTCGCGGATGCTCTGCTCGACGCCGCCGCGCGAATGCGGGTAGCGGTCGGATCGGTCGCCCGGCTCCCAGTTCGACTGCTTCGGGTTCTCGCCGAGCGCGAACTTCACCGTGCCCGGCGCCTCGCTCATGAACAACTCGTCCGGCGACGCGCCCCACTTGTTGCGGATCACCGCGCACTGTCCGCCGATCGCGTTGCACGAGCCGTGCAACAGGTGCATCGCCGTCACGCCGCCCGCGAGCTGGCGGTAGATGTTCGGGCTCTCGGAGTTGATCACGTCCTGGATGCGCACTTCGCACGTCACGTTGTTCGTGCACTCGTTGACGTTTCCGAGCACGGCGGCGTGGCTGTGCTCGTCGATGATGCCGGGCGCGACGTGCTTGCCGGTCGCGTCGTAGACGATCGCGCCCCTGGGCGCCGCCAGGTTGCGGCCGACCGAGACGATGCGACCGCCCTGCACGAGCAGGTCCGCGCCTTCGAGCGTGCCCTGCGGACCGGCGGTCCAGATCGTCGCGTTGCGCACGAGCACCGTCTGCTGCGCCGGGATCGCCATGCGCCACGGCTCGCTGTTGCCCATGACCGCGGGCGACGGCACGAGCGCGGCGTCGGGCTTCTTCTCGCCGCGGCGTTCCTTCTTCTCGGCGGGCGTGCCGCGCACGGCGGCCGACTGCCCCGCCGCGCCGCGCATCGTGCCCGTGAGCGCGTCGTTCGCCGCGCGCAGCTCGACGCGTGCGGCCTCCTTCTCGCGCGTCAGCGTGAAACGCAGCCGCTTGCCGTCGAGCGACACCGCCGTCGCCGCGACCGTGTCGGCGCCGAACACGAGCTTCACCGTCGTGTCCTTGTCCGCGCTCACCGTCATCGGCACCGTGCCCTTGCCCCAGTCGAGCACCCAGTCACCCTTCGGCGCGGTCTCGTCCTTCGCCGTCTCGTAGCGGTTGCCGTCCACCCACACCTCGCGCACCTTGCCGCCCGCGAACAGCGCGCCGCGCGTGACGGTGAAGTTCGCGAGCTTGCCGGGCGCGATCGTGCCGATGCGCGCGTCGAGGCCGAGCATCTTCGCGGGCACCGTCGTGACCGCGGCGAGCGCGGCGTCGGCGGCGAGCCCGCGCTGGATCGCCTTGCCGACGTTCTCGGGGAACGCCTTCACGTCACGCAGGCCGTTCGTCGTGAACGCGAACGTCACGCCCGCCTTCGCGAGCGCGGCGGCGTTGCCCGGCGCCTCCTGCCACTGGCGCAGCGTCTCGGTCCCCACGTCCGCCGCGAGATCCGCCGTGGACACGTCGGGCGCGTCCGGGAACGCGACCGGCACCACGAGCGGGAAGCCCGTCGCCGCGACCTGCCCGACGCGCTTGTACTCGTCTCCGCCCGTGACGATGCGGCCGGTGAGCCCGGCCTCGCGCAGGAGCGCGGCCGAGCGCAGCACCTCGAGCATCTCGTCCGCCACGAACTGCACGGGCTGTGTTCCGGCGATCGCACCCTGCAGCGCCGCCCACGACAGGTTGGTCTCGGGGCGCGGCGTGCCCGTGGGCTTCTTCGCGTACGCGGCATTCGCGTCGCGATACCACTTCGCGTCGAGGAACGTCTGGCGCGCGACCGCGATCGCGCCCATGAGCGAACCCGGGTAGCCCTGCGGCTGCGGATCGAGCGCGGCGATCATCGAGGCGTCGGCGACGAGCGCGTTGGCGTTCGCCGGACCGTCGCCGAGGCCGACCACCGCGCTCGTGCCGCGCACGATGCCGCGGCGCGGCGAGACCTGCGCCACGGTGAAGCCGGCCGCGCGCAGCGCACCGAGCTGGTCGGCGGTGAGCGCGAGGTTCTCGATCATGCGGTACTCCGAGCGCACCGACGGCAGGCCGGACGCCGCGCCGCGCGCGGGCTCGGCGGTGACCATCTGCGGCGCGCGCGGCCGGCCGCCGCCACCGGGCAGGCGCGGCGGGCCCGCGGGCGCGTCCTCGGCCGGCATCACGAACGCGTCCACGAGACCCGCCGTCCATCTGCGCGCGCGCGGGCTGTTCGCCGCCGGGCAGGCGCGACGCGCGCCGCGGAGCGCGTCCTCGGCCAGCATCGCGAGCAACGTCCACGAGACCCGCGTCGGCTGTCCATCTCCCGACGCGCGCGGCGTAGACGACGGCGGTGACGAGCCCGTCGCGCACGACGATCGTGCCGCGCTCGATCACCTGGCCCGGCGCGAGCACGATGCGCGCGTGCGTGAGCGCGTGCACGCGCGGCGTGGCGGCCGAGGCGGCGGGCGCTCCGGAAGTGGCGAGGAAGGCGGCGGCGGCCAGGGCGAGCACGGCCGCGGTGAGCCGCCGCGGGGAGGCGAACGGCGTACGGGGAGCGGAGGACATGGGTGCATCTCCTCGGGCGGCGAAAACGGAAGGCCCGCGCCGGGCGGCCGGCGGAACCGGGGTGAGGACGGAAGGCAGGCACGTTAGAAGCGCCGGCGCGCCCCTCTCAAGCACGAAGTCGCCCGGGGGACGAGCGCGTGCGAACGGCCCACCAGTGCGGTCAGCGCGGCTGCTTGAGCCGCCACGAGAGCAGCGGCGGGGTCACGAGCGTGGTGAGCGCGACCATGACCACGATCGCCGAGAACGTGGCGTCGTCCACGACGCGCTGTCCGTGCAGCGTGAGCGTGGCGCCGATGCCCGCGAAGATGAGACCCACCTCGCCGCGCGGGATCATCCCGAGCCCGACCGCGATGCGATCCGCGCCCTTCTCGAGCACGCCGAGCGAGCACAGCTGCTTGCCGATCACGGCCACGACCGTCAGTACGAACGCGAACAGCGGCACGCCCGGCAGCAGGAACGCGTCCACCTTCACGCTCATGCCCATGAGCACGAAGAACACCGGCACGAGGAAGCTCGAGAGCGGGTGCAGCAGGTCCTCGATGCGGCTCGCGTGCTTCTCGCGCGCGGCGAGGTCGGCGTAGTGCACCTCGTCGAGCACGAGCCCCGCGGCGAACGCGCCGACGATCGGCGCGAGCCCCGCGAGCGTCGCGAGCCACGAAAGCCCGAAGCAGAAGGCGAGCGCGACCGTGAGCAGCAGCCCTTCGCCCTGCAGGCGCGAGGCCACGCGGAAAGCGGCCTTCGAAAGCAGGCGGCCCACCACCAGCGAACCCGCGAGGAACAGCACGGCCTTGCCGAGGATCCACAGCACGTCGGTCGCGGAGAACGATCCGCCACCGTCGGCCGCGCGGATGACGCCGGTCACGACCGCGAGCACCACGAGGCCGAGCACGTCGTCGATCACCGCCGCGCCGAGGATGATGCGGCCTTCGGCGCTCGCGGCGCGCCCGAGATCGCCGAGCACGCGCGCGGTGAGCCCGACGCTCGTCGCGGTGAGCGTCGCGCCCACGAACACGTGCATGAGCGGCTCGGCGCCCGGGTGCAGCCATGCCGAGACGCCGTAGCCGAGCGCCATGGGGGCGACGATGCCGAGCAGCGCGACGAACATGGCCGAGGGACCCACGGCGAGCATGCGCTGCGCGTCGGATTCGAGCCCGACGTGGAACAGCAGGAACAGCACGCCGATCTGCGCGAAGAGATCGAGCGACGCGCGCGTGCCTTCGGAGTGCAGCACTTCGAGCCCGGGAATCGTGAGGTTGCCGAGCACGATGCCGGCGAGCAGCTCGCCGAGCACGGCCGGCTGGCCGAAGCGCGCGAAGAGGGCGCCGCCCAGGCGCGCCGAGATGAGGATGACGACGAGCGCTTCGAGGACGGCCGCGAGTGCGTCCGCGCCCGCGCCGCCGGCGGCGTAGGCCGCTCGCATCGGCAGTGCCATGAGCAGCGCCGCGAGCAGGAAAACTTTCGTGCGTGGGGTGGAGAACATGGCGGAGTGCTACCGCATGAGGGCGCCCTCCGTCGAGCGAGAACGTGGCGGCGAGTCGCGCTCGGCGGTCGTGCGCCGCAGGCATGCGCGGCGCGTGCCACGTGCGGCGAGTGATTTCGCGCACGTGCCTCGCGCGATGCCACTGCCACGAACGTGGCAGTGACTGCCATCGTGACAGCGAAAAACGCGGCTCCCGCGGCGCTCGTGGTGCGACACGCCGTCGCACGTCGCACGACAACGACCGCGTTCGCCGTCGCTTGTGTTCCGCGTTCGCACACGCCGATTTCGCGCGCGCGCAAGGCACGCGTGATGCTGCATCCACGAGTCCGGTGTGGTTCGGGTCCGGGCAACAGGAGGGACGCCAGTCGCCACACCGTCCGTCGAGCGCGAGTCGCAGAACCAGCGCGACGGGAGAGCATCACGGAATCCCCCGAACGATCCCGGCCTGCGAGCCGTATGCAGCGGGACGCGCGAGAAGCGCGAAAGTTCATCGATCCGGATGCTGTGCCTGTCCGGCGCGGCTCACTCCCGGCAAACAGGTGGCGGGGACGAGTCGTCCCCGGTGCCGGTCGAAGAGAGCGGTTCACCATGACCCGCGCGCAGTGTCATCCGAAAGGAGGATGCATGCCGCCGGACAAGCATCACGAACGCCGACCCGCATAAAAGGAAACACGGGTCGGCGTTCTCATTTCATGCACGTGGCCTCCGGCCACGCCACGTCGTCACGGCTTGAACGTTCGCGCGACCGGCGCACGACGGCGCCGCCGGCCACGCGAGGGCGGTGCGGCACGGGCGCTCGTGCGAGTGGCGCACGACGACGACTCCGGCCGTGCGGCACCACCATGCGGCGGCGCGGCGGCGGGCCTTCCGGCCCAATGACCGCCCGAGTGCGCACTCCCCATACTGTCCGGGTTTCCCCGCCGACGAACGACCCGCACGAGTGGAGAGCGCCATGGCTGGTCCGAACCGCACCCGATCGTCCCACCTGCTCGAACGCGCCCGGCGCCTCGCGAGCGACCCGCCGCCGGGCAACGCCGTGGGCGACCTGGCCGGCGACCTGAGCGTGGCCGAAGTCGCCGAGCGCCGCGGGCTTCCGGTGGCGACCGTGCGCGGCATCCGCTCGTTCTACGACCAGATCGAGCGCATGACGCGCGTGTGCGAAGGCACCGCCTGCCGATTCGGCGGCGGTCACGCCCTGCGCGAGCGACTCGAGGGGCTCGGTCCGGTCGGCGAGGTGAAGTGCCTCGGACACTGCTACCAGGCGCCCGCGTTCCGCTCCGGCGAAAAGGTCTACGCGTGCCCCTCGAGCGAACGCGTCGAGGACTGGCTCGACGAGTGGGGCGAAGGACCGTCGCCGATGGTGGACCTCCACCCGATTCCACGCGCGAGCCTGTGCGAGGAACCGGTCGTGCTGCGCCACCTGCTCGGTCCCGCGGCACACGGCGCCGGAGGCGCCGCTGAGGTCACAAGCGCCGCCCCGGCATGGGACGAATACGTGCTGCCCGACCCCGACACGATCCTCGCGAACGTGGACGCCGCGAAGGTCCGCGGCCGCGGCGGCGCGGCCTTCCCCACCGCCACCAAATGGCGCACCGCGCGGCAGACGCTCGCCGACGTGAAGTACGTCGTCGCCAACGGCGACGAGGGCGACCCCGGCTCGTACGTGGACCGGCTGCTGCTCGAGGAAGACCCGCACACCGTGCTCGCCGGCATGCTCGCGTGCGCGCGCGTGACCGGCGCGACGCGCGGCATCGTCTACATCCGCTCGGAGTACCCGCAGGCGCAGCGCGTCATGCGCCGCGCGATCGGGGACGCCCGCGCGCGCGGCGTGCTCGGCGAAGCGTTCGACGTCGAGGTGATCTCGGGCGCGGGCTCGTACGTGTGCGGCGAGGAGAACGCGCTGCTGCGCTCGATCGAAGGACTGCGCGGCGAGCCGAGTCCCAAGCCGCCGTTCCCTGCCGAGGCGGGGTTGTTCGGCAAGCCGACCGTGGTGCAGAACGTCGAGACGCTCGCGCTCATTCCGTGGGCGGCGCGCCGCGGCCAGCCGACCGGCACGAAGGCCGTGTGCGTGAGCGGGGCCGTCGCCCGTCCCGGCCTCGTCGAAGTCCCGCTCGGCATGAGCGTGCGCGACGTGCTGGAACGCGGCGCCGGCGGCGCGGCCCCCGGCCGCACGTGGCGCATGGCGCTCGTCGGCGGTCCGATGGGGCGCGTGCTGCCGGTCGAGAAGTTCGACACGCCGCTCTCGTACGAAGCGCTGCCCGGCATGGGGCACGCCGGCATCGTCGTGCTCGACGACACGGTGAGCCCGCGCGAGCTGGCCGAGCACCTGTTCGCGTTCGCGCGCGGCGAGTCGTGCGGCAACTGCACGCCGTGCCGCGTCGGAACCTCGCGCCTCGCGCAGGTGCGCGACCGAGCGACGTTCGAGCGCCTGCTCACCACGATGGAAGAGGGCAGCCTGTGCGGTTTCGGCAGCACGGTGCCCAAGCCGCTCCGCGACCTGCTGGCCGTGTGGGGCGAGGAGGTGCTCCGATGATCACCGTGGACGGCAAGGCGGTCGAAGCGCGCGGCACGCTGCTCGACGTGTGCCGCGCCGCGGGCGCGGACGTGCCGGCGATGTGCAAGGACGACCGGCTCTCGGTGGGCGGCCACTGCCGCTCGTGCCTGATCGAAGTGGACGGCCGCATGGTCGCCGCGTGCTCGACACCCGCGCGCGACGGCGCCGAGGTGCGCACCACGAGCGAGCGCGTCGTGGCGTACCGCC
>JBGANH010000091.1:0-13883 GCA_044222365.1 Candidatus Eiseniibacteriota bacterium
CGTTGGCGATGCCGTGCCACCACCACGGCGCGGCGCACGCCGCGGCCACGAGCAGGAGCCGCCGCCGCGCGGTGCCCGCGATCCACGCGAGCACCGGCGCGGCGAGCAGGAACTCCGGCCGCGCGCGCAGCCCGAGGCCGAGCGCGAGTCCGGCGCGCGTGCCGTGCGGGCGCGTGCGCAGCAGCTGGTCGAGCGCCAGCACCATCGTCAGCGCGCCGAGGGTCAGCGCGATGTCGTGATGCACCGCGCGGATGACGAGCGGGGAGGTCGTGAAGAGCACCGCCGCGGTGCTGCCGACGGCGTCGCCCATCGTGCGCGCGCCGAGGCGCTGCGTGACGGCCGCGGCGAGCGTCGCGAAGAGCGCGGAGAACACGGGCAGGAGGCCCGCGACGGACGACTTCGCGACCGCCACGAACGGCGCGAGCAGCACGGGCAGCAGCGGGCCGTGCACGAGCACGGGCACGGTGAGCGCGGCGTCGCGCAGCGTCCAGAGCGGGGGATGGATGACCGGCGTGCGGAAGCCGTGACCTTCGAGCAGCGCGCGCGCGACGGCGAGGTACTCCCACGAATCGTCGAGCGGGTCGGGTGCTCCGGCGCGCAGCACGAACAGATCGAGCAGCCAGAACGCCGTGACGAAGGCGAGCGTGGCCGCGAATGCCCCGGTGGGGCGACCCGAACGTGGCGAGTCGTAGTCGCGCATGGCGGAGCACGGTGGCACAGCGTCGCGGGCGGGGCAACGACGCCCACCCGAGGACCGTCGGGCCGAACCTCGTGCTATGGTTCCGCTCCCTCGCAGCCGCTCGATCCACCCGGAGCCTCACGCGTGAATCTCGACTGGCATCGCCTGAAGGCGGTGGTTCTCGAAAGCGACGACTGGGGCCTGTGCGCCTGGGTTCCGGACGAGCAGGCGCACCGCGTGCTCGCGGGCCAGCCCGCCTTCCGCTCCGAGGCCGGCCAGCGCTACGGGCGCTCGACGCTCGAGTCCGCGCACGACGTGCAGCGCCTCGAAGCGCTGCTGCTCGAGTTCCGCGGCGGCGACGGGCTGCCGCCGGTGTGGCAGGCGAACACGATCGTCGCGGCCCCCGACTACGAGCGACTCGTGCCGCCGCTCTTCGAGGTCGAGACGCTGCCGCTCGTGGGGCTCGACGCGCTGACCGGGCGCTGGGCGCGCCCGGGCATGCTCGACGCCGTGCGGCATGCCGAGGCGTCGGGCGTGTGGTGGGCGGAACTGCACGGACTGCATCACCTGCCGGAGCACTCCTGGCTCCACGCGCTGCGGCGTGGTCAGCACGACGCACGCGCGGCGCTCGAGCACTCGAGCCCGCTGTGCCTCGCGGTGGAGGCGAGCGGCGAGTACGACGCGGCCGAGCCGCGCGAGACGCGCGCGCGCCTGCTGCGCGAGGCGGTGTCGCGCTTCACGGCACTGTTCGGGCGCCGGCCGACTTCGTTCTGCCCGCCCGACTACCGCTTCGACGACTGGCTCGAGGGCGAGGCCGAGTCGCTGGGGCTCACGACGTTCCAGGGCAAGCCGGAGCAGTCGGGCAGCCGCTGGACGGCACTGCGACGGCGCTGGCTCGGGCTGCAGTTCCCGCACACGAACGGCGCGCGCTTCTACCTGCCGCCACGCATCGCGTTCGAGCCGCGCGGCGGCGCCGACTCCCACGGTCGGATCGGTGTCGAGGCCGCGCACCGTGGCGCGCGCGAGGCATGGGGGCGTGGCCGCCCGGCGGTGCTCAGCTCGCACCGGCTCAACTATGCGCACCTCGACGAGCCGTGGTCGGAGGCGAGCCGCGCGGCGCTGCGCGAACTGCTCGCGCTGCTGGAGGCCGACGGCGCGACGTTCCTGACCGACGCCGAGGTGCGGCACCTGACCGAGCACGGCTGGTCGGCGCGCTCGCTGGGCCCGCGGGGCACGCTGCTGCGCGACTACGACGTGCCGCGCGAACCGATCCGGTTCGCGGTGCCCGAGGGCGCCACGGGCGCGGTGCTGCGCGCGGCGGGGGGGACGGACGGCTCCGCCGGCTCCGGCGAAGGCGAGGTCAAGGTCGAGGGCGGAATGGCCGAAGTCCGGGTGAACCTGGGCGAACATCTCATCGAGTGGACGAGGGCATGAGCGGACTCTGGCGACGCGTGAGCGGTGGGGCGACGGGCAAGTGGTCGTTCTGGAAGTTCAACTGGCTCGCGAACCACAAGATCATTCGCGCGCTCGAGCAGGCGCGCCCGCACGCGAAGGGCGAGTTGCTCGACATGGGCTGCGGCGCCAAGCCGTTCGCGCCGATCTTCGAGGGCCGGGTCACGCGCTACTGGGGAACCGACCTTTCACAGTCGCAGTACCTGGGCGGCGCGCGCCTGGACGCGTTCGCGAAGGCCGAGCAGCAGCCGTTCCGCGCCGGCTCGTTCGACACGGTGATCGGGCTGTCCATGCTCACCTACCTGCCCGAGCCCGTGCGGATGATCGAAGAGGCGCACCGCGTGCTGCGGCCCGGAGGCGTGCTCATCCTCGAGTTCACGCAGATGGTGCCGCTGCACGACGAGCCGTGGGACTTCTTCCGCTTCACGCGCTTCGGCGCGAAGCACCTGCTCGAACAGGGGGGCTTCACGCCGGTCGAGTACATCCCGATCGGCGGCCTCTGGTCGCGCGTGGGCCTTTCGACCATTGCCGGCCTCAATCGCCTCAACCGGGGCCCGACGCGTGTGATCACCGAACTCCCGGTCCGGCTGCTGTACGTGCTGGTGCAGCTCCTCTGCGAGGGGCTCGACCGCGTGTTCGGGGACCCGCGCGAGGTCCTGTCCCACCTGGTGGTCGCCCGGCGAAATCCTTGACGTTTGCGCGCGGGGCCGACTAGCCTTCGCCCCCTATGAACAGCCCGCGCACCGTCGCACCCACCCCGGTCGTTCGTACCCTTCCACAGCTCATGGACTTCGCCGCGCAGCAGTACGGCGAGACGTCGTTCGTCCTCCGTCGCGAGCGCGACGCCTGGAAGGGTTACACCTTCGTCGAAGCCGCCCGCGCCACCCACTCCTTCACCGCGCTGCTCGAGCGCGTGGGCGTCAAGCCCGGGGACCGGGTCGGCCTGCAGAGCGAGAACCGCCCCGAGTGGGGGCTGGCCTACATGGCCATCCTCGAAGCCGGCGCCGTCGTGGTGCCGCTCGACGCCATGCTCAAGGCCCAGGAGGTCGGCGAGATCCTCGTGACGGCCGGCGCGAGCTACTGCGTGACGAGCGCACGCCAGCATGCGGTCGTCGAGGCCGCCCGCGCCGCGCGCCTGCCCTCGCTCCGGTTGGTCGCGCTCGACCCGATCGGCGACCTGCCGAGCTGGGACGACGCGCAGCGCGACTTCCCGAACGAGTCGCCGCGCGCCCCTCGTACGGAGTCGAACGACCTCGCGGTCATCATCTTCACCTCGGGCACGACGGGGCAGGCGAAGGGCGTGATGCTGTCGCACGCCAACCTGCTCTACAACGCCGAGGGTGTCGCACGCACGATCGATTGCGGTCCCGGCGACCGCATGCTGAGCGTGCTGCCCATGCACCACACGTTCGAGAGCACGATCGGGTTCATCTGCGCGCTGCGCTGCGGCGCCTCGGTCGCCTACGCGCGCGGGCTCGATTCGAAGCAGCTGCGCGAGGACATGCGCTCGTCCGACGCGACGATCTTCGTGGCCGTGCCGCTGCTCTACGAGAAGCTGCTCACGGCGATCCACAAGGGCATCGAGGACCTGCCCGCGCCTCGAAAGCTGATGGTGAAGTCGCTGTTCTGGACGTCGCGCCTCGTGCGCATGGCCACGGGCATGCGCATCGGCAAGCACCTGCTCAAGCCGATCCGCGAGAAGGCCGGGCTCGGCAAGATCCGCATCTTCGCGTGCGGCGCGGCCGCGCTGTCCACCGAGGTCTTCTGGGGCTACACGGACTTCGGCTGGTGCATGGTCGAGGGCTACGGCCTCACCGAGACTTCGCCAGTCGCGTGCCTCAACCGCCCGCAGCGCTCGAACCCGGGCGGCGTGGGCTGGCCGCTGGTCGGCGTCGAGGTGAAGATCGACGCGCCGGACGCCGAGGGCAACGGCGAGATCGCGGTGCGCGGGCCGAACGTGATGCTCGGCTACTACGGCAATCCGGAGGCGACCGCGGAAGTGCTGCGCGACGGCTGGTTCTACACGGGCGACCTCGGCACGTTCCTGCCCGACGGGCGCGTGAAGATCACCGGTCGGCTCAAGAACATGATCGCGACCGCCGCGGGCAAGAAGATCTATCCCGAGGAAGTCGAGGTGCAGCTCGTGAACAGTCCGTACGTGCTCGAGGTCGTCGTCGCGGGTGGCAAGGACGCGAAGGGCGAGCGCGAGGAAGTGCACGCGCACATCTACCCGAACATGACCGAGCTCGAGCTGCTCGCACGGTCGCAGGGCAAGGTCTGCGACGACGCGTTCGTCGAGGCGACGCTCAAGGCCGACGTCGAGACACGCTGCGAACCGTTGGCGGCCTACAAGCGCGTGAAGCGCGTGCTCGTGCGCAAGGCCGAGTTCCCGAAGACGACCACGGGCAAGATCAAGCGCCAGAACCTGGCCGCGGACATGATGACGCAGCCGTTGCGCGCGAGCGGCGTGGCCTGAGCCTCACACGGAACCGTGACGAAGACGCGCGGCGCCGGAGCACGGCGCCGCGCGATCTTCATTTGGCCGGGAGCGGGATCGGTTCGCTCGACGAAGCCACGGTGCCGATGCCCTCGATCCGGAAGCGGTAGCGCGCCGTCGGACCGGAGCCGTCGAGGTGGCCGTTCCACTGCGGTTCGCCGGGCGCGTCACCCCATTGCCAGACGAGGTGGAACTCACCGTTCGTGACCGGCGCGATCGGGATCGTGGCGCTGGCGCCGGGCGCGAGTTCCTCGCGCACGACGGTTTCACCACCGCTGCGGAGCCGGATGCGCGTCACGGGCCGGCCGCTCGCGTTCTCGATCACGGCCTCCGAGTGCGGTCCGCGGCGCAGGCCGTCGCGGTGATTCCAGCCGTACCACGCCACGTAGGCGAACAGCGCGAAGAAGAGCAGTCGTTTCATCGGGGCCTCCCGTGACTGGGCGTGCGCGGCGTGGGGCTGCCGGCGTTATCGGCCGATCGGCGCGCGTCCACCCCCGCTTTTCCGGGCGCCGCCGGGGCCGCTGTGACTTCCGGATCCGTCCGGCCCGCGGCGGCCGGAACGGGCAGGGTGAGCGCTCGCCTCGGCCATTCGACCCACCTTCCGGAGAGCGCCATGCATCAGGAGCTGAACCCCTCGATCCTCTACTTCGGGACGCCCGTCGTGCTCGTCAGCACCCGGAACGCCGACGGCACTCCCAACCTCGCGCCCATTTCCTCGGTCTGGTGGCTGGGCTACAACGCGCTGCTCGGTTTCGGGAAGCGCTCTCACACCCCGGGGAACCTGCTGCGCACGCGGGAGTGCGTGCTCAACCTGCCCGACGTGTCGTTGCTTCCGGCCGTGGACCGGCTCGCGCGAACGACCGGCTCGGATCCCGTGCCGCCCCACAAGGTCGCGATGGGCTATCGCCACGAGTCCTTCAAGTTCGAGGTCGCGGGGCTCACACCCGAGCCCTCGCTCACGGTGGCGGCGCCGCGCGTCCGCGAATGTCCCGTGCAGCTCGAAGCCACCCTCGCGGCGGCGCATCCGATCGCGGAGGCCGTCGAGCAGGACCGGGACAAGCTGATCGCGATCGAGGTCACGATCCGGCGCGTGCACGTGCACGAGAGCATCCGGATGGCGGGGCACGAGCACCGTGTCGACCCGGATCTCTGGCGCCCGCTGATCATGAGCTTCTGCGAGTTCTACGGGCTCGGTCCGAAGCTCGGGCGCTCGCGCCTGGCCGAGATCCCCGAGTCGGTCTACCTGCCGGCGTCACGGCGATCGGCGGACGCGACGGCCGGCGAGGTCAGTCCGAGAGCGTGCCTTCGCCGCGGCGACCCTTCGCTTCCTCGCTGAGACGCACTTCGGCGCCCAGCTCCGGCATGCCGTGATAGGCGCGCCAGAACAGGAGCGCGGCGACGCCGTAGAGCCCGGCCGTGAGGTAGAACGGTGTCGCGAAACCGAACTTCTCGATGATGAGCCCCGCGCCGGCCGCGCTCAGCGCCCAGCCGATGTTCCACACGAGGTTGATCGTGCTGGTCGCGCGCGCGCGCAGCGCAGGCGGCATCGCTTCCATGATGAACGTCTGCACGAGCGGCGTGGACGCCTGCATGAGCGTGGCGCGGGCCCAGAACGACACGGCGGCGACCTCGATCCGGCGTTCGGCGCCGAGCGTCACCAGGAACGGGAGTGAGAGCAGCTGGCTCGCGGTCGCCGTGCGCAGCTTGCCGAAGCGGCGCGCGATCGCCGGGCCGAGCAGGGAGGCGGTCGCGGTGAAGATCTGCGCGATCGAGAAGATCGTGCCGATCCTGGCGCTCGAGCAGCCGAAGCGGTCCTTGAAGTAGAGGTTCATGAACGGGATCACGAGTCCGGCGCCCATGCCGATGAGCAGCGCGTTGATCGCCACGGGGGCGAGCGCCCGCGCCTGCTCGCGGTTGGGAATCGGCGCCTCGTTCTCGAGCGCGGACTCGCGTCCGCCTCCGATCTGGCCGAGCGGCACGATCGAGCACATGGCGAGCACGGCGGCGCCGAGCAGCGTGATGCGGTAGGACGTGAACAGCGAGACGCCGGGCCAGAGCGCCTCGATCCCGCGCGGGATCGCGCCGCCCACCGCGCTGCCGACGACTCCGGCGATGAGCGCCGCGGCGAAGAACGTGCTGAACAGGTGCGTGCGCTCGCGCGTGGTGGAGTGCTCGGAGAGGAACGGCGCCGCGGCGATCTGGAAGAACGACTGCCCGACGCCGACGGCGAAGCCGGTCGCGAGCAACGTCGGGCCGTGCGCCGTGGTCGCGCGCAGGATGTGGCCGATGCCCTCGAGGATCGCGCCCAGCATGAGGCTGCGCCGGCGCCCCCAGCGTTCGGCGAGGATGCCCGCGGGAATCGCGGCCACCGCGACGCCGATCGCGTTCATGGACACCGCGCGGCCGACGAAGCTCTCGGGAAAGCCGGCTTCCACGAGGTAGAGGTTGAACAAGACGGAGTACACACCATGTGCCGTCCAGATGAGGAACTCGGCGAACAGGTAGAAGCGGGCCGGGCGCGAGAACAGCCGCGCGGCCTCGAGGAAGTCGTGGATCACGTCGCGCAACGCGCGCATGCAGCTCCCGGAAAGAAAAGAAGAGTGGCGGCCCTCGCGAGCCGCCACCCTGAAGATGCGTCGAGTGTGCTCTCGTTTCAGCCGGCGTTGCCCACCGCGATTTCGGAGTCGATCGTGTGCGGCGTTCCCGCCTGCACGCGGAACATCGGTTCGAACGCCGCGGGCGTCATCGCGATGATCACCTTCGCGGGCGTGAGTCCGGCGTTCTCGGCCGCATGCGGCACACGGCCGTCATAGTGGCACGAGTCACCGGTCTCGAGCACGATCACGTGATCCCCGCAGGTGAGGCTCACGCGGCCCTCGAGGCACAGCACGACCTCTTCGCCGTGGTGGTAGTGACGCTTGTCGCCGGCGGTCACGCCGGGCGGCAGTTCCACCATGATCAGTTCGAGGTTGCGCTTCGGCTGGGCCGAGAGCACCTCGACGCACGAGGTGTTGCCGCCGATCTGGAGCCGGGGGCGTTCCGCGGCGCGCACGACGTGCGGGACGCGGTCCTCCTCGACGACCAGGTACGCGACGGAGGTCTCAAGAGCTCGGGCGAGATCCTGAAGAGTGGCCAGCGAGGGCGAGGTGCGGTTGTTTTCCACCTGGCTGATGAATCCCTTCGACAGCCCCGTGGCCTCCGCCAGCTGCTGGACCGTGAGTCCACGGCGCAGGCGCAGGTCGCGAATCTTCTTACCAATCTGCATCAGGACCTCCGGGCAAGGGGGTGCTCCAAAATGAGGAGGTTGGGTTCACAAAAGCTAAAACAGGCACCAGTGGCCGTCAACATTTTTGACGGTGTTCGGCAGGAAAAATCAAAGGTCAGTAGGACTGACCACGGCCTCGGTCTGCCGAGTGCCCTGCCTGCCGCCGAGGTACTGGAGCTGCCAGAGCCGTGAATACAGGCCGGCGAGCGCCATGAGCTCGGCATGGGTGCCCATTTCCCGCACCTCGCCGTGGTGGAGCACCACGATGCGGTCCACGTCCTGGATCGTGGACAGGCGGTGGGCGATGACCAGGCTGCTGCGGTCCGTCATGAGGCGGTGGAGCCCGGCCTGGATGAGTTGCTCGGTGTGCGTGTCCACGCTCGAGGTGGCCTCGTCGAGGATGAGCAGGTCGGGGTCGCGCGCGAGGGTGCGCGCGAAGCTGAGCAGCTGCTTCTCGCCGGCGGAGAGCGAGGCGCCGCGCTCGCGCAGCTCGCCGTCGTAGCCGCCGGGGAGCCGCGCGATGAACTCGTCCGCGTGCACCTCGCGCGCGGCCGCCACGACCTGCTCGCGGCCCAACCGCGGGTCGTCCATCCGCAGGTTCGCCTCGACCGGGCCGCTGAAGAGGAAGACATCCTGCAGCACGAGCCCGACGCGCTGGCGCAGTTCCTCGGCGTTCCACTCCGCGAGCGGGCGCCCGTCCACGCGGATCTCGCCCTTCTGCGGCGTGTAGAACCGCAGCAGGAGGCTGGCGATCGTGCTCTTGCCCGAGCCGGTCGCGCCGACCAGCGCGAGCTTCTCGCCGCGCTCGAGCGTGAACGACACGTCCTTGAGCACCCAGTGCTCGCCGAGGTAGGCGAACCACACATGATCGAACTCGACGCGCAGGCCGCGCTCGGCGCCGGCGGCGTGCGCGGGCGGCGCGGGCGCGGGCTCGTCGAAGCGCACGGCCGCGGGATCGGCGGGCGTGTCGAGCAGTTCGAAGATGCGCTCGGACGACGCCATCGCCTGCTGCAGGATGCCGTACTTCTCGGACAGGTCCGAAATCGGGCGGAAGAAGCGCTGCGTGTACTGGATGAACGCCACGAGCGTGCCGAGCGTGATGCCCGTCCACATGACCTGGCGGCCGCCGTACCAGACGATGAGCGACAACGCGATCGCGCTCACGACTTCGAGCAGCGGGAAGAACACCGCGTGGTAGGTGTTCGCGAGCAGGTTCGCGTCGCGGTGCTCCGCGTTGATGGCGCGGAACTCGCCGGCGTTGCGGCCCTCGCGCCCGAGCAGCTGCACGGTGGTCATGCCGGTGAGGTTCTCGTTGAGGAACGCGTTCAGGCGCGCGAGCTTGCTGCGCACGTCGCGGAACACCTTCCGCACGCGGATCCGGAACGTCATCGTGACGAGGAAGATGAGCGGCAGCACCGAGAACGTGACGGCGAGGAGTTCGACGTTGAGGTTGGCCATCGCGACCACGATGCCGATCAGCATGAAGATGTCGCCGAAGAGCGCGTCCACTCCGGACGTGAACATCTCGTTGAGCACGTCCACGTCGTTCGTCACGCGCGTCATCAGCCGGCCGACGGGCGTCTTGTCGTAGTACGACGCGGGCAGCTCCTGCAGCTTGCGGAACAGCGTCGTGCGCAGGTCGCGCATCACGCGCTGCGCGACGCCCTGCATGATCTGCGACTGCGCGTAGCCGAGCCCGAGCGCGGCGAGCAGCGACGCGAGGTAGAGCAGTGCGATCCGGTCGAGCGCGTACAGGTCCTTGTGGCGGATCCCGAGGTCGATCGCCTCCTTCGTGAGCCACGGGAACATGAGCTGCACCGCCGCCTGAAGCAGCGTGACGAACACCGCGAGCGCGACCTGCCACCGGTAGGGGGCGAGGTACGCGGCGAGGCGGCGGACCAGCTGGTGGTCGTAGGCGCGCGCGCCGTCTTCTTCGTGCTCGCTCACGACGCCTCGATCTCCTCTTCGAGCTGCTGCGCGCGGTGCAACGCGGCGTAGCGCCCGTCCAGCGCGAGCAGCTCGTCGTGGCGGCCGCGCTCGGCGATGCGGCCCCGGTCGAACACGAGGATCTCGTCGGCCTCGCGCACGGCGCTCACGCGGTGGGAGACGAGCAGGCAGGTGCGGCGCCGCATCTCCGTGCGCAGTCCCTGCAGGATCGCCTCTTCGGTCTGCGTGTCCACGGCGGAGAGGCAGTCGTCGAGCAGCAGCACAGGCGCCTCGCGCAGCACCGCGCGCGCGATGGCGGCGCGCTGGCGCTGGCCGCCGGAAAGCGTGATGCCGCGCTCGCCGACGCGCGTCTCGTACCCGGAGGGAAATCCGCGCACGTCGCCGTCGAGGTTCGCGAGCCTCGCGGCCGCCTCGATCGCCTCGGGCGCCGCGTCGTGCGCGCCGTACGCGATGTTTTCGGCGACCGTGGCGGAGAAGAGGAACGTCTCCTGCGGGGCGGGCGCGATCTGCGCGCGCAACGCGCCGAGGTCCCATTCGCGCACGTCCACGCCATCGAGGAACACGGTGCCGGGCGGCGGATCGAACACGCGCGGCAGGAGCGACAGCACGGTGCTCTTGCCCGAGCCGGTGCGACCCACGAGCGCGACGGTCTTGCCCGCAGGCACGGTGAACGACACGTCGTGCAGCGCGGGCTCGGCGGCGCCGGGGTAGGTGAACGTGAGGTGGCGGAACGCGATCGTGCCCTTGGGAGCCTCGGTCGCCTCCGGCGCCCCGGGAGCCCGCGCGGCCTCCGGCGCCCGTCGAGTGTCCGCAACCGTCGGTGCCGCGGGCGACGCGATGCTCGGTGCGGTCTCGAGGATGGCGTTGATTCGCCCGTACGAGGCGAGCCCGCGCTGGAAGATGTTGATCACCCAGCCGAGTGCGACCATCGGCCAGTTGAGCATGCCGAGGTACACCGTGAACGCCACGAACTGCCCGATCGTGATGTGGCCCTTCACGGCCTCGCGCCCTCCGACCCACACGACGAGCAGCGCGCCGAGCCCGGAGAAGAACGCGAGCGAGGGCTGGAAGACGCCGCTCGTGCGGATGAGGTCGAGGTTCTGGCGCAGGTAATCGCGGTTGTGCTCGGCGAAGCGCTCGGCCTGGCGGCGTTCGCTCGTGAACGCGCGCACGACGCGCATGCCGGCGAGGTTCTCCTGCACGTGCGCCGACAGCCGCGCGAAGCGCGCCTGCACGCCCTCGAAGCGCTTGTGGATGCGGTCGCCGAACCACCACACGCTCAGCGACACGAGCGGCAGCGGCAGCAGCGAGTAGAACGTCAGGCGCGGGCTGATCGAGACCATGAAGCCGATCGACACCGCGCTCACGATGATCGTGTTCACGGTGTACATGACGCCTGGCCCGAGCATCATGCGCACCGCCGACAGGTCGTTCGTCGCGATGGACATGGTCTCGCCGGTGCGGTGCGACTGGAACCACGGCGCGTCGAGCGTCTGGAGGTGTTCGAACAGCTCGTTGCGCAGCTCGTACTCGAGGCGGCGGGAGATCGCGATGATGAACTGGCGCATCGCGTACTTGAACAGTCCCGCGGCGATCGCGATCCCGAACAGCATGAGCGCGTAGCGCCCGAGCTTTTCGGCGGTGACGCCCTTGTACAGGTCGTCCACCGCGTAGCGCAGCACCTGCGGCTGCGCGAGTGCGATCAGGTTGGCGGCGGCGACGCAGGCGATGCCCCAGAGCAGGCCGGCGCGGTGGCGCCGTGCGTGTCGAAGCAGTCGTGCGAGGTGGGAAGGAATGGCCGCTCCTTGGCGAAAAAAACCGGCGGACAGGAGGCGTGCCGCCCCGCGTCCGCCGGAAAGAGAGGCTTACGGGCGCTTCGAGCCGCCGAGGAAGCCCTGCAGGCGGTTGAGCTTCGTCGCCTTCCAGGTGACGCCCGCGTAGTACTCGTCGATATGCAGCACGTTCTTGCCCACCGGCGAATGCCACGAGCCCGCGAACGCGTCGATGCGCTCGTCCACGCGGTAGGTGAGCCGCGGACCGGCGAGCACCCACTGCGTCTCGAGCGGACGGCCGGTGCTCATCGGCAGTTCGGCGACCCACTGGCCGGCGACGTTGAGGTCGCCCATCCAGACGCCGAGCGCGCCGTCGGTCGTGAAGTGATCGGCCCAGTCCACCGCGGCCGCGCCGTCGGTGGCGGCGTCGCTGCTGCGCTTGCCCACCGTGCGGTAGTCGTACTTCCAGCCGGCCGAGGCCTGCCAGAAGGCGTTCTTGCCCGCGGCGCCGCCGAGCTGCAGGGAGGCCGAGAGCGCCTGGTGGCCGTCGCCGAGCGCGGGATTGAGCGCGGCGTTGTAGCCGACCGGGGCCTGCCAGCCGACCTGGACGGCCGAAGCGCTGCGGCCGTTGGCGATCGCGTAGCGCAGGCCGAAACCGAAGTCGGAGAGTCCCGAGTTGCTCAGCGCGATGTGGTCGTCGCTGTCGCGGAACGTGCGGCTGACCGCGGGCAGCGACAGCTGCACGCTGAAGTGCTTCTTCCAGCCGAGTTCGGAGTACGACCGCAGCGAGCGCGACTCCTGCAGCGTGTTCGTGACGATGCGGTCGCCGTCGTCGTTGTAGTAGGAGCTGGCGGAGAAGAAGCTGCCGCGCAGTTCGGTGTAGTACTCGCCCGGGGCGAGCGACCAGGGGCCGGCCACGGCGGACGTGGCGGCGACAGCCAGCAGTGAAGCCGCCGCGAGCGCGGCGGAAAGGTGACGGCGCAGGGTCATTCCACTCCTCCAGCAGATGCGCGTGATCCCGGTTTGCGGAACGCGCAGACTATCCGGGCCGCCGAAGAGGCGCAAGGCGAACGGGGACCGCCGAATCGGGGCCGCGCGCGGCGCGCGAGTGTGGCAACATGCCGCCCATGAACCGACCTCTGGTGCTCGAATGGGTGCGTGATCCGGGTGGCGTCTGGAACGTGCCCGCGACCGAAATGGCCCGGCTCGCCGCCACGTTCCCGCGCGCGCGATTCGCGTCGCCCGCCACGCGCGAGGAAGCCGAGGCGCTGCTGCCCGAGACCGACGCGGTGTTCGGCTACCTCGTCCGCCCACACAACCTGGCGAGCGCGGCGAGGCTGCGCTGGATTCACTCGCCCGCGGCGGGTGTGACCGGGCTGCTGTTTCCCGAACTGGCGGCGAGCGCCGTCACGCTCACCAACGGCCGCGGGCTGCACGCGCGCTCGATGGCCGAGCACGCGCTCGCGCTCATGCTCGCGATCGCGCGGCAGCTGCCGGCTTCGCGTGACCGTCAGCGCGAGGGTCGCTGGGACCAGGTCGGGCAGTGGCACACCGCGCCCGGCTTCCTCGAACTCGAGGGCGCGACGCTGGGACTCGTGGGTTTCGGCGAGACCGGCAAGGGTGTCGCGAAGCTCGGCAAGGCGCTCGGCATGCGCGTGCTCGCCGTGCGCCGCCGCCCGGGGAGCGATCCCGGACCGGCCGACGAGCAGTGGGGAGTGGAGCGGCTCGGAGAGCTGTTCGCGGCCTCCGACTGGATCGTGATGACCGCGCCGCAGACCGCCGCGACCGTGAAGCTGGTCGGGGCCGAACTGCTCGCGCGCATGAAGCCGACGGCCTACCTCGTGAACCTCGCGCGCGGCGCGCTGCTCGACGAGGGCGCGCTCGTCGCCGCGCTCGACGCGGGGCAGCTCGCCGGCGCGGCGCTCGACGTGTTCGAGACCGAGCCGCTGCCCGCGGGGCACGCGCTGTGGTCGCATCCGCGCGTCGTGGTGACGCCGCACGTGGGCGGCGTGGGTCCGCGCTACTGGGAGCGCGCCTGCGACCAATTCGGCGCGAACCTCGCGCGCTTCCTCGCGGGCGAGCCGCTCTTCAACGTCGTGGACCAGCGGGCGGGCTATTAGAAGTGGTCGCGCGCCTGGGGCTGCTCGTGGCCGGCGGACGCGGCACGCGCATGTGTACATCAAGAACACCGAGAACGGCGCCACGCTGATGATCCCCAGCGTGTTCATGTCGTGGACCGGTGAGTCGCTCGACAAGAAGATCCCGCTGCTG
>JBGANH010000092.1:0-8359 GCA_044222365.1 Candidatus Eiseniibacteriota bacterium
CTCCCCATCACCACGCTGCCCTGGGAACAGACGTTCCCGCTCGACGCCTGCCGCTCGGTGCGGGGCATCGCGAGGCCCGCCGAGGGCTACGCCCAGGCCGACGCCTCGGGCTGGTGCCCGGTCGCCTCGGGCGGACCGGCGTGCGGAAGCGAGATGGTCGTCGAGGACGACTTCACGGTGGGCGGCCTTCCGGCGGGCACACCGATCACGATCACGCTCGGATTCCGGTTGTTCATGCAGGCGTTCTGTGGCGCGCCGCCCGGAGCGGGCGGCATCTGTCGCCTGACCGGCTCGCTGCGCGAAGGCACCGCGAACGCGGACACCTTCACGCTCGTCAGCCCGGACAACGAACACTTCGTGGGCGGCAATCACCTGCTGCGCGTCACCGTGCAGGCGGTGGCCGGCACGCCGTTCCACCTGCGCTACGCGTTGCGCACCGAGTCGCTGGAGGGCAGCGGCGATATCGGCGGCATGCTGTTCCTGCACGACGCGTCGATGCGCGAGTTCACACTCGAGTCCTGCGGCGGCTTCCGCATCGACAACCCGATCCCGGCGCGCACGAGCACGTGGGGCCGGCTCAAGGCTGCGTACCGCTGACGGACGCGAGACGACGCGAAGGCCCGGGCGGCGCGTGCCGCCCGGGCCTGCGTCGCTTCCGCTCCGCGCTTCGTCAGCGCGCGCGCTTCGGTCCGCCGAGCAGCCACTCGCGGCCGACGAAGAGCAGCAGCAGCGTCAGCGCCGCGAACGGGATCACCGAGAGCGCGTCGGCGCTGGCGCCGGCGTAGAACGGATTGTGCGTCTCGGCCCAGTGCTGCAGCGCCGTGTCGGTGTCCTGCATCGCGCCGGCGAGGAAGGCGATGACGATGCCGGCGATCGCGCCCCCGGCGATGTAGCCGCTCGCCATCAGCACGCCGGGGCTCTTGTCGCCCTCGGCCTGCAGCTGGTCCTCGCTCAGGTTCATGTGCGCGAGTTCGCTGCGGCGCGCGCGATCGACGAGCCAGCGCACCGCACCGCCCACGAGGATCGGCGTGCTCGAGGACAGCGGCAGGTAGACGCCGACCGCGAACGCGAGCGATGGGATACCCGAGAGCTCGAGCACCACCGCGATCATCACGCCGAAGAGCACGAGGCCCCACGGCAGGTGCCGGTCGAGGATGCCGCGGATGATGTAGCTCATCAGCGTCGCCTTGGGCGCGTCGAACTTGTGCACCGTCGTGCCGTCGGGCCGCTGGTTGAACGTGCCGTTGATGCCCGGATCGACGTACCACACCGCATGGCCGGCGTCGTCGACGAGGTACTTGCCTTCCGGTCCGCCGACCGCGTCGCGCTTCTGCCACACGCGGTACTCGTGCGTGTCGTCGTTCGCCTGCGCGCCGCGCACGTGGTCGTGCTTCGCGCCGAGCGTGGCGACGTCCGCCGCCAGCCCCGCGGGCGCGACCTTCTCCGCCGGCACGTACACGGTGGCGGCTTCGTTCAGCTGAAGCAGGATCGGCCCGAGCACGAGCGCCGACAGCAGCGCGCCGATCAGGATGGCGATCTGCTGGTAGCGCGGCGTGGCGCCGACGAGGTAGCCGGTCTTCAAGTCCTGCGAGGTCGAGCCGCCGTTCGAGGCGGCGATGCAGACGATGCCGCCGACCGAGAGCGCGGTGACGTACCAGCTCGCGCCGGTCCAGCCGATGAGCAGGAAGATCAGGCACGTGAGCAGCAGCGTGGCGACGGTCATGCCCGAGATGGGATTGCTCGACGAGCCGATCTCGCCGGTGAGCCGGCTCGACACGGTGACGAACAGGAAGCCGAACACGACGATGAGCAGCGCACCGAGCAGGTTCATGTGCAGCGACGGCGACAGCAGGATCGCGAGCACGAGCAGCGCGATGCCGCCGAAGACCACCTTCGAGCCGAGGTCGCGGTCGATGCGGCTCGTCGGCCCGGCGGCCTTCATGCCGCGCACGTCGCGCAGGCCTTCCGCGAGACCGTGGCCGATGATGGGCAGCGAGCGCACGAGGCTGATGATGCCGCCGGCGGCCACGGCGCCGGCGCCGATGTAGAGCACGTACGCGCCGCGGATCTGGTTCGGGCTCATCTCGGCGATCGGCACCGTGCCCGGCGCGAGCGGACCCGGCAGCGCGGAGCCGAAGAACTTGATCATCGGGATCAGCACGAGGTACGCGAGCACGCCACCGGCGCACATCACCGCCGCGATCGTCGGCCCGATGATGTAGCCGACACCGAGCAGCTCCGGCGAGATCTCGGCCGACATCGAGCCGGCCTCGAACGGCTTGCCGAACACCTTCTCGGGCGTGTCCTTCCACAGGCGCAGCGCCGACATCGCGGTCTTGTACGCGAGGCCGATGCCGAAGCCCGCGAAGATCGTGCGCGCCGAAACGCCCTGCGCGCCCATCGCCGCGGCCTCGGCCTTCGCCTCGGGCGAGCTCGCCTCGCGCGAGTCCTCCGAAGCTCCGGCCTTGAGCACCTCGGCGCACGCGGTGCCCTCGGGGTACTTGAGCTTGCCGTGCTGCGCGACGATCAGCGCACGGCGCAGCGGGATCATCATCAGGATGCCGAGCAGGCCGCCCAGCGTCGCCACGAGCGCGACGCGCGTCAGCTCGAGGTCGAAGCCGAGGATCATGATCGCGGGCATCGTCACGCCGACACCGAACGCGATCGACTCGCCCGCCGACCCGGCGGTCTGCGAGATGTTGTTCTCGAGGATGGTCGCGTCCTTCACCTTGAACAGGCCGAGGACCTTGAACAGCGTCATCGAGATCACGGCCACGGGAATGGACGCGCTCACGGTGAGCCCGACCTTGAGCACGAGGTAGAGCGAGGACGCGCCGAAGACCATGCCCAGCACGGCGCCGACGAGCACGGCGCGCCACGAGAACTCCCGCAGGTGCGTCTCGGGTGCGATGTAGGGAACGAAGCGGGCGGGTACGACGGACGGCGCGGAACCGCTCATGCGTGGGCCTCCGAGGACGCGGGATCGAAACGAGTGGGCGGCACTCTAGCCGTCGCGGTCGAGGCGAAGCCAGCGCAACCGTCGCGCGATATCGCGTTCTCGCCGACTTCGTGACACGTGCGCGGGCCGCATGCGACCCGCGTGAGTCCCGCGCGCACTCCGTGCCCCCGAAAATCCGGCGGCGCCGACGCGGCGGGATGCTATTGTTCGCCGCTCTCGGCCCGCTGGTTCCCACCATACGGGCGCACCCGTGGCGCGGGCACCGCGCTCCCGTCGGCGACACGCCGGGCGATGCCGTGCCGGTCAGCCCCGGCTCGGCCACTCGAATCCATCCTCGAGAGGAACCTTCCATGTCGGTCAGTGTTTCGTCGTCGGTCCAGACCCTGAAGCTCTACGTCGGCGGGAAGTGGGTCGACTCGTCCGCCACGTCCACGTTCGACGTGTACAACCCGGCGAAGCACGAGCTGCTCGCGCGCACGCCGATGGGTGGCGCCGCGGACGTCGACCGCGCCGTGCAGGCGGCGGCGAAGGCCTATCCGGAGTGGCGCGCGACGCCGCCGGTCAACCGTGTCCGTCCGCTCTTCCGGATGAAGGAGCTCTTCGAGAAGGCGTTCGACGACCTCGCGCGCACGATCACGCTCGAGCACGGCAAGACGCTCGACGAGTCGCGCAGCAGCGTGCGCCGCGCGATCGACAACATCGACATGGCCATCGGCATCCCGACCACGATGCAGGGCCGTTCGCTCGAGGACATCGCGACCGGTATCGACTGCGTGACCTACCGCCAGCCGCTCGGCGTCTTCGCCGCGATCACGCCGTTCAACTTCCCGGCGATGGTGCCCATGTGGTTCCTGCCGCACGCGGTCGCCTGCGGCAACACGTTCGTCGTCAAGCCGAGCGAGCGCGTGCCGCTCTCGCAGCAGAAGATCTTCGAGATCCTGCACGAGTGCGGACTGCCCGCGGGCGTCGTGAACATGGTGCACGGTGGCAAGGACGCGGTGGACGGCATCCTCGACCACCCGGGCATCGCCGGCGTGTCGTTCGTCGGCAGCTCGCCGATCGCGCACTACATCTACAAGCGCTCGGCCGAGACGGGTAAGCGCGTGCAGGCCCTGGGCGGCGCGAAGAACTTCGTCCTCGTGATGCCCGACGCGGACATGGACCGCGCCGCGCAGGTGAGCACCGAGTCGTGCTTCGGCTGCGCCGGTGAGCGCTGCCTCGCGAACAGCGTCGTGCTCGGCGTCGGCAGCGCGTACGACATCATGGTCGAGAAGCTCGTCGCCGAGGCGAAGAAGATCAAGGTCGGCGACGGGATGGAGCCCGGCGTCACCATGGGCCCGGTCATCTCGCAGGCCCACCGCGAGAAGGTGCTCGGCTACATCGAGAAGGGCATCGCCGAGGGCGCGACTCTCGCGCTCGACGGCCGCGGCTACGAGGACCCGAAGAACCCGAACGGCTACTTCCTCGGGCCCACCGTGTTCACGAACGTGAAGCCGGAGATGGTCATCGCCCGCGAGGAGATCTTCGGGCCGGTCATCTGCATCATGAAGGCCGACACGTTCGAGTCCGCGGTCGCGACCGTGAAGAAGCACGAGCTGGGCAACGCGTCGAGCATCTTCACCTCGAGCGGCAAGTGGGCGCGCGAATACCGCTACCAGGTCGAGCCCAGCATGATGGGCATCAACATCGGCGTGGCCGCCCCGATGGCGTTCTTCCCGTTCGGCGGCGCGAAGGGCAGCTTCTTCGGCGACGTGAAGGCCCACGGCACCGACGCGGTCGACTTCTACACGGACAAGAAGGTCAGCATCGTCCGCTGGTTCTGATCGCTCCGGATCACACCTCGACGCGCCGGTCGCCCCCCGCGACCGGCGCGTCGTGCGTTCGGGACGATGGGCCCAAAGGCGGCATGCCGGAGCACTCGAATCGGTTGCGCCGGTCTGGACACCCGCTTAACTTCCGGCAGCGCCTGAGCACCCCTCGCCGGGCCTCCCTTTCGCTCCGACCGACGATGCACGCATGCCGCGCTGACTCCCGACTGGAGGCGTGATGGCTGAACGCGAAGCTGGATCCGCACCGACGACCGGTGCCGGCACCCCGGGAACGCGCCGCGATTTCCTCAAGTGGCTTTCCCGCGGCTTCCTCGCCCTGTGGGCCCTCGGTGGCGCCGGCGTCATCGCGGCGTACGTCGGCTCGCCCGAGAAACGCGAAGGCGGCGGCCGACTCGTGCGCATCGGGGCGCTGAACGACCTGCGCATCGGTGAGGCCAAGCTCGTGCGCCACGGCGTCGCGCCGTTCTTCGTGATCCGCACCAACGAGACCAACGTCATCGCGCTGTCCGCGGTCTGCACCCACGTGCGGTGCATCCTCAACTACGACCGCGAGCGCCACGCCATCGTCTGTCCCTGCCACGACGGCCGCTTCGACCTCAAGGGCAACGTGCTCTCCGGCCCGCCGCCGCGCGCGCTGCCGACGTTCGAGGTCAGCATGCGCGCCGGTGAGGTCTTCGTCCGCGTATGAGCACGATCACGCCGAACCCGCCTGGCGGGCCGCAGAAGCCGCTCCCGAAGCACTGGGCCTTCGTCGAGTGGCTCGAGGAGCGCATCAACCTCACCGAGATCTTCTCGGTGCTCACGAACTTCGGCATCGTCTACACGCCCGTCGACACGCGCCGTCCGCTGCGCGAAGTCGTGAACGAGCTGAACGATAAGCCGCTCGTGTCGTATGCGCGCTGGCCGCAGGTGCTCGGCCTGATGACCGCGCTGCTGTTCGGGCTCGAGATGCTCACGGGCATGCTGCTGGCGTTCTACTACCACCCGACCGCCGAAGGCGCCTACGACAGCACGGCGGGCATCGTGCGCGACGTGCCGCTCGGCTGGTTCGTCCACCAGGTGCACCACTGGGGCGCGTGGCTGCTGATCGCGGTGGTGATCGCGCGCGTGGTGCGGCTCTTCCTCGACCGGCTCTACGAGGCGCCGCGCGAGTTGCTGTGGGCCAGCGCCGTGATGCTGATGTGGCTCGTGCTCATGCTGGACTTCACCGGCCGGCTGCTGCCGTGGGACGTCCAGTCGTACTGGGCGTCGATGCGCGGCCTCGAGATCGTCTGCGCGCAGCCGATCGTGGGCCCGTTCATCTCGTTCGTCATCGGCGGCCACGTCGTCACCGAAGACGTGCTGCTGCGCACGTACATCATGCACATCATCGTCCTGCCGCTGCTCTACCTGCTCGGCGTCTGGATCACGTTCGGCACCATGCGCCGCATCGGCCTGAGCGTCGTCGCCGAGGGTGGTGACGCCGCGCGAACGACGACCTGGCACCGCCACACCTACGACCTGATCATCTTCCTGCTGCTGGTGTTCGCCGGCCTCGCGACGCTCGCGACGCTCGCGCCGTTCGGCTTCCACGGTCCGGCGGATCCGTACGCGACGCCGCCCGGCACGCGGCCCGCGTGGTACCTGCTGCCCGCGTGGCTCGTGAACCAGTTCACGCCGTCGATGCCGTGGATCGCGGGCACCGTGCTGCTGCTGTTCGCGGTCGGCGTGCCGTTCGTGCCGCTGTGGGCGGCGAGGAATCCCGGCAGGCTCGACGCGGCGCGCCTGCGCACGCTCGGGCTGGCCACCCTCGCGGTGTGGGCGCTGATGACGGCGGCCGCGCTGTTCGTGGGGCGCAAGTGATCGCGCGCGCGGGTCGCGCCCGCATCCTCGCCCTCGCGCTGGCCGCGCTGGCCGGCGCCGCCACGCTGGCCCTCGCGGCCTCGCCGACGGCGGCCCCCGCGCCGAGCGGCGCACGCATCGTCACGGCGGCGTCGGGACGCTGCGGCGTCTGCCACCCGGCGGACCGCGTCGCGTTCGAGAAGAGCCCGCACGCGAAGGAAGACGTGCACTGCACGTCGTGCCACGGCGGCGACGACACGACCGACGACAAAGCGAAGGCGCACGGCGGCAGCTTCACCGGCAAGGTCGACAAGGCGTCCGTGCCGAAGATGTGCGGCTCCTGCCACTCGGACGAGAAGGCCATGCGTCCGTACGGCCTGCCGGTCGACCAGCTCGCGCTCTACCAGACCTCGCGCCACGGCCAGCTGCTGGCCAAGGGCGACAAGCAGGTCGCGGTGTGCTCGGACTGCCACGGCGCGCACGACGTGATGCCGGTGGCCGATCCCGTGAGCAGCGTCTATCCGACCAACGTGCCGCGCACGTGCGGCCAGTGCCACGGCGACACCACGCTCGTGCGCCAGCGCCACATCAAGAACTCGTACGCGGACTACCTGACGAGCGTCCACGCGCATCAGCTCTTCGACCTCGGCAACATGCGTTCGCCGACGTGCGTCAGCTGCCACGGCGTGCACGGCGCCAACCCGCCGGACGTCGGCGAGGTGACGAAGGTCTGCGGTCGCTGCCACACCGCGGAGCGCCGCTACTACATCGCGGGTCCGCACGCGCAGGCGATGGCGGCGAAGAACCAGCCCGCGTGCGTGGCTTGCCACGGCGGCCACGGGATCGAAGCGAGCGTCGTCACGCGGCTCGAGAGCAACTGCGTCAAGTGCCACGCGAAGGGCAGCAAGCTCGAGCGCATGGGCGCGACGATGCTGGCGGACTGGCAGTCGGCGAAGAACGAGATCGACAGCGCCGAGAAGCTCGTCCTGAAGGCCGACGCCGTGCCGATGGCGACCGAGGACTACCACGCGCGCGTCGAGGAAGCCCGCACCTACCTGCGCGAAGCGATGATCGCGGCCCACCAGGTGCAGCCGGAGGCCGTGTCGGCCTTCACGCTCCGCGCCAGGTCGGTGGGCAACGAGATCGAGACCGAGCTGAAGCACAAGTTCAGCATCAACATGGTCAACAAGCTCGCCCTCGTCGTGTTCTGGTTCTACGTGCTGATGACCGTGGGCATCCTCCGCGGCTATCGCAACCGCCGGCCGCGGGAGTAGTCGATGTCGCCTCTTCCGGGGTTCGGACCCGATTCGCCTCTGGCGAAGCTGACCGGGGGACGCTCGCTGCGATTGCCACCGGCGATCACGGCGGCGTTCGGCCTGCTCGTGGGCTTCGCCTTCGTCGGGCTTCTGGCGTTCGTGCAGGTGTCGTCGACGCCGCAGTTCTGCGGCACCTGTCACATCATGAAGCCCTACTTCCAGTCCTGGAAGCACTCCAAGCACAACCAGATCGCGTGCGTGGAGTGCCACATCTCGCCCGGGCTCACCGCCGAGGTGCGCAAGAAGTACGAAGCGCTCTCGATGGTCGCGAAGTACTTCACCGCGACCTACGGCACCAAGCCGTGGGCCGAGGTCGACGACGCGGCGTGCCTGCGCTGCCACGAGCGCCGGCTGCTCGAGGGACGCGTCACCTTCCACGGCGTGCAGTTCGATCACCGTCCGCACCTGACCGAGGCGCGGCGCGGCCTGCACCT
>JBGANH010000092.1:8392-13726 GCA_044222365.1 Candidatus Eiseniibacteriota bacterium
CCTGCGGTGCACGTCGTGTCACGGCCAGATGGTGCAGGGCGTGCACCTCACCGTGACCATGTCGACGTGCGCGCTGTGTCACTTCAAGGGCCAGCCGACGAACGATGGCCTCGGCGCCTGCCAGAAGTGCCACGAGGTGCCGAAGACGGTGACGACGCACGCGGGCACGACGTTCGATCACAGCCAGGTCAGCAAGAGCGCGATGCCGTGCACGTCGTGTCACGCGGGCATCGTGAAGGGCGAGGGCAACGTGCCTCGCGAGCGCTGCCTGCAGTGTCACAACCAGGCGGACCGGCTCGAGCATTTCCGCGAGAAGGACTTCCTGCACGAGTGGCACGTGAGCAAGCACAAGGTCGACTGTCAGAACTGCCACTCGCCCATCGAGCACGGACCGCAGCCGTTCTCGCCCGGCGTGCACACCGACGCGGCCTCCACGGCGAACGCGTGCACGACGTGCCACGGCTCGGGTCACTCGCCGCAGCACGACCTGTACGCCGGCACCGGCGGACGCGGCGTGCCGAACATGCCGAGCGCGATGTTCACGACCGGCGTCACCTGCCAGGGCTGCCACAACACGAACCTCACCGCGCAGGTGGCGGAGTTCGCGCCCGACGGCCAGCCGACGCCGAAGGCGACGGCGCTGTCGTGCATGTCCTGTCACGGGCCGAAGTACGAGAGCATCTTCTACGCGTGGCGCACCGCCGTGGACGATCGCACCGCCGCGATCCGCTCGCAGATGGAAGCGACGTCGGGCGCGATGGGGCTCGATCCGCCGCCGGCGTGGGACGACGCGAAGCACAACTTCCAGCTCGTCGCGCGCGGTCGCGGCATCCACAACATCAACTACGCGTACGCCCTGCTCGAGAAGGCGCACGCCCAGATGAACGAGGCACGCGCAGCGCGCGGGCTGTCGGCCCTCCCGATGCCGTGGAAGACGATCGGCAAGGATCCCGACAAGTGTCTCAACTGCCACCAGGGCATCGAGAAGAAGTCCGGCACGTTCGCCGGGCTGGCGTTCGCGCACGGGCCGCACCTGCTCGACGCGAAGCTCGAGTGCGCCGAGTGCCATCACACGCACGCGCAGCGCGCGCCGGGCGAGATCGTCCGCTACGCGCCCGAGCGCTGCTCGTCGTGTCACCACAAGACGCTCTCGACCGCGAACAAGCAGGTCTGCGGCAAGTGCCACGGAGACATGCTCAAGAAGACGTTCCCGACGTTCCGCGGCCAGTTCGAGCACCAGCCGCACCTCGACGCGGGCGAGGAATGCCAGAACTGCCACGTGATGAAGGGCGGCGATCCCATGCCGCCGCACAGCAAGTGCGTGGAGTGCCACGAAGGCTCGTAGCAGGCCGCAAGGAAGCGATGCGAATGCCCCGGTGCCGGAAGGCGCCGGGGCTTCGTGCTTCGGGTGGCGGGCGTGCGCGACGTCGGCACGGGCCGGCGACGCGCTCCGGATCGCCGCGCCGCCCGCCGTGGCTCAGCGATGGATCGACTCGAGCTCGCCATGCCGAGCACGTTCGTCACCTTGTCCACGTCGTGCGTTCCACCGCTGACGCAGGGCGTGCAGCAGCGGCACACCATCGAGCACGCGTGCGCGTCGGTGCAGCCGGAGAATTCGAGGTCGACGACCTCGTTCGGGGGAGATGTCGAAGGGCGGAAACGCTCGCCGTTTCCGCCCTCGAAGGTATTCCGCTCCGATTCACATCGGCGACGGCGGAATGTCGATCAGTGCGCCGGCGGCGAGCTGTGCGGGGGCGGCGCGCCGCGGCCGGACTTCGTTGCCGGCACGGCCTGCTCCGGCGTCGCCTCGCCCGCGGCCTCCGCAGCCTTCGCCTCTTCCTCGAGGATCCGCTTCCACTCGAGGTAGTGCTCGTGCTTGAGCTGCGCCTCGGAGATGCGGCCGGTGAGGAACGTCCAGTTGAGCGGATAGACGTCCGGGTTGGCGATGTTCATGTACAGGTGCCAGACCACGATCGCCAGGAACGCCAGCCACGCTTCGTAGTAGTGGACGACCGTCGAGAGGTCGAGGATCCACTTGGGCAGCTCGCGCATGGACGAGTTGTTGAACCACAGCAGGCCGCCCGTGAGCGACATCACGATCGTGCCCCAGATGAGCGCCCAGTACTCCGCCTTCTCGATGTAGCCGAAGCGGTCGAACTTCGCGCCCTCTTTCTTGAGGCCGAGCAGGTACAGCATGTTGTTCACGAGGTCGAACGCGTCCGACACGCGCGGGAAGAGGTCGAACACCAGCTTCCGGCCGCGCTTCGTGGTGAGGTAGTACACGTGGTACAGCGAGACCACGGTCATGATCACGGCGGCGACGCGGTGCACGATGCTGCGCCACGCGTACGCGCCCTCGAGCCGCGCCATCCACGAGAACACCCACGACTCGGGGAACTTGAGCGCGAAGCCCGTGTACACGAGCGTGAAGAAGCTGATCGCGAGCAGCGCGTGCTGGATGCGCTCGAGGCCGTTCATGCGCTCGAACCAGCGGCCGCCGGCGTGCGAGTGGATTTCCTCGTGGCCGAGGTGCGCCTTGAAGCTGCGCGCGATCTTGCGCACGAAGTCGAGCCCGTTGTGCAGGCCCATGAAGCCGATCGTGCCGGCGATCAGCCAGAGGTAGATGAACCGGGCCCAGTACGGCGCCGGGTTGTTGGGCTGCGTCAGCGTCACGTGCACCGGGCCCATGCGGAACTTGGTGCCGGCACCCGGATGGCAGCGGCCGCACGTCTGGCTCAGGCGCTCCTTCGACACCATCGAGCGTGGATCGGTGGACGGCAGCACGTCGTGGTAGCCGTGGCAACTCGCGCAGTTCGCGACGACGCGCGAGCCGCCGCGCGCCGCGAGGCCGTGGAAGCTGTCGCGATAACTGTCGAGCCGGCCCGCGGGCAGCCCGTACGTCTCGCGGATGCCGGTGGCCTCGTGGCAGCTCGAGCACGTGGTGCTGACGTTGGCCGCGGCGACCGGCGAATCGGCGTCGTGCGGCCCGCGAATCAGGTGCTCGCCGTGGCAGTCGGTGCACACGGGCGATTTGGTCACGCCGCGGTACAGCGCGGTCCCGTGGATGCCGACGAGGTAAGCCTTCGCTTCCTTCTTGTGGCAGCGGCCGCAGGTCGTCGGGATGTTCTGCCGGTAGATCGACGACAGCGGATCGTTCGCGCGCCGGAGCGAGTGGCTCTCGTGGCAATCGTTGCACCGCGCCGCGTTCCACTTCTTCGAGCGGCCGTGCACGCTGTTGCGGAAGAGCTGCACCGCCTCCGGGATCGTGATCTTGCGCTTGGCCATGAGCTGCTTGTTCGCGTGGCATTTCGCGCAGGTCTCGTCGATGTTGAGCCGGCTCACGGTCGACAGCGTGTCGACGTGCGCGCGCATCTCGTGCGCGCCGCCGTGGCAGTCCTTGCACGTCGAAGCGTCGGTGTCGCCCTTCGCGAGCGCGATGCCGTGCACGCTCGCCTCGTACTGCTTCGTTTCGCGATCGTGGCAGCGCGTGCACATCGCGCGGCCGGTGCCCTTCGCCTTCGCGACTTCGTGCGCACCGTGGCAGGTGATGCAGCCGCCGGTCACGCCGCCCGTGACGCGCGAGTGGACGCCGATCTCGAGCGCGGCACGCGCCTTCTTGTGGCAGCCGGTACAGTCGACGGGAGGCAGGTGCTGGGGATGGCGCTGCGTGGCGCCCTTGTGGCAGCCGACGCACGAGATCTTGTGGTGTACCGAACCCGCGAGGCCGGAGCCGCTCACGGTGAGCGAGCCCGAGCGGCCGACCGATTTCGCCAGCGTCGGGTCCTTGTGGCACATGAGGCAGCCGTCGCTCACGTCGTCGTCGGCGCGGGCGGTGCCCGGCCACGCGAATGCGAGCGCGGCCGCGATCGCGACGGCGCCGAGCGCGCGCGCGAGTCGTCCACCCCAGGACGTCCAGCTGGAACGCATCCCTCTCCTCCATCCGTCCAAACTCGCCGCCGGGCTCGGGATCGCGTTCCAGCGGGCGGGGCCGACTTCGGACCCGCAGCGACAGCGCCCGGAATCTCGCAAGCGGCGGACCACGCGAAGGAGCGCACGGAACCCGCGTATGTCGCGGGAATCGAGGCCGCCGCCAGCGTTTCGGTGGAGGCGTGCGGTCGAAGCCATGACATGCTGGCATTCAACCCGCCCCAATTGACAGCCCCCGGCGAGAGATCGTTGTCAGCCTATGAAGCCGGCGCCCGCACGTCGATGGAAATGCGCGCGGGCCGCGCCCGCGGGGCCGATTCCCCGGCGGCCTGTCCCTTGCTGTGCATGACATGCGCATGGCCTGCTGACGCACTGCGCCCGCCTCCACGGCGTCCCGCCCGGCCGCGACGCACCCGACATCTCGAAGTTCCGAAGTCCCGAAGTCCCACGAGGAGATCGATGTCCCGACACGACGAGCGCTGGTCCGAAGGCGCTGCCGGCGATCCCGGGTTCTCGCCCGCGCCGACGCGGCGTCCCGACGCATGGAGGTGGGCCGGTGTCGCAGCCGTGGTCGCGGCGCTGACGCTGGCGGTGGCGGCGCTCACGTCCGCGACGCCGACGAGCAAGCCGGCCGACGCGCCGTTCGTCGGCGCCGACGACTGCCTCGACTGCCACAAGCCCGGCGCGCCGAGCACGAAGCGGGTCTTCGCCGAGGACTCGGGCCCGAACTTCGACGGCGGTCTCCGCGCGTCGGCGCACGCGGGCGTGCGCTGCGACGGCTGCCACGCGGAACTCAAGGGCGGCGATCTTCCGCACGCGACGAAGCTCAAGAAGGTCGAGTGCGGCAGCTGCCACGCGAAGGAACTCGAGCAGCACAACGCGAGCCTCCACGGCCAGGCCGAGCTGCGCGGCGAAAAGCTGGCGCCGACCTGCAAGTTCTGCCACGGCACGCACGGCGTGATGCGCCCGAAGGACACCAGCGCGCCGACCAACACGGTCAACATCCCGTTCCTGTGCGGGCGCTGCCATCGCGAAGGCTCGCCGGTGCAGATGCGGTTCCACATTCCGCAGGACTCGATCCTCACCAACTACTCCGAGTCGATCCACGGCGAGGGCCTGTTCAAGAAGGGCCTGCTCACCACCGCCGTCTGCACGAGCTGCCACACCGCGCACTTCCAGCTGCCGCACACCGACGCACGCTCGTCGATCGCGCGGCAGAACGTGGCGAAGACGTGCGAGCAGTGCCACGTCCGCATCGAGACGGTGCACACGAAGATCATCCGCGGCGAGCTGTGGGAGAAGGCGCCGAACCAGGTGCCCGCGTGCGTCGACTGTCACCAGCCGCACAAGGCGCGCCGCGTCTACTACACGCTCGGCATGTCGGACCGCGACTGCATGATGTGCCAC
>JBGANH010000093.1:0-13702 GCA_044222365.1 Candidatus Eiseniibacteriota bacterium
TGCTGTTCCACTGCGGCACCTGCTGCGCGGTGAACTCGAACACATCGGTGATCAGCCGCAGCGACGGCGCGGGCGGATAAATGTACGTGCCGCGCGCGATGTACTCCTTGAGCACGTCGTTCTGCACCGTGCCGTTGAGCTTCTCGCGCGGCGTGCCGCGGCCGTCGGCGACCGCCACGTAGAACGCGAGCAGCAGCGGCGCGGTCGAGTTGATCGTCATGCTCGTGCTGACCTGATCGAGCGGAATCTGGTCGAGCAGCTGCTCCATGTCGGCGAGGCACGAGATCGCCACGCCGACCTTGCCGACTTCGCCGCGCGCGAGCGCGTGATCGCTGTCGTAGCCCATCTGCGTGGGCAGGTCGAAGGCGACCGAGAGTCCGGTCTGGCCCTGGCCGAGCAGGAAGCGGAAGCGCTCGTTGGTCTGCGCCGCGCTGCCGAAGCCGGCGTACTGGCGCATCGTCCACAGCCGCGAGCGGTACATGCCGGGATGCACGCCGCGCGTGTAGGGCGCCTCGCCCGGCAGCGGCGTGCGCGCGCCGAGATCGGCGGGCAGGTCGGCGGGGCCGTACACGGCGCGCACGGGCAGGTCGCTCGGCGTGCGGCGCGGCTTCACGTCGGGCTGCGGCGTCGCGGCGGCACGGCCGCGCGGCTTCTGCGGGCGGCTCATGCGCCCTCCGCCGGCGGCGCGATCTTGAGCAGCGGCTGTCCCGCGCTCACCGCGGCCTTCTCCTCGACGCACACTTCCTTCACGACGCCCGCGTGCTGCACGGTGAGCTCGTTCTGCATCTTCATGGCCTCGAGCACGAGCACGGACTGGCCCGGCTGCACGGTGTCGCCGACCTTCACGCGGATCGCGACCACGGCGCCGGGCATCGGCGCCACGAGCGTCTCGCCGCGGCTGCGCGCCGCGCCGCCCGAGACCTGCTGCAGCATCTTCTCGAGCGGATGCTTCACCTCGACGGGCAGCGTGCGGCCCTGCCACGTCACTTCGAGCACTTCGCCCTCGGGCGAGACGCGCACTTCGTACGAGCGCCCGTCCACGAGCAGCGAATAGACCTCGCCGTCGGGCAGGCGCACGAAGTCGGCGTGCAGCTCCTTGCCCGCGGTCTCGAGCAGCAGTCGTCCGCCCTCGGTGCGGAAGTTCACCTCGGCGTCGCGGCCGGCCATCGTCACCCAGACCTTCATCGTCCGCTCCTCCCGCGACCGGCCCACTTCCAGGTGGAGCGCGGCTCCGCGCCACCGGCGCCGCAGGCGCCGTCGACGGGCGCGACCGCGACCCGCTTCGATTCCTCGTGCGCGTGCAGCGCCGCCGCCATCACCGCGACGTCGGCCGCCTCTTCGGTCGGCGCGAGCGACTGCGACGTGAAGTGCTCCTCGAGGAAGCGCGTGGACAGGTGGCCCGCGGCGAACTCGGGGTGCGCGCACAGCCACTTGTGGAACGCGACGTTGTGGTGCGGCCCGTCGAGCACGAGTTCGGACAGCGCGCGCAGCATGCGGCGGCGCGCCTGGTCGCGATCGGCGCCCCACACGACGAGCTTGGCGAGCAGCGAGTCGTAGAACATCGGGATCTCGTAGCCGCGGTACACGCCCGCGTCGTTGCGTACGCCCGGCCCGTGCGGGAACCGCAGGCGTTCGATGCGGCCGACGCTCGGCATGAAGTTCTTCGCGGGGTCCTCGGCGATGATGCGCGCCTCCATGGACCAGCCGCGCGGCTGCGGCGTGTCGTCGCCGAACGAGAGCTCGAGTCCCTCGGCGACGCGCAGCTGCTCGGCCACGAGGTCCAGTCCCGTGACCATCTCGGTCACCGGATGCTCCACCTGCAGGCGCGTGTTCACCTCGAGGAAGTAGAAACGGTTCTGCTCGTCGAGGATGAACTCGACCGTGCCCGCGGACAGGTACCCGACTTCCTTCGCCACGCGGCACGACGCCTCGCCGAAGGCCTTGCGGGTCGCCGCGTCGAACGCGGGCGAGGGTGTCTCCTCGAGCAGCTTCTGGTGGCGGCGCTGCACGCTGCACTCGCGCTCGCCGAGAAACGCGACGCGCCCCGTGTGATCGGCGAGGATCTGCGCTTCCACGTGACGCGGGCGCTCGATGTACCGCTCCACGAACACGCGGTCGTCGCCGAACGCCGCGGCGGCCTCGCCGCGCGTCATGTCCCACGCGCCTTCCAGCTCGGCGTCGCTGCGCACGACGCGCATGCCCTTGCCGCCGCCGCCCGCCGCGGCCTTGAGCATGAGCGGGTAGCCGATGGTCCTGGCGAAGCCCTTCACCTCGTCGAGCGACGACACCGGCCCGGGCGAGCCGGGGATGATCGGCACGCCCGCGCGCACCGCGGCCTCGCGCGCCATGAGCTTGTCGCCCAGCGCCGCGATCGTCTCGGGCGAGGGCCCGATGAACACGATGCCCGCCTCGGCGCAGCGCCGCGCGAACGTCTCGTTCTCGGCGAAGAACCCGTACCCGGGATGAATGGCGTCGGCCTTCACGCGCTTCGCCGTCTCGAGCACGCGATCCATGTTCAGGTAGCTCTCGCGCGACGGCCCGGGCCCCACGAGGTACGCCTCGTCGGCCATGAGCACGTGGAGCGCGGTGCGGTCGGGCTCGCTGAAGATGGCGATCGACGTGCGGCCTTCCTCGCGCAGCGTGCGCAGGATGCGCACGGCGATCTCGCCGCGGTTGGCGATCAGCACGCGTTGCAGTCGGCGGGGCATCAGCCCTCCAGGACCACGCACGCCACGGCGAGTCCGCCGTCGTGCGAGAGCGACAGGTGTGAGGCGGTGGCGCCGATCGCGCCGAAGCGCTCGGCGGCCACGCCGGTGAAGCGCAGCGTCGGCACGCGGCCGCCCGGCTGCACGACTTCGATCTGCGTCCAGCCCACTCCGCCCGCCATGCCGGTGCCGAGCGCCTTGGAGGCCGCTTCCTTCGCGGCGAAGCGCGCGGCGAGGTGCGGCATGGGGTCGGCGTGCGTGCGCGCGTACGCCAGCTCGTCCGGCGTGAACAGGCGCTTCTCCATGCGTTGGCCGAATCGCTCGAGCGACTCCGCGAGGCGCTGGACCTTGCAGATGTCCACGCCGATGCCGCGCACGCTCATGGGGGCTTCTCCGGGCTCGAAAACGGGGGGTGAAACGTGGCGGGGCGGACTGTAAGCGGCTGCCCGAAGGGGGTCAAAGCCGCGCGGGCGTTTCGTTTCCGGGGCGCGAGGGGGCACACTGGGCCGCCTCGCCGGGCACCGCACGGCCTTCACGCGAGAATCCCGGGAACCTTTCCGCTGCCCGTCCGTCCATGCCGATGAAAGGTGGGAGCAGATTCTGGCCGAGTACGACGAGAAGACGCTCATCGCCCGGCTCCGGGGCCGCGACATGACGGCGCTCGGGGAGGTCTTCGAACGCTTCGGCGGCGCGATGACCACGCTGGCGGCGAGCATGCTCCGCAACCGGACCGAGGCGGACGACGTGGTCGAGGACGCGCTGCTGCGCATCCACGACGCGGCGCCCGGGTTCCGGGGCGAGCGGGGGCTGCGCACGTGGTCCCTCCGGATCGTCGCGAATCTCTGCCGGGACCGGCTGAGGCGCCGCAAGTTCCAGGGCGACCTGCCGGACGAGCCGGACGCGTTCGAACGCGCCGGGCTCCAGTTCGATCCCATCGCGGATTGGGACGGCGCGCTCGACCAGCGCGTGATGGCGGCGGCGCTCGAGCGGGCGATCGACTCGCTGCCACCGGATCAACGCGAGGTGGTGGTGCTGAGGCACCGGCTGGACCTCTCGCACGCGGACATGGCGGAACTGCTGAACGTGCCCGAGGGCACGATCAAATCGAGACTGGCACGGGCCCTCGCGGTCCTGCGGGAACACCTGAAGGGGATGGACACATGAACGGCGACGATCGCTTCGACGAACGCATCACCCGGCTTCTGGCGGCTTCGCACGCGAGTGCGAACCCGGCGGTGCTGGAGCGCGCGCGGGCTCGTCTCGCCGCGCGCGAGAGCACGTCCGGCTTCCTCGCGTTCCTGGGCCGCCCCGTCGCGCTGGCGACCGCGGCCGGGCTGCTCGTGGTGAGCATCGCGGCCTCGCTCGCGATCGTGGGCTCCGAGCGGACGATCACCACGTCCACCGCGACGCAGCCGTCGGGCAGCACGCTCGTCGCCGCGCTGCTCGACGACGACGGCACGTACGGACTGCCGGCGGAGCTCGCGTCGTCCTCGGTGAACGCGCCGAGCGACGCGGTTCAGTCGAGCGACAGCAACGGGGTGACGCCATGAGCCGCAAGGCGATCGTGATTTCACTGCTCGCGATGTTCCTGTCGGGCGCGGCGCTCGGCCTGATGGGGGGCATGCTGTTCGTGCACCACATGCACGGCCTGCCGTTCGGCCCCATGGGCAGGCATGCGGCTTTCCTTCACGACAGGCCGATGCCCGGGGATCTCGGCGGTCCCGGTGGTCCCGGCCGTCCCGGCGGGCCCGGTGGACCCGGCATGCGCGGGCACGATCCCATCCGCGACCTGCTGCCGCGGCTCACGCGGCTGCTCGACCTGACGCCCGAACAGCTCGCGCGTCTCGAACCCAAGGTGCGCGCCACGCGCGAGCAGTTCGGCGCCGTGCGCGAGAGCCTGCACAGCCGCATCGAGTCGGAACTCACTCCCGAACAGATCCAGCGCTGGCGCGAGATGCGCGAGCGTGCCCCTTTCCCTGGCGAACCACGCGACGCTGGCCGTCGCGCGCACCGGGCGCCCCCGGCACCTGAAGGAGAACCGAAATGACCAAGCGTTCCCTGTTGAGCCTTTCCGCGATGGCCGCATTGCTGGTGGCGGGGGTCGCCCTCGCGGCGGACACCCCGGCGCCGAAGCCCGAAACGGCCGGCGATCGTGAAGTGCACCGCGTCGTGGTGCGCGCCGACGCCGACGACGTGGGCGGCGAGTTCGATGAACTCGCGTGGCTCGAGGACGACGGCGACTTCTTCGGATTCACGGGCGACGACGACGCCGCGGGCGGCGCGGACGTGCGGCGCGAGGTGATCGTGCACCGCGTGGGCCCCGGCGGCGCGGGCGGGCCCGGCGGTCCCGGCGGTCCGGGCATGATGATGTTCCACGGTCAGGGCGGTCCGGGGGCCGGCGGGCACGGTGGTGAGCAGTGCGGACCCGGCTGCACGCACGAAAACTGCGGTCCGGGCATGGGCGCGGGCCACGGCAAAGGCATGGGCATGGGGCCCGGCATGGGGCGCGGAATGGGGCGAGGCATGGGCATGGGCGGCCCCGGCATGGGCCGCGGCATGCGTCACCCCGGCATGATGTTCGCGATGCTCGACCTGTCCGACGCGCAGAAGGCGAGGATGCGCGACATCCACGAGCGTGCCGCGCGCACGCAGATCCAGGCGCGCGCCGACATGCAGATCGCGCAGATGGACATGCGCAAGCTCATGCGCGCCGAGAAGCCCGATCAGGCGGCGATCAACGCGCAGATCGACAAGATGGCGCAGATGCGCGCGGGCATGCAGAAGACGCGCGTCGCCACGATGCTCGAGGCGCGTGCGCAGCTCACGCCCGAGCAGCTGAAGAAGATGCAGGCGATGCACGAGAAGGGACCCATGATGATGCACGGCGGCATGGGTGGCGCGCACGCGGCGCCGCAGGCGCCGGCGAAGCCGAAGGTGAAGTAGCCGGGCATGCAGTGACGGCGAGCACCCGCTCGCCGTGGCAAACGAAGGCGGCGGCGCGGGGAGAGAGCCCGCGCCGCCGCTTCGTACGTTCCGCCGCTACATCCCGAACTCGAGCCCCAGCCGCAGCGACCGTCGCGGCGCGACGAGCCGGCGGTCGTCCACCGGCACCCATTCCCGCCGGCCGTCGCCGTTCGCGTCGTTCCAGTAGGCGCCGCCGCCCTGGCCGGTCTCGGTGCGGTACGCGCCGTACTCGTCGTAGACCGTGTTGATCGTCGGGTTCGGCGCGCCCGCGAGCGTCGCGGTGAGCGGCACGGCTTCGTCGAAGAGATTGGTCGCCGAGATCATCACGCGGCCGCCGCGCAGCAGGCGCGGGGTCCAGCGCAGCGCGACGTTCGTCACCTCGGACCACGGGAAGCGCTCCGAGTTCACGAGGCTCAGGTCCGCGTACTGCGCCGGCCACGTGAGGTCGCTGCTCGAGCGCAGGACCGGCGACCACGGCTTGCCGCTGCCGACGCGCGTGGTCCACGACAACTCGTACTGGCTCGCGGTGTGAACCTGCGCGCCGATCGTGAACGTGTGCGTGAGGTCCCAGTCGAGCGGGTGTTCGCCCGCCGGCATCGGCCGTGGTCCGACCGCGGCGCCGTACGCGACCCCTTCGACGTCGGACTCTTCGCCGTACGCGTTGAGGAACGTGTACGTGAGTTCGAGCCGCTGCCGTCCGGGCGTGACGCGCAGCACCGAGCACTCGAAGCCCTGCGCGTGCTCGGCGTCGGTGGAGGAGAACTGCGTGCGCCACACCGCGGGGTTGATCTGCAGCAGCCGCGTGCCCGGCGCACCGTAGACGTTGCGCGCGAACGCCGCGATCTGCACCGACCACGCCGGATCGAGGATGTGCTTGATGGCGACCTGCCACGAGAGCACCTCGGCGGGCTCGAGTTCCGCGTCGCCGAGCGGGCGGCGGTCGTAGTTCACGCGGCGGCTCTCGTAGAGCAGGTCGCGCGGCGGATCCTGGAACGTGCGCGAGTACGACAGCGAGAACACGTCCCGGTCGGACATCGGGTAGGCGAAGCCCGCGCGCGGCGACCAGCGCCAGAGCGCGCCCGCGCGGCCCGCGGCGAGTGCGGGATCGTACGCGCTCAGGTACGCGGGCATCGTCGCGTCCTGCTCGCCCGGATCGAAGCGCTGCACGCGCACCCCGCCGTTCCAGACGAGACCGCCGAAATCCCAGCGGTGCTGCCCGTACGCGAAGAAACCGGGCGCCGTCGCGTGGTAGCGCCGTACCACCTCGACGGTCGGGATGTCGGGCAATGCGTCGTCCACCTCGAGGCACTCGACCTCGTCGCGGGTCAGTGCGGCTCCGGCGCGCAGCGCGTGGCGCTTGCCGACCTTGCGGCTCGCGTCCACTCGTGCCGTCCAGCGCTCGCTCGTCGCGAGACGGAAGTACGGCTCGTCGCCGAAGATCGCGTGGAAGGGGTCCTGGTCCGTGCGGTCGTACGCGCCGAACAGGATGCGATTCGCGTCGATGTAGCCCGGGTCGGGGCGCAGCCCCACCGACGTGAGCTTGCGCGCGGTCGTTCGCGCGAGCGTGAGCTTCACCGGCGTCGTGAGCGTGCCGACCTGCGCCGTGGCGATCGCGGCCCAGCGGCGTTCCTCGGTCATCACCTTGTGGTCCGCGGCGCGGTAACGCACCCACGTGCCGACGGCTGAGGCGTCCCCGGCTTCTCCGGCGCCGTTCGGCGACGGGAGGCTCGGTGGCGTTTCGAAGAACGTCCAGCCGTCGAACGAGAACATCGGGTCGTACGGCTGGCGCAGCGTGCGCTGCGTGAGCACCTCGAGCGACCAGCGCTGCGGTGAGCGGATGCCGGTCGAGCTTCGCCCAGCCGAGCAGGTGGTTCTCCTGCCGCCAGCCGAACGAACGGCCGAGCACGCGCGTGCGTCCGCGCGTGCGCAGCGACGGCAGCCCGAGGTCGTCGAGTCGCGCTTCGCCCGCGGTCACGAGCCCGAGGCCGCGAAAACCGAGCGGCGTCGAAAGCCGCAGGTGGCCCGCGTCGAAGCCCGAGCCGTAGCGCCCGTCACTCACCCAGCGCACGAGGTATTCCGGGCGCTCGCCCGGCACTTCGGTCGCGAGGTCGAGCTCGCCCGCGAGCGAGCCGCCGTGGTCCGCGTCGAGTCCGCCCGAGAGCAGCTCCGCCGAACGAATCGCGAACAGCGGCACCTGCATGGGCGTGAAGCGCTGCGACTCGTTGAGCGAGACGCCCGCGAGCGTGGTCGCGAGTTCGCCCGCGCGCCCGCCGCGCACGTGCAGGTCCTCGCCGACCGCGACGACACCGGCCTGCAGGCCGATCGCCTGTGCGAGGTTGTCCACGGGGAGCCGGCGCAGCTGCTCGCGCGAGACGGGATGCACGGCTTCGGCCGAATACGGATCCGCGCGGCGGCCACCGACCACCGTGACGGGCTCGAACTCGCGGACGACGCGCTCGGATCGTTCGGCGCGCGGCTGGCGGATGCTGGTGTCGGCCGTCGCGGCGGGTGACGATGCG
Source organism: Candidatus Eiseniibacteriota bacterium (assembly GCA_044222365.1). Lineage (GTDB taxonomy): Bacteria > Eisenbacteria > RBG-16-71-46 > RBG-16-71-46 > RBG-16-71-46 > CAIXRL01. Next base: position 8,189 of record JBGANH010000093.1, read on the forward strand.
GCCAGTGCGGCGGCGAACAGCGGAGCGAAGAACATGAATCGCGGCCCTCTCGAATCGTCGCCCGGTCCGGCGCCGCAGTGTGTGCGGACGCCGAGACGGGGGTCAAGAGTGAATCACGCGATCCCGAACGCCCTCAGCGCCTGGTAGACGGCCAGAGACAGCAGGTATGCGCCGCCCGTCATCGTCACGAACTGCAGCGCCGGCCATTTCCAGCTTCCCGTCTCGCGCCGCATGATCGCGAGCGTGGACGTGCACTGCAGCGCGAGCACGTAGAAGATGAGCAGGCTCAGCGACGTCGCGAGCGTGAAGAGCGGCGTGTCGTCCTCGCGCCGCGCGCGCTTGAGGTGGTCCGACAGCGACGACGTGTCGTCCTCCGAGATCGCGTCGCCCGCGCCGTACACGATGATGAGCGTGGACACGATCACCTCGCGCGCGGCGAGCGAACTCACCAGCCCGAGCCCGATCTGCCAGTTGAATCCGAGCGGCGCGATCGCCGGCTCGATCAGGTGGCCGAACCGGCCGGCGAACGAGTGCTCGAGCGCCTCGCGGTCGTGCAGGTGCGTGGCCGCCTCGCGCGCCGCGGTGGCCGCGCGCTCCTGCCCTCGCGCCGCGAGCGTGTCGGCGCTCGCGCGCAGCGCGACGACCTGCGCCGAAGGCTCCGTGCGCGGGTACTCGGCGCCATCGCCCAGAGCACGAGCGAGAAGATGAGGATCAGCGAGCCCGCCGACTGCACGAACGTGCGCATGCGGTCGAACGCCGTCCACAGCGCCGTGCGCAGGCTCGGGCGGCGATAGCGCGGCATCTCGAGCACGAGCGGCTGCGGTCCGCCCGGCAGCGCCGAGCGCCTGAGCAGCATGGCGCCGAGCAGCGCCGAGACGGCGCCCAGTCCGTACGCGCCGGCCATCGCCGCCGCGGCCTTCCACGGATGGCCGGGGAACAGCAGCCCGCCGATCACGAGCGTGTAGACCGGGATGCGCGCCGAGCAGCTCATGAGCGGCGCGATGAACATGGTCGCGAAGCGGTCGCGCTGGTCCTCGATCGTGCGCGCCGAGAGAATCGCCGGTACCGCGCACGCGTGCGCCGACAGCAGCGGCACGAACGCCTTGGCCGGCAGCCCGACGCGCCGCATGAGCCGATCCACGACGAACGTGGCGCGCGCGAGGTAGCCGGTGTCCTCGAGCAGCGCGAGCGCGAAGAAGAGCAGCCCGATCTGCGGCAGGAACACGAGCACGCCGCCGAGGCCGCCGATGAGGCCGCGCACGACGAGCGAGCGCAGGTCGTCGCGCAGCAGCGACTGCAGCCACGGCTGGCTCACCGACGCCGCCGCGGCGCGCATCCCCGCGTCGGCCATGTCGCCGAGGCGCCCGAACATCCAGTCGATCAGGCTCATGGGCAGGTCGGCGCCCCAGAACACGATCACGAGCAGGCCGAAGAGCGTGCTCACGACCAGCAGCAGGCCGACGACCAGGTGCGTGAAGCCACCTCGTGACTTGTCGCTGTGTGCCGGGAATCCGTCGCGCGCCGCGTGCTCTGCACGCGCGCGGTGAAGCGCTCGAGCAGTCGAAGTGCGCGCTGAACCGCGGCACCGAGGTCACGCACGCCATCGCGGGCTTGGCGACGCGCAGTACCTGGCGTTTCACGAGCGAGGCGATCGCCTCGCGCAGCGTGTCCACGCCTTCGCCCGTGCGCGCCGAGACGGGCACGACGGGACACTGCAGTTCGGTCGCGAGCCGCGGCACGTCGATCCGGATGCCGTCGCGGCGCGCGAGGTCGATCATGTTGAGCGCGACGACGATCGGGATCTCGAGTTCGAGCATCTGCGAGACGAGTCCGAGCGAACGCTCGAGGTTCGTCGCGTCGAGCAGCACGACCGCACCCTGTGGCCGGTCGCCGCGCGACCACGCGCCCGTGAGCGCGTCACGTGAGAGGCGTTCCTCGGCCGAGGCCGAATCGAGCGCATACAACCCGGGCAGGTCGAGGATCTCGACCGGACGCCCGCCCGCCTGCGCGAGGCCGCTGCGGTGTTCGACCGTCGTGCCGGGATAGTTCGCGGTCTTCGCGCGCATGCCGGTGAGCTGGTTGAACAGCGTCGTCTTGCCCGCGTTCGGGTTGCCCACGAGCGCCACGACCGGCGCGCCGGTGGCCGCGACGTTCACTTCCGGCGGGCAGCAGTCGTCACTCATCTCGGAGCATCCGTCCGCTGCGAGGGCGGCGCGGCACCGTGGTGCTGGTAGCCGCAGACGTCCACGAAGACGTGGCGCGCGAGCTGTGCGGAGAGGCCGATGCGCGTGCCGAACGCGCGCACGATGAGCGGGTCACCCGTGCGGATGACTTCGATGCGGCGGCCGATGCAGACCCCGAGCGCCTTCAGGCGCAGCACTTCGACGTCGCGCGCGGTGAGGAACGCCACGATGCCGCAGGTGCCGACGGGCAAGCCGTCGAGCCGGGCCATGCCGGGATCTTGCGTGATGGGAACGGTCATGAGGTCCGAGTCTGGCGGGCCGGGTGAAGAAGGATGGACGCAGGCCGGGCGCAAATAGAGCACATCCCGCGAGGACCCGCCACGCGGGCGGGCGTGCCGCCGCCCGGGCGCCTACCGCAGCAGCACCAGCCTCCGCGTCGCGGGCGCGCCGTCGCCGAGGGCCATGCGCAGGAAGTACGCGCCGGGCTGCAGCGAGCGCGGACGCCATTCGAGCATGTGCGTGCCGGGGGAGAGCGCACCGAACTCGCGCACGGCCACGCGGCGGCCGGCCACGTCGAAGAGCGCGGCCTCGAACGGCGCGCGCACCCCGACCTGCAGGTCGAACGTGATCGCTTCGCCGCCGTGCAGCGGGTTGGGCACGCGCACCGCGCGGACGGAGTTCGCGACCGGCACGGGGCAGCCCGCGCAGTCCGCGCCCGCCACCGCGGGGCCGGGGCCGAGCACGCGCAGCGCGTCGAGCGAGAGGTCGTGGTACGCCACCCAGCGCTCGCCGTTCGGCCCGAATGCGAGCCGCACCATCGCGCCGGCCTCGTTCGCCTCCTCGAGCGCGCTCACGATCCACGTGCCGCCGAACAGTTCGGCGTACTTGAGCACGCCGTCGCCCGCGTAGGCGACGCGCATGCTGCCGTTCCACCACGCGGCCGAAAGCGCGCGCACGTAAAGCGGGAACGGCTCGACCAGCGTGGCGGTGGGCCACGACACGCCGTTCACGGCGCGGNAGAGGAGCCGCCACGCGGGCGCGGCCGGGTCCGGCTATCGCAGCAGCACCAGCCTTCGCGTGGCGGGCGCGCCGTCGCCGAGCGCCATGCGCAGGAAGTACGCGCCGGGCTGCAGCGATCGCGGCCGCCATTCGAGCAGGTGCGTGCCGGGCGAGAGCGCGCCGAACTCGCGGGTGGCCACGCGGCGTCCGGCCACGTCGAACAGCGCGGCTTCGAAGGGCACGCGCACGCCCACCTGCACGTCGAACGTGATCGCCGCGCCGCCGCGCAGCGGGTTGGGTACGCGCACGGCCCGGACGGAGTTCGCGGCGGGCGCCGGGCAACCCGCGCAGTCCGCGCCGGCCACGGCGGGGCCGGGGCCGAGCACGCGCAGTGCGTCGAGCGAAACGTCGTGGTACGCCACCCAGCGCTCGCCGTTCGGCCCGAACGCGAGCCGCACCATGGCGCCGGCCTCGTTCGCCTCCTCGAGCGCGCTCACGGTCCACGTGCCGCCGAACTGCTCGGCGTACTTGAGCACACCGTCGCCGGCGTACGCGATGCGCAGGCCGCCGTTCCACCACGCGGCCGAGAGCGCGCGCACGTACAGCGGGAACGGCTCGACGAGCGTCGCGAGCGGCCACGACACGTCGTTCACGACGCGATGCCAGAGAAGCTGCGAGTGCGGTCCGATGCGTTCCGTGTACACGAGCTGCGGCCTTCCACCGGTCCGCGCCGCGAGCACGACCTGGTCGAATCGGCCGTCGAACGCGCGCTCCTTCCAGCCGCCCGCGACCGGCTCGAGCACGCGAATGGCCTCGTTCGGGTCTCCGGGTGCGCGATCCACGAACGCCACCCAGGGCAGGCCGTTCGCGTCGAGCGAAATCGAGATCGAACGCGGGTTCGTCGCGGCGATCGGAGCGCCGAACACGCTCCACGTGCCGGCGACACCGCGCTTGATCACGAGACCGGCGGCGCCTCCGTCGTACGCCGCGTAGAAGCTGCCGCCGGGCGCGGTCACGATCGGTGCGTCCTCGCGAATCCGGTGCGGCTGGTCGAGCGTCCACGCGTGCCAGAGACCGGCCGCGTCCTGCCAGTGTTCGACGAGATCGTTCACGTACGGGCGCGTGAACAGCAGGTGCGGACGCCCGGTGCCGTCGAGCGCGAGTCGCGGGTTGGTGCCCGACAGGCCCGCGGTCGGGTAGACGGGATCGGGCGCCTCGACCTGGGTCCAGTTTCCCGCGGCGAAGGCCGCGATCATGCGGCGGCCTTCCGGCGAGCGATAGCCGACGACCGGCGTGCCCCACGGCGTCATCGCGAGGTCGCCCTCCATCCAGCAGTTCGCGCTCGCGAGCGTGTACGCGCTCCCGCGCGCGGCCGGCGGCAGCGCGGTGCGGAGGTGCGCGCCGTGTGTCGCGCGCCGGAGCACTCCGTCGGGACCGCGCGAGACGATCTCGATGCGCACGTGGCGCGACACGATCGGCGGCATGGTCAGCGTGTCCGCGCCGCCGGTGCGGGCCTTGCGCTCGAACACGAGCGGGCCCGTGATCTCGCGCCCGGAGTCCGCGGCGCACGCGTAGAGCCGGAGGTCCACGGGCTGCCCCTCGCTCGACCAGCGCACGGTGCGCGTCTCGCCCGGCGGCCACATCTCGCCGCCGGCGGGCGAGGTGAGCGCGAGCGCGGGGACGTGCGTGGCCGTGAGCCGCACGAGCCGCGCCTCGCCTCCTCGCAGCGTGAGCGGGAAGCTCGTGCCGGTGCCGAGCGGCGTCCAGTTCATGCCGCCTTCGTACCCGATCACGCTCGGCGCCGCGGCGGCTTCGAACGACCCGCGCAGGCGCACGACGCTGCTCTTGGTCACGAGCGACTTGTTGAGCACGAGCAGGTACGCCGCCGCGGAGCCGTCGTCGGGCCGCCACACGCCGACGGCGAGCGTGCTGCCGTCGAGGCCGTTGCCCGAGTCGAAGCCGGTCACCGGGCACACGCTCGTCACGGCGGGCAGCGAGGACGTGACGTAGTCCTCGGGCCGGTACGGATCGCCGAACGCGGGCTGCCAGCTCTGGTGGAAGAGCCCGAGGTGAGTGGACTTCATCACGACCGGGCCCACGACGAGTTCGAGCCAGCGGTTGATGGGCTGCAGCATCTGGTACTTGCAGGTCGGCAGGAAGTCCTCGCGCACGGTGGCCTCGAGGTCGCCGACGTGCCCGGTCATCGGGTAGCCGTAGCCGTCGTCGAACTGGTACGTGAACCAGACGACGCCCTTCGCGCCCGCGGCCACGGGGGCCGAAGCCATGAAGCGGAACTGGTTTTCGTCCGGGCGGCTGAAGCCCGTGCCCGCCG
>JBGANH010000094.1:0-13613 GCA_044222365.1 Candidatus Eiseniibacteriota bacterium
GGACGATTACCGGTAGAAACTCTTGAGTGAGCCCCAGGTGCTCACGCGGGCCGCCGTCGTGCTGCCGCAGTGCAGCACGCCGAGAGTGCCCGTGTTGTAGAGGTCGAGCGTGTTCACCATCGCGCTCGACTGTGACGGAGCGAGCGCGCCGACGCCGATGGGCGGGCACACCTTGTTCGCGATCAGCGCGTCGGCCTGCGTGAAGGTGGCGGCCACCGGCGCGTCGCTCGCGCCCTGCGCCACGTTGAGCTTCGCGGCGATGAGCTGCTGCGACAGGTTCACGAGGCCGTTGCCCTGCACGGGCTGGTTGAGGATGAGCAGGAGCTGCGAGGCGTTGTACGTGATCGTGCCCAGCGTCAGCGTCGTGACGGGCCACTGGTCCGGGTGCGTCTTCCAGTACCCGATCGTGTAGGTGCAGTCCTGCTTGCCGACCCCCGGAGCCGCGACGTTCGCCGCGTGGGACGTGGCCGGCAGCGCCGCGGATACCAAGGCCACGGCGAGGAGCAGTGCAGCGAGCCGAGGTCTCGAAACGTTCATCGTGTCTCCCGTCGAGGTGCGTGGCGTGGTGTGGTGTGACACGACTCAAGTTTGTGGGGGTGAACTCCGGGCCGACAACGAGAACTTCGGGACGGCCGCTCGTTCGCGCGTTTCTTGACCTTTTTGTGCCCGATTTCGGGCGTTTTGCCCCATTTCGGCCGGCCCGTGGCTTCGGGCGCGCGCCTGCGCGGGTGTATGGTGCGCGCGACCTCTCATCACCCACGACTCTTCGAGGTGTCCCGTGCTCCGTCGCTGCCTCGTTTCGGCACTCACGCTCGCGCTCGCCGCGCTCGTCTCGTCGTGCGCCGTGCGCGGCGCCCAGGATTCGGTCGGCCCCAGCGTCTACGACGACCCGCCGCCGGCGCAGACGATGCCGTCGGCCAAGATCGGCCTGCCGCCGCAGTACCGCGTCTTCCACGACGAACTCGCCGAGTACGGCGACTGGACGCTGATCGAGCCCTACGGCTGGTGCTTCCGTCCCGCGGTCAACTTCGTCGCATGGCGTCCCTACAGCCAGGGCTGGTGGGAGCCGTCCGACACCTACGGCTGGATCTGGAACTCGACCGAGCCGTTCGGCTGGATCACGTATCACTACGGCGCGTGGTTCTACGACCGCTTCCAGGGCTGGGTGTGGCAGCCGGGCCCGGTCTGGGGACCGGCGTGGGTCGCGTGGGCGCAGATCGACGACTACATCGGCTGGGCGCCGCTCGCGCCGCTCGACATGCAGGACATCGCGGACGCGCCCGACGGCATGTTCCTCTACGTGCGCGCGCCGCAGTTCGTGTCGTCGAGCGTCAGCTCGCAGGCGCTCTACGTGAGCCGCCTCACCGGCACGCGCGGCGGGCTGTACGCGATCGAGAACCTCGACCGCGTGAACGGCGTGCCGATCAATCGCGGCCCCGACTTCGAGATGCTGCAGCGCATGAACGTGCCGGTGCCCGCGCGCGTGGATCCGACGCGCTTCCGCCACGCGCCGTTGCCGGACGGCCTCGCGCTGCCCGACGAAGCCGATCTCGTGCGCTCCTCGCGCCGCATGCTCGAAATCGCCGCGCGCGACCTGAACCGTCTGCGCCCGAACAGCGAGGCACCACCGCCGACTCCGCCCGCGCCGGCGCCGACGCCGTCCACCGGCAGTGGCGCGCCGCGCGTGAAGCCGGGACCTTCGACGCCGCCGAGCGACACCCTGCACGTGAAGCGTCCGCCGATGCCGCGTGGGGACAAGCCGGGCGGCAAGCACCGGCCGGGCACGCCCGCGGACAGCACGCGCGGCTGATCCGCCCGCGCCGATGACGCCGAAGGAGCAGTTGATCGCGCGCGCGCTCGACGCGGGATTCGCGCTCGCACGCATCGCCTCCGTCGGCCCGCTCGAGGCCCAGCGGCACTACGAGGCCTGGATCGCGGCCGGGCGCCACGGCGACATGGCGTGGCTCGCCTCGCCCAAGCACCGCGCCCGCCGCGCCGACCCCGCGCTGCTCGTGCCCGGCATCCGCTCGGTGCTGAGCGTCGCGCTGTGCCATCCGCCGGCCGCCGACGCGGCGCGCGACGAGCGCCTCGGCCGCATCGCGCGCTACGCCGCGGGCGAGGACTACCACCGCGTCATGAAGGACAAGCTGCTCGCGCTCGAGACGTGGATCCGCACCGAACTGTTCCCCGGCTCGGGCTCGCTCTGGTACGCGGACACGGGCGCCATCCTCGAGCGCGGCTGGGCCGAACGTGCCGGCATCGGCTGGGTCGGCAAGCACTCCGGCGTGATCTCGCCCGCGATCGGCTCGTGGTTCCTGCTCGGGCAGATCCTGCTCGACCGCGAACTCGAACCCGACGCGCCGCTGGCCAGGGAGCACTGCGGCACGTGCACGCGCTGTCTCGAAGCGTGCCCCACGGGCGCGATCGTCGCGCCGTACCAGGTGGACGCGCGGCTCTGCATCTCGTACCTCACGATCGAGCACAAGGGCGTCGTGCCGCGCGAACTGCGCGCCGCGATCGGCGACTGGCTGTTCGGCTGCGACCTCTGCCTGGACGCCTGCCCGTGGAACCGCTTCGCGCCGCAGGCGCGCGAGTCGCGCCTGCACGCGCGCGCGCTCGACGGCTGGACGCTCGAGCGGTTCCTCGGGCTGACCGAGGCTGCGTTCTTCGAGCTGTTCGCCGAAAGCCCGATCCGCCGCGCGGACCGCGAAGGCTTCGTGCGCAACGTCTGCATCGTGCTCGGCAACCGGCGCGACGACCGCGCCGTGGGCGCGCTCGCGCGCACGCTCGAGCACGACGTCTCCCCGCTCGTGCGGCTGCACGCGGCGTGGGCGCTCGGCCGCATCGGCGGCGCCGCGGCCCGCGCGGCGCTCGCGCATGCGGCGCCGCGCGAGCGCGACACGCAGGTGCACGACGAGATCCGGCTCGCGCTCGAGGAGGCGGTGGCATGAAGGCTTCGTGCTTCGCAGCGCTCGTGCTCGTGGCGATCGTCGTGGCCCACGCGCCGGAGGCGCGCGCGTTCGAAGCCGGCGCCGACCTGTCCTCCCTCCCGCGCGTCGAAACCGCGGGCGCCCACTTCACCGACGGCGACACGAGCGCGGACGCGATCACGCTGCTGCGCCGCGCCGGTTTCACGAGCGTGCGCCTGCGGCTCTGGCACACGCCCGCGGACGGCGAGTGCGCGCTCGCGCCCACGCTCGCGTCGGCACGGCGCGCGCACGAAGCCGGCATGCGCGTGCTGCTCGACCTGCATTACAGCGACACGTGGGCCGATCCCGCGCACCAGTCGCCGCCTTCGGCATGGGCGGCGCTCGCGCCGGCGGCGCTGCGCGACAGCGTGCGCACGTACACGCGCGCCGTACTGGCGGCGTTCGTGGCGCAGGGCACGCCGCCCGCGTGGGTGCAGATCGGCAACGAGACCGACGGCGGCATGCTGTGGGAGTCCGGACGGCTGCGCGGCGGCCGTGCGCGGCTCGCGAGCCGCGAGGCGTTCGCGCGGCTCGTGCGCGCGGGCGCGGCGGGTGCCCGCGAGTCTTCGCCCGGAACGAAGATCGTCGTGCACTTCTCGGGCGGCGGCGATCGCGACGGCGCCGAGGAGTTCTTCGCGATGCTCGACGAGCGCGGCGTGCCGTTCGACGTGATGGCGGTGTCGTACTACCCGTGGTGGCACGGCACGCCGCGACAGCTCGAGAGCACGTTGCGCGGACTGGCGTCGCGGTTCTCGCGCCCGGTGATGGTCGCCGAAACCGCGCAGCCGTGGACGAGCGCGTGGTTCGACGACACGCACAACGCGGCGGGCAAGCTGCCCGCGGGCGCGCATCCCGCGACGCCCGAAGGCCAGGCGGCGTTCGCGGCCGAGGTGCGCGCGATCGTCGCGCGCGTGCCGCACGATCGCGGGCTCGGCGTGTGGTGGTGGGAACCGGCGTGGATCGCCGTGCCCGGCTCACGCTCGCCCTGGGAGAACTGCGCGCTGTTCGACGAGAAGGGCGCGCTGCTGCCCGCGGCGCGCGCGCTGTCCACTGCGACCGTGCCGCCGCCCGCACCGGCCACGCCGTCCGGGAATCCGCACTGAGCACGGCGCGGTCCCCGGGACCTCAGGCGCTCAGCTCTCGAGCTTCGTCCCGCTCACCCACTCCTCGCCGCCTTCGGCGTACGTCTCCTTCTTCCAGATGGGCACGCGCTTCTTGAGCTCGTCCATCACCCAGCGGCACGCGTCGAACGCGGGGCCGCGGTGGTGCGACGCGACCACGACCACGACGCTCGGCTCCGCGGGCGGCACTTCGCCGAGACGGTGCGACACCGTGCAGGCTTCGATCTCGAAGTGCTCGCACGCCTCGCGCTCGAGCGTCTCGAGCTCGCGCAGCGCCATGGGCTCGTAGGCCTCGTACGACAGGCGCGTCACGCGGCGGCCGTCGTGGTGGTCGCGCGTCGTGCCGAGGAACGTGAGCACGGCGCCGCAGTCGCGGCGCTGGAGCGCGGCGGTCAGCGCCGCGGGATCGAGCGCCTCGTGCGTCAGCGCGGCCACGCGCTCAGCCCCCGCTCACCGGCGGCAGCAGCGCCAGCTCGGCGCCGTCGCGCAGCGGGTCGGCCGCGCGCACGAGCACCCCGTCCTGCGCGACCGCGAGGTGGGCGCGCAGCGGCGCGAGACCCGCGTGCTCGCGCACGAGCGCGTCGAGCGCGTCGCGCACGCAGGCGCCTTCCGGCAGCGTCAGGGTGGCCGAGGAAGCGCCGGCGCGTTCGCGCGCCTGGGCGAAGAACAGCACGTTCAGCTGCATGAGAGGTTGGTTCCTCCGTGTGGGCGGCCTATGCTGGCCGGATGGAAGACCACACGCAAGTCCCCGCGAGCGACCCGACGCCCGAAACCCCTGCTCCTTCCGGGGCGCCGGAGGCGCCGGAGGCGCCGGAGGCGCCAGCGGCTTCGGTGTCGCCCGACCCCGAAAGCCGCCGCATCGCGCGCGGGCTGTTCGCCTGGCTGCTGATCGTCGCGTTCGGCGGGCTCGCGAGCGTGCTCTTCGGCCAGGAAGAAGGCGCGTTCTTCTTCGCGCTCGCGGGCGTGCTCGTGCTGGCGCAGGCGACCGACGCGGCGGTCGCGGTGCGTGGCTACAAGGCGTGGGTCGAATCGAGCGTGCCCCGCCGCGAGTTCCGCGGCGTGCTCTTCCGCGTCCTCGTCCGCTCGCTCGTGCCCATGACCGGCGCGCTCTTCTACGCCGGCATCGGCGCGTGGGCGCTCGCCGACGGCGGGGGCGCATTGCCCGAGCACGAGCTGGCCGCGTGGTGGTGCTTCGCGAGCGCCGCGATCTGCGCTCTGCTCGTGTGGCGCCCGGCCGCCGATCTGGTCACGCGCGCCTGCTTCCGCACCGGGACGCTCGGCCGCACGCGCCGCCTGACCGCCCGCGTCGTGGTGATGGCGCTGCTGCTGCCCGTGCCGATGCGGCTGCTGTTCCCCGAGATGCTCGACCTGCTCAAGGCGTCCGAAGAGCCCCTCGCCACGCCCGGCGGGCTCGTCGCCCAGCTGATCGGCGAGGTCGTGATCGCCGTGGCGGGCGTCGGCCTGCTCGTCCGGCGCGACGCGCGCCAGACTCTCGAGCGACTCGGCATCACCGCCATGAAGCCCGCGCACTTCGCGGTCGCCGCGCTGGGACTCGGCGCGATCATCGCGCTCAACACCGGCATGGAGTGGATGCAGCAGCGCTGGTTCCACGATCTCTGGCTGCAGGACACCGAAGTCACGAAGCTCATCGCCGCCGACCTGCCCGTCGCGACGACGCTGCTGCTCGGCCTGAGCGCCGGGCTCGGCGAGGAGATTTCGCTGCGCGGCGCGCTGCAGCCCCGGCTCGGCATCGTACTCACCGCGATCGTGTTCGCGGCCCTGCACGTGCAGTACTCGTGGGTCGGCATGCTCACGATCGCGCTGCTCGGTGCGCTGCTCGGCGTGATCCGCGCGCGCACGAACACCACGACCGCGATTCTCATTCACGCGCTCTACGACGTGTTCGCGGCGCTGTCGTCGCACTGACCGGCGGCGCCGTGAAGCACGTTGCGGCTACGACACCGCCACTCCGGGTGTCAGGTCGAGCACCTGCGCGTCGCACTTGCGCTTCGCCAGTTCCTCACGCAGCGCGGCCGGCGTGCCCGTGAGCAGTCCGAAGGTGCCCCAGTGCATCGGCAGCACCCACTTCACTCCGAGCGTCTGCGTGGCCCACGCGGCCTCGCGCGGTCCCATCGTGTAGTGGTCGCCGATCGGCAGGAACGCGATCTCGGGCGCGTACAGCTCGCGCGTGATGTGCATGTCCATCGTCGGGCCGGTGTCGCCCGCGAAGTAGAGCACCGTGCCGTCCTCGAGCGTGATCACGAAGCCGCCCTCGCCGCCGCCGTGCGGGCGGCCGGGCTCGTCGAAACTCGAGGAGTGCACGGCGTTCACCATCGTGAACGCGAGGCCCTCGACGCGCTGCGTGCCGCCCATGCCCATCCCGCAGCACGTCTTCACGCCCTTCGCCTCGAGATGTTCGCCGACCTCGAACCCGCACACGACCTTCGCGCCGGTACGCGCCGCGATGTCCGGCACGTCACCCACGTGATCGCCGTGCGCGTGCGAGACGCAGATCACGTCGGCCTTCGCGATCACGCGCCGGTCCTCCGGCGTCTTCGGGTTGCCGGTCACCCACGGGTCGAGCAGCAGCGTCTTGCCGCCCGGCGTGAGCACTTCGAACGCGCTGTGGCCGAGCCACGTGATCGAGAAACCGCGATTCCAGATCTTCGACATGTCGCTCGTCCCCTTGTCAGCGCGCCGCGGGTTCGGGCGCGAGTTCTTCCAGGCGCGCCGTGAAGTGACGCAGCACGGGCGCTTCGTAGGTGACGCGCAGGCCGCGCAGCTTGTCGCGGTCGCGGAACAGTTCGATCACGGACTCCGCCACGTAGCGCATGTGCTCGGTCGTGTACACGCGGCGCGGCACGGCGAGACGCACGAGCTCGAGCTTCGGGTACACCATCTCGCCGGTCTTCTCGTCGGGCTGCGCGAACATGAGGCTGCCGACTTCGACGGCGCGGATGCCGTACTCGCGGTACAGCGCGACCACGAGCGCCTGCCCGGGGAACTGCGACTGCGGGATGTTCGGCAGGAAGCGCTTCGCGTCGATGTACACCGCGTGGCCGCCGACGGGCTTCACGATCGGCACGCCGGCCTGGTCGAGCAGGTCACCGAGGTGCGCCACCTGCCCGGTGCGAAACGCGAGGTAGTCCTCGGACAGCACTTCGCGCAGGCCGCGCGCGATCGCCTCGAGGTCGCGGCCGGCGAGGCCGCCGTAGGTCGGGAAGCCTTCGATCAGGATGAGGAGGTTCGTGATCGCCTTCGACCACTCCTCGTTCTTCATGGCGAGGAAGCCGCCGATGTTCACGAGGCCGTCCTTCTTCGCGCTCATCGTGCAGCCGTCGCCGTACGAGAACAGCTCCTTCGCGATCTCCTCGATGCTGCGGTTCGCCTGCCCGCTCTCGCGCTGCTGGATGAAGTAGCAGTTCTCGGCGAAGCGGCACGCGTCGAAGAACAGCGGCACGCCGTGCTTCGTGCACACCTCGCGCACCTGCTTCACGTTCGCGAGCGAGACGGGTTGGCCGCCGCCCGAGTTGTTCGTCACGGTCAGCATGACGAGCGGCACGCGGCCCTTCTTCTCGGTCAGCAGCCGGTCGAGCTTCGCGGGGTCGAGGTTGCCCTTGAACGGGTGCAGGCTCGTCGGGTCGAGGCCCTCGTCGATCACGAGGTCGGCCGCCTCGGCGCCCTGGTGCTGCACGTTCGCGCGCGTGGTGTCGAAGTGGATGTTGTTCGGGACGATGTCGCCCTGCTTGAGCACCGTGCTGAAGAGCAGGTTCTCGGCGACGCGGCCCTGGTGCGTCGGGATCACGAACGGATAGCCGAAGATGTCGCGCACGGCCTTCTGGAAGTTGTAGAAGTTGCGCGAGCCCGCGTACGACTCGTCGCCCATCATGATCCCGGCCCACTGGTTGTCGCTCATCGCGGACGTGCCCGAGTCGGTGAGCAGGTCCACGTAGATCGTGTCCGCGGGCACGGCGAAGATGTTGAGCCCGGCCTCGGTGATGTGGCGCACGCGCTCCTCGCGGCTCACGCGGCGCAGCGGCTCGACGACCTTGATCCGGAAGGGTTCGGCGGGAAAGCGCATGGAGTGCTCACGGAAGGCGGCCGCTCGCGGCGGCACGCTCGACAAGGGTTCGCTGCGGTGGATCGGTGGACGTCACCGGACGGGCGCAGTGTCACTCCGGACACGCCAATTCGCCAGCAGGTACGGGAACATCGCGAGCAGTGGAAGCACCCAGATCATCAGGTACGCCGCGCGCTCCGCCCAAGCGCGCCGGGGTCCGGCGAACTCGTTCGCGTCCTCGAAAGCCATGTTCCGCTCGGGAGCGTAGTCGACGGCCAGCTCCGCGGCCACGGCGTCCGAATACCCGGCCGCGCGATACGCAGCCCGAACGCGCTCGCCGTCGGCTTCCAGCTCCTTCATCGAGTGCGGAAGCACGACGCCGAAGTCGGGGTCGAAGACCCACCACGTACCCGCGCGCGCGTCCACGAGGGCCTCCAGCACGACGTGCCCTCCGAGCCGGACGATGCGCGCGGGGATCTTCGCGTCCTGGAGCAGCCCGGCTTCCACGATCGCGTGTTGCGAGCAGATACCGGCTCCACGCGCGAGCGCCCGCCGGTGATCGAGGAACTCGTACATGCCGAACCGGCTCGGGGCGATCCAGCCGAGCATGTTGAGGATGAAGTTCTCGTGCAGGGGCACGTGCAGCGAGAACCGTGACGCCCCGCGCTCGTCCCAGTAGTGCTGCAGCCCGAAGTGGACCGCCTCGTTGAGCCGGGTGACGTAGGCCTTCACGTCGCTGCGATCGCTCGCGGCCACGGCACGCACGTGTCGTTCCGTGAACCGCAGGCGGCTCCAGCCGGCAGCCTCCGGCAGGGAATACAGCTCCGGGTTGCGCAAGGGTACGTGCAGTCCGGCCGCCGTCACGGTCAGCAGCGCCGCGCCCACGAGGAACGACGCTCCGGCGGCGCGGGATGCGGCTCGCCGTGCTCCCGCTTCGGTGGGGAGCGGCGGAAGGAGCCGATCGAGTCCCAGGGCCGCGGCGACGAGGAGGAACGGCGCCGCGAGCACGCGGCTCTCGAGCGAGGCTCCGAGCGTGACTGCCGTGAGCAGCGCCCCGGCGATCAGGGAGGCGAGCAGCCAGCGGTCACCGGCCGCCGCGCGCCCTCGCGCGAGACCGAATCCGGCGGCCACGACCAGCGGAAGGAAATAGAACAGCCCGAGCAGGAGGGTCGCGCGTCGCTGCAGGGGGTGCATGGCCGATTGTCCGAGCGAGGCCGGCACGACGAACTCCACGAGGCGCTGCCCCGGGGACGTCCGCGCAGGCTTCATGCGAAGCCCCCGCGAGTCGCGGGCCGCGACGGCCGCCACCTCGCCGACCTCCCCTTCGTCCCCCGAAGACGCGAGCCGCGTCTCCTGTCCCGCGCGCCATTCGGCGAGGCTCGTGCCGGACGGTTTCACGCTCGCCACGAGACAGGCCCCGCACAGCAGCAGCATCACGCCTGCGGACAGGCGGCGGCGCGAGCCGATCAGCCGAATCGCGCCCCATGCCGCCAGCGCGGCGAGCGAGTACCCCGAGAGCGCGTTGGCGAACCACGTCAGCGCCACGAGCGCGCTCACCGCGAAACCGCGCCCGGGTCCCGGAGTGTTCACGAACGATCGCGTGGCGATCGCGGTGACGGCGATGAGGCAGGCGGCTACTCCGGGAACGCTGAAGGACCCCGAAGCGAGCACGAGCAGCGGCGAGAACGCGAGCAGCGGGAGCGCACGCCGTGCGAGCGACGGCCCGGCGATCCGCCGCGCGAGCGAAGCGGAGACTCCGAGCGTCCCGACCGCGAAGAGGAGGAGCAACATGCGCGCGGCGATGCGGAAGTGATCCGCGGCCCACCATCGGCCGAGTGTGAGCAACAGCGTGACGACGGGTGTCGGCCCGAGGCCTTCCTCGGGAACGTGCCCCTTCAGCAGGGACTCCACGGTAGGGAGCAACGAGAGCACACCCGCGTCGTACCACCGGTCTCCCAGGCTCAGCACGAACACCGCACGCGCCAGCACACCGAAGAGCGCGACCGAGGCGGTCCAGTTCAGGTGTGAGACCGCGATCGCCGACGGCACGAGCCGCGCGGCGCCCGTGCCCATCGCATGCAGCGTCCGGGACAGGGCGTCCCGCGGATGCGAAAGGGCGACGGACATCGGGCCTCCTCGGCGTTCAGTTCTGGCCGAGCGCCGGGCCCGGGGGACCGGGCGGCGCCGCGGCCGTGAAGGTCTTGAGCATTTCGTGCAGCCTGCGCGCGCGATCGAACACGCTGTCGATCGCGAGCAGTTCGAGCCGCGCCTCGGTGGACAACCGCGACGCCTGCGCGATGTGGTTCACGACCGATTCGAAGCTCGCGTCGGTGGCCGTGAGCGGCGGCTGGGTCCACGCCTCGGTGCCGAGCGGCAGCAGCTTGCGCGTGGTCTCGAGCAGCGCCTCGCGTTCCATGCCCGCGAGCGGATCGTCCTCGTCGTACGGGGACGAGGGAAGCACTTCCACGTCGCAGGCGCGATAGGGAAACTCGCGCGCGACGCGCACGAACCGCGCGCGCGTCACGCCGCGAAGGCGCAGGTCGTAGCAGTCGTTCGGCAGCCACTCGACGGACTCGAACGTGGCCACGCAGCCGATCTCGTGGAACGCCGGGCTGCCGTGGTAGTCGGCCTCCCACCCGGACTTCAGCGTGGCCAGCGCGATCAAACGTTCCCCGGAGAGCGCGTCGCGCACCATGGTGCGGTAGCGCAGCTCGAAAATGTGCAGCGGCATCGCGGCGTGGGGAAACATCACCACGCCGGGAAGCGGGAACACGGGAACGGGACGCTTCGGGAGGTTCGCCATGCGGCTCCCCCGTCCGGCGCGGACCGCCGGCGGGTGCGGGCTCGCGCGAAGAACGGCGCCGCGGCGGAGGGCCGCGGCGCCGTCCGGGCGCGTCAGTCTTCGCGGAGGAAGTCGAGCACTTCCTGCACGTGTCCTTCGACCTTCACCTTGGGGTAGATCTGCGCGATGCGCCCGGTGCGGTCGACGATGAACGTCGTGCGTTCGATGCCCAGGTACTTCTTTCCGTACAGGTTCTTCTGCTTGTACACGCCGAACGCCTTCGACACCGTGGCGTCCTCGTCGGCGAGCAGGTCGAACGGAAGCTTGTGCTTCTCGCGGAACTTGGCGTGCGAGTCGATCGGATCGTTCGACACGCCGAGGATGATCGCGTTGACCTTGTCGAAGTCCGCGGTCAGGTCACGGAAGCCGCAGGCCTCCTTGGTGCAGCCCGGCGTCTCGTCCTTGGGATAGAAGTACAGGACGACCGTCTTCTTGCCCTTGAACTGCTTGAGGGAGACGGCCTCGCCGGAAGTGGACGGCAGCGTGAAGTCGGGCGCGGGCTTTCCGATCACCGGCAGCAGGCTGACAGCGGCCATGGGGGGGTTCCTCCGAAAATCGCCCGGGCTCCCCAACGGGAGCCCGGGACGGGAACGGCAGAAGGCCGCTCCGTGAGTGACGAACTACTTCGCGGCCGCCTGCATGGCGAGCGCGCGAACGAGGTTCTGCTCGACGACGGACCAGTCGAGATTGGCGAAGAAGGCTTCGATGTACTTGGCGCGGAGCCGGCCGAAGTCGAACCAGTACGCGTGCTCGTACACGTCCAGCGCGAGGATCGGCGTGGCGTTCCAGAGCGGGAACGTGTTCTGCGCGTCGCCGACGACCGTGGTGAGCGTGGCCGTGTCGTGATCGAACGCGAGCCACACCCAGCCGCGGGCCGCGAGGCCGGAGGCCTTGAAGTCCGCGAGCCACGCGTCGTACGACGGGAAGTCGCGGTTGATGAGCTCGAGCGTCTTGCCCCCCGGGGCGCCACCGCTGCCACCCAGGTGCGAGAAGTACAGCTCGTGGTTCTTCACGCCGCCGTAGGCGAACGAAAGGTCGACGCGCAGCGAGCGCAGGTCGCTGAAGATCTGGTTCGCCGTGCTGCGATCCACCGAGTCGAGCTTCTTCTGGATCTCGTTGGTCTTGGCGACGTACGCCTTGTACAGCTCGTAGTGCTCTTCCTGCGTGCGCTGCGAAATGCCGTTCAGCTCGCGAATGGACGCGAACGTCTTCGGCGTCAGGTCCTTCCAGGCCATGCGAAACCTCCTGCTTCGGTGAGAACGGGACGGATGGATGCCCCGGGAATCTCGGTGGGAACGGCGGCGAGACTAGGCGGGCGGCACCCGTTGGTCAACGAGTCGCGGACGGGCGTTCGCGCAGGCCTTTTCGCAGCTTCACGAGGCCCTTCGCGACCGAATCGCGCAGCGCTTCGACGCGCGGCCCGCTGGCGTCGCACGTCGCGTCGTACGCACGGCACGCGGCGAGCGTGAAGCCACAACCGCACGTGCACTGCTCGGCGTTGGCGAAGCGCACGAACGTCTCCAACTGCGTTGGATCGAGCATGCTCACGTCGAGGTTCGGGATTTCCTCGACCCAGCGCTGCTTGATCGCCGTGCTGTCGACGTCCGTCATGCGCAGCGAGCGCGTGATGGGATCGTCCACGCCCGCGAGCGGGTCTTCGGGCGGCGCCGGAGGAACGGGCCGGAACCTGTCGCGCGTCACGACCGCCGCCACCAGCAGCAGCACGCACGCCGCGAGCAGCACGAACAGCCGGCGGAAGCCGGTGGACTGCGGCGTGCGGGGCGGCTGAAGCGGATCGGGTTCGGACATGGCCGCACGATAACCGCTCGGCGAGGGGCACGGTGTTCGGGAGTCGTCAGCGGAATGGCAGCGCTGCCAGTTTCGACGCCCGCCGCGCGATGCCCCGGGCGGGCACTCTTGCCGTGAAGGCGCGACGTCCCTAGCATCACCGCCCCACGCCAACCGGAGGCACGCATGAGCTGGACCCCGAGCATCGCGCCCGAAGACGCCACGCCCGCCCTGAAGCACGTGTACGACCGCATCCGCGCGCGCGCGTCGTCGCAGACCGTGGCGAACATCTGGCGCGCGTGGGGTGCGCATCCGGGCGGCCTCGAGGCGTCCTTCAACACGTACCGCGTGCTCATGGACGATCCGGCGCCGCTCACTCCGGCGCAGGCCGAGATGATCTCGCTCGTCGTGTCCGCCACGAACGGCTGCGGCTACTGCGTCGCGCACCACGGCCCGCGCCTCGCGCGCCACGTGGGCGACGACCTCGCGCACGCCGTCGCGCTCGACTACCGCACCGCCAACCTGCCGGCGCGCGACCGCGTGCTGCTCGACCTCGCCGTCGCGGTCACGTGCGAGCCCGCCGAGCGCACGGCCGAGGACATCGAGCGCCTGCGCGAGTACGGCTTCGACGACGTCGCGATCGTGCGCGCGGTCGAGATCGCCGCGTACTACAACTCGGTCAACCGCGTCGTGCTCGCGCTCGGCGTGGCCCTGGAACGCGGCCGCGATCCGTGGGAGTACGGCTCGCAGAAGTAGCGGGCGGACGTCGAGGCGTCAGCGGAAGACGCGCAACTCCCCGACGCGCGTGCCCCGCTGGCACAGCGGCAACACCT
>JBGANH010000095.1:0-13464 GCA_044222365.1 Candidatus Eiseniibacteriota bacterium
GTCCTGGTGGACGCGGTCTCGGTCGGTGCGGTGAGCAGCTACACGTTCACCAACGTGACGGCGAACCACACGATCGCGGCTTCGTTCGCGATCGACACGTACACGATCACGGCCTCGGCCGGAGCCAACGGCAGCATCACGCCGTCGGGTGCGGTGACCGTGAATCACGGTGCGAACCAGTCGTTCACGATCACGCCGGACGCGAACCACCACGTGGCCGACGTGCTGGTGGACGCGGCCTCGGTCGGCGCGGTCACGTCGTACACGTTTACGAACGTGACGGGGAACCACACGATCGCGGCCAGCTTCGCCATCGACACCTACACGATCACGGCCTCGGCCGGCGCGAACGGCAGCATCACGCCGTCCGGCGCGGTCACCGTGAACCACGGTGCGAACCAGTCGTTCACGATCACGCCGAGCGCGCACTACCACATCGCCGACGTCCTGGTGGACGCGGTCTCGGTGGGGGCGGTGAGCAGCTACACGTTCACCAACGTGACGGCGAACCACACCATCGCCGCGAGCTTCGCGATCACCCAGCACACGATCACGGCCACGGCGGGCGCCAATGGCTCGATCGCGCCGAACGGCGCGGTGACGGTGAACGACGGTGACGATCAGGCGTTCACGATCACGCCGGACGCCAACTACCACGTCGCGGACGTCCTCGAGGATGCGGCCTCGGTCGGCGCCGTCACTTCGTACACGTTCACCAACGTGACGGCGAACCACACGATCGCCGCCAGCTTCGCGATCGACCAGAACATCATCACGGCCTCGGCTGGCGCGAACGGCACCATCACGCCGAGCGGCGCGGTCGCGGTGAACTACGGTGCGGACCAGTCGTTCACGATCACGCCGGACGCGAACCACCATGTCGCGGACGTCCTCGTGGACGCGGTCTCGGTCGGCGCAGTGACGTCGTACACGTTCACGAACGTGACGGCGGCACACACGATCGCGGCTTCGTTCGCGATCGACACCTACACCATCACGGCCTCTGCCGGCGCCAACGGCTCGATCGCCCCGAGTGGGGTGACGACGGTGAACCACGGCGGCTCGCAGTCGTACACGATCACCCCCGACGCGACTTACCACGTCGCGGACGTGCTCGTGGACGGTGTCTCGGTGGGCGCGGTCACGACGTACGCCTTCACGGCGGTCGCGGCGAATCACACGATTGCGGCGAGCTTCGCGATCGACCAGTACACCATCACGGCCACCGCCGGGGCGCACGGCTCCATCGTGCCGAACGGCACGGTCGGGGTGAGCCACGGCGATTCACGCACCTTCACGATCACGCCCGACGCCAACTACCACGTCGCAGACGTGCTCGTGGATGCGGCCTCCGTCGGTGCGGTCACGTCGTACACGTTCACGAACGTGACGGCGAACCACACGATCGCGGCGAGCTTCGCGATCGACCAGTTCACGATCACGGCGTCGGCGGGTGCGAACGGCTCGATCGCGCCGAGCGGCGTGACGACGCTGGACTACGGCACCGACCAGTCCTACACGATCACGCCGGACGCGAACTACCACGTCGCGGACGTGCTCGTGGATGGAAGCTCGGTCGGAGCGGTGACGAGCTACGCGTTCACGGCGGTCTCGGCGAACCACACGATCGCGGCGAGCTTCGCCATCGACACGTACACGATCACGGCCTCCGCCGGCGCCAACGGCAGCATCACGCCGAGTGGCGCGGTCAGCGTGAACCACGGCGCGGACCAGTCGTTCACGATCACGCCGGACGCCAACTACCACGTCGCGGACGTCCTCGTGGACGCGGTCTCGGTGGGCGCGGTGAGCAGCTACACGTTCACCAACGTGACGGCGAACCACACGATCGCGGCCAGCTTCGCGATCGACACGTACACGATCACGGCCTCGGCCGGCGCCAACGGCAGCATCACGCCGTCGGGCGCGGTGAACGTCAATCACGGCGACTCGCAGGCCTTCACGATTGCGGCGAACGCCGGGCATCACATCCTCGACGTCCTCGTGGATGCGGTCTCGGTCGGCGCGGTGAGCAGCTACACGTTCACCAACGTGACCACCGACCACACGATCGCGGCGAGCTTCGAAGTGAACCCCGCGGTGCCGGCGCTGGCGCTGTCCGCTTCGCAGGTGAAGACGGGCAACGACACGGACGGCACGACGAAGGTCCTGCTGAACTGGGCGGCGCTGCCGGCCAGCAGCTCGGTCGCCGTCTATCGTGCGGCGTACGGCAGCTATCCCGAATACGACGACGTGAGCGGCGCGGTGCCCGCGGCCCCGAGCTACCCGCCGTCGGCCCCGTGGACGCTCACGACCGTCACGGCCCCGAACACGACGGACGAAGTGACGGGCCGCGACTTCTGGTACTACGTCGCGTTCGTCACCGACACCTTCGGTACGGTTTCGCCGGTCTCGAACGTCGCGGGTGGCGTGCTGAACTACCACCTCGGTGACGTGACGGACGGCGTCACTCCGGGCCAGGGCGACAACGCGGTGGACATCGCGGACGTCTCGCTCCTCGGCTCGCACTACGGCCTGACGGGCGCCGCGGTGACGGCGTTCGACTGGCTCGACGTCGGCCCGACGACGAACGCGAGCGTCAACGCGCGTCCGACGACGGACAACCGCATCGACTTCGAGGACCTCATCCTGTTCGCCATCAACTACCAGCTCGTGTCCGCTCCGCAGACGGCGGCGCGACCGGTGCTGCAGGCGGCTTCGGCCGACGAGCTCTCGCTGGATCGTCCGGCGACGTTCGGTTCGGACGGCCGCATGACGGTGAACATGAACTTCCGTGGCACCGGCATGGTGCAGGGCATGTCCATGAAGCTGTCGTGGGATCCGGCGGTCGTCACGCTGGAGAACACGGTGAGCGGCCAGATGGCGGACGATCTCGGCGCGATGGTGCTCTCGGGCACCCCGGGCGTGATCGACGTGGCCCTGATGGGCGTGAGCAGCGGCCTGCAGGGCGAAGGCACGATCGCGTCGGCGACGTTCCGCCGCATCGGCCCGGGCGAACCCCGGATCGAGCTGGTGAACGCCGACGGCCGCGACGCGGGCAACGGTCACGTGGCGATCTCGGTGAAGGCGGCCGGCGTCCCCACGGCTCCGCTCGTGACGGCCTTCAGCCGGATCTCGCCGAACCCGTTCCGCGCGAACGCGAACATGAACTTCGCCCTGGCGAAGGGTGGCGCGGTCGAGCTGGCGCTGTACTCGGTGGACGGACGCCTCGTGCGCCGTCTGGTGCAGGGCACGCGGGAAGCGGGCCAGTACCAGGTCGCATGGGACGGCCGTGACGAAGCGGGCTCGCTCGTTCCGGCCGGCGTGTACTACGCGCGGCTGGTCACGCAGCAGGGCAGCTTCAACCGGTCGCTGGTCTACCTGAAGTAGCTCCGCACGAAGCAGGAAGGCGGCGCGCCCCTCGTGGCCGCGCCGCCTTTTCGTCGCGCCGCCGGGCGAGTCCGCCGGGCCGCCGCCCGTCAGCCCTCGGAGTGCAGGCCGCCTTCGTCCACGATCGTGCGCAGCGCGTCGCAGGACGGCACGAGGAACGAGCCCTCGAGACTGAGCAGGACGCTCTCGCGGTTCCACCGCGACAGCGTGCGGATCGCCGACTCGACGGTGGTGCCGACGGTCTCGGCGATCTCCTGGCGGGTGAGCGCGATCGGGATCTCGGTGCCGCCCTCGACGTCGCGCCCCATGCGCTCGCACAGCTGCAGGAAGAACTGCGCGATACGCACCTCGACCTTCTGCCCGCGCATCTCCTCGAGCTTGCGGCTGAACGACAGGTTGAGCCGGGTGAGGTCGCGGATGAGCGAATGCGACAGCGCCGGGTTGCGCTCCACGAGCGCGAAGTACTCGGCGGCCGGCACGCAGAGGATCGTGCAGGGCTCGAGCGCGAACGCGGAGGCGGGGTAGGCCATGCGGTTGAACACGGCGACCGCGCCGACGGCCTCGCCCTCGCCGAACAGTTCGAGCAGCACGTCGGCCTTGAGCCCGTGCCGCACGATCTTGACCCGTCCGCGGAGCAGCACGAACAGCACGTCGGCCGGATCGCCCACCATCCACAGCGCGTCGCCCTTGCGGAGGGACCGCAGCGTGCAGGCGAGCTCCAGTCGCGACCGTTCGGCCTCGGTCACCTCGCGGAAGAGCGAGAGGGTGTTCAGCGCGTGCCGAACCTGCTCGCGATGCGCTTCGCTCATGCGGGTCCTCGGGGTGGGGGCGGCCGGAGCAGCCGAGCACTTGGCCGGTGCCTTCGATGCCGGGCCGCAGGATGCCTCAACCGGGGTCCTCGGGGCCAGCCACGGCCCGCGCCGAACCCGTTTGCCACCGTCGCGGACAGCCGATATAAGGGGGAGTCCGCAGCGGAGCGCCCCGGCGACCCGTCGCGGCATCACGGGGACCCGTTAGCTCAGTCGGTAGAGCACCTGACTTTTAATCAGGGTGTCGCTGGTTCGATCCCAGCACGGGTCACCAAGTTTTCCGGCCCCGTGCGGGGCTTGCCGAGGCGTCGGGCACCGACTCGAACTCGTCAGGGCCCGGAAAAGTGCGAAACGATGTTCCCCGGGGTGGCATCATAGCCGGGGCCGACGGTCAGGAGCCGTCCGGGGCAGGGAACCAGCCGAGGTTCCACCGTGGGGAGATTCGATCACATGAGCGCGACACAGGAATCACGCGCCTGTCTGGGGAGCGTGGGGCAGTGAGGAAGCTCACCTGCCAGGAAGTGCTCGACCAGCTCTGGGAGTACCTCGACGACGAAGCCCGCGCCGAGTTGTGCTCCGAAATCGAAGGACACCTGACCGCGTGCAACCACTGCCGCGTCGAAGTGGACTCCCTCCGCAAGACCGTGCTGCTCTACCGCGCGGGTGACGAAGCCAAGACCCCGATCCAGTTGAGCGACCGGCTGCGTGCCGCGCTCGAGACGGCCTACCGGGAGCACGGCTGCGACGATTGACCGCCTCCGGCGGCCCCCGTACAGTTTCCGCGGCCCTGTTCCAGACGCCCGTGGGGCGAGTCCCCGCGGGCCGTCTCATGTCCGCCTCATTCCAGGCCCGGAACCCATGAAGCGAGTCGGCATCATCGGATTGCCGCAGTCCGGCAAGACCACCGTGTTCGAGATCCTCATGCAGGGCGCAGGCGCCGCCGCTCCCGCGGGCGCCGCGGCCAAGGACCGGGTGGGTGTCGTGAAGGTGCCCGACGCCCGCATCGACCGCCTGACCGAGATGTTCAGCCCCAAGAAGACCACGCTCACGCAGATCCAGTTCGTGGACTCGGGCGCGGCCGGGCACGGCAAGCACGGCAAGGGCGGCGACCTCTTTTCCGCCGTCCGCCAGTGCGATGCCCTGCTCGTCGTGGTGCGCGATTTCGAAAGCGCGCTGGTGCCGTCCGAAAAGGGCGTGAACGCCGCGCGCGACCTGCGCGACCTCGACGCCGAGCTCGTGCTCGAGGATCTCGCGGTCGTCGAGACGCGACTCGAGCGCATCGAGAAGGAACTGCGCATCGGCAAGAAGGAGGCGGCCGCGGAAGGGGAGGCGCTCCAGAAGTGCCGCGCGGCGCTCGACGCCGAGAAACCGCTGCGCACGATCGAGCTTTCCGCCGAGGAGCTTCGGCTGCTGCGCGGCTTCCAGTTCCTCACGCTCAAGCCACTGCTCGTGCTCTTCAACCAGGACGAGTCGTCGAACCGCGTGCCGCCGGATCCCGGACCGGGCGCGCTCGCCGTCACGCTGCGCGCCTCCGCCGAGCGCGAGATCGTCTCGCTGCCGCCGGAGGAGCGCGCCGCGTTCCGCGAGGACATGGGCGTGACCGAGGACGGCCTCACGCTCGTGATCCGCTCGTGCTACCAGCTGCTCGGACTCATCTCGTTCTTCACCGTCGGCCCCGACGAGGTGCGCGCGTGGGAAATCCACCGCGGCGACCGTGCCGTGGACGCCGCCGGGGCGATTCATTCCGACCTCGCGCGCGGGTTCATTCGTGCCGAAGTCGTGGCGTACGACCAGCTGGTCGAACTGGGTGGGCACGCGAAGGCCCGCGAGAAGGGCGTGCTTCGGCTCGAGGGCCGCGACTATCTCGTCCAGGACGGCGACTGCATGGAAATCCGGCACAACGGCTGAGCATTCGGGGTAAGCCGCGCATCGCGCGGAGCCACCGCGCGAACACCCCGGGAGGACATCGTGATGTCTCGTGGACGAGTCGGAATCACCGCGACGCTGCTCGCACTGGTCGCCCTCTCGGCGCTCGCCGTACCGGCGCGGGCCGGGCTCAAGCTGGACCGCTTCAAGGGCCATCTGTCGTTCGGCTACGCGAAGCTCGTCTCCGACTCGCTCGCTCCGGCGGGTTCGCTGTCGGTCGCGGCCGGCCTCGAATACCCGCTGCGGCCGAACTGGCGCCTGGGGCCCACCGCGTCGTTCAACCTGCTCGGCTCGAGCACCACGAAGCGGGGGAGCGTGACCGCCGGCATCGACTACAGCGTCGTGGACGTGGCCTTCATGGCGACGTACTTCCCGAAGCGCACGTGGGTGTCGCGCGTGTCGTTCGGTCCGGGCGTCGCGAGCGCCCACGCCGACCTCGCGGTGTCGGCGGGCGGTGCCGCGTTCCGTGACCTCGCCGTCGCGCAGGGCACTCCTGAGTTCGCGCTCGACGTCACGATGATGCCGCGGCGCATGCAGGTCGTCGGCATCGGCGCCGAGTTCGGCACTCGCATCCTGCCGACCGACCCGGGCGTCTGGAGCGTGTGGACCGGCCGCGTGGCCATTCACTTCTAGTCCGGACTCCCGAGTGATCCAGCGCCGCCACCTGGGACTCGCCGCCATCCTGCTGCTCGCGCTCGTCGCGCGCGTCGTGGGACTCGGGTACGGCCTCCCGTGGCTGTTCTACTTCCACGACGAGCCCCAGGTCGTGTTGCGCGCGCTGCGGCTGGGTACCGGCGACCTGAACCCGCACTTCTTCGGGTGGCCGGGCATCCTCATGTTCTACGTGGCGCTGCTCAGCTTCATCGGGCTTTTCGCCTGGGGGCGCGTCACCGGGCTCTGGCGCAACGCCGGCGGCTTCGCGAACGCCTACTTCGAGGACCCGACCGCGTTCTACGTGCTCGCGCGGCTGCAGAGCGTGTTCAGTGGCGTGTGGACGGTCTACATCGCGCACGGCCTCGGCTCGACCGCGTACTCGCGGTCCGTGGGCACGGCGGCCGCGCTCGCCATGGCCGTCTCCGCGCTTCACGCGCACTACTCGCATCTCGCGCACCCGGTCATCGTGCTCACGGCGTTCGCCGCGCTCGGGTTGTGGGCATGCGTGCGGCTCGCCGTGGACGGCGGCGCGCACGAGTTCCGCATCTTCGCCGTCGCGCTGGGGCTCGGCAGCCTCGCGCAGTACCACGCGGCGCTGCTCGCGGTGCCACTGCTCATCGCCATGCTGCTGCGCATCGCCGCGGAGCCGCAGCGCATGTGGCGGTGGATCGGGGCCGCCGCGCTCGCGGGCTTCGGCGGGCTCGCCATTCACCTGCTCCTGTCGCCGTTCACCGTGCTCGACCACAAGCAGTTCCTCCACGACCTGTCGTACGAGGCCGTGAAGGCGTCCGGCGGCTCGTCGGGCCCGCGCGCACCCGCGCGCGCGATCCTCGCGTTCATCACCGACGCGCTCGTGCCCTCGCTCAGCATGCCGATGCTCGTGCTCTCCGGGTTCGGCGCGCTCGCGGCGTTCATCCGCCGCAAGCCCGCCGACCTCGTGCTGCTTTCCTTCGTCGGCATCTACTTCCTCGTCATGGCGCGCTCGGGGAACGTGAACGACCGTTACGGCCTGCCGCTCGTGCTTCCCGCGCTGCTGTTCGCGGCACGACTGGTCGAGGAGTTCGTGTTCCGGCTGCCCGCGCGGTGGCGGCGTCCCTGGTACACCCCGGTGGTCATGCTCGCGATGTCGTGGTCGTCGGTCGCCACGCTCGTCGAGCAGGACTACACGATGACGCGCGGCGACACGCGCATCGAGTCGCTGCACTGGTTCGAGGCCAACGTGCCGTTCGACGAACGCGTCGTGATCGACATGCACCGCTACCGAAACACCGCCTCGCCGCCGCTCAACGAGAACACCGTCCGGTTGAAGGAGCGGATCGAGGAGGTCACGAAGGGCGTCGAGGGTTCGGGCAACAGCCGGGCGTACGAGCCGTTCTTCCGCTACCGCCTCGAGCATCCGAGGAAGAACGCGTACTACCTCGCGAGCACGGACATGGGCTACGACGCACGCCGCGTGGACGAATACGTGCAGCGCGGCTTCCGCTGGGCGGTCGTGAGCATGGAGGCGCGCGAGCTGCACGAGCGCATCGCCCAGAACGGCGACAGCACCCACGTGCGCTATTACCTCGACCTCGATCGGCAGGCGAAGCTCGTGAAGGAGTTCCGGCCCCGCCGCTGGCACACGCTCGGCCCGGTCATCCGGGTCTACCGCCTGCCCGACCCGCCGTCCGCGGGAGAGTCCCCGGCGTTTTGACGCCCGCGCCGTGCGGGCCGTATCTTCACCCGGCTTTTCTCCTTCGGGGCGGGGCGCAAGTCCCCACCGGCGGTACAGCCCGCGAGCTTCGCCAGCCGTACGGCGGGGCAGACCCGGTGAAACTCCGGGGCCGACCGTCACAGTCGGGATGAAAGAAGGGGAGGCGGAGCAGCGCGCAGGTCCCGTGGTCGCCGGAACCCGTCACCGGGTCCCGGCCGTCCGGCGTCCCCGCCCTGCTCCGCACCTTCCTTCCGAGCCCCGTGGGAGCCACCACGGGGTTTTTCGTTCTTTGCCAGCGAGGCCACATGGCTGTCCTCACCACGGATCGTTCCCACATGCTGCGCGCCCTGCGCCTGGCCTCGCGCGGGCGTGGGCGGACGGCGCCGAACCCCATGGTGGGTGCGGTGTTGGTGAGGAACGGTGAAGTGGTCGGTGAGGGTTGGCACCGCCGCCACGGCGGGCCCCACGCCGAAGTCGAGGCGCTCGCGGCCGCCGGCCGGCGCGCGCGCGGCGCCACGCTCTACGTGACGCTCGAGCCCTGCGCGCACCACGGCAAGACTCCGCCGTGCACCGAGGCGCTCGTCTCCGCTGGAGTGAAGCGCTGCGTCGTCGCGGTGCGCGACCCGCACGAGATCGTGAACGGTCGTGGCCTGCGCCGCCTGCGCGCGGCCGGCATCGAGGTCGAGGTCGGGCTCTGCGCCGCGGAGGCGAGCGAACTGCTCGGAGGCTACCTGCTCGCGCACGGCGAACGCCGGCCGCGCGTCACCTGGAAAGCCGCGGCCTCGCTCGACGGCCGGATCGCCGACCATCGCGGGCGTTCGCGGTGGATCACGGGCGCCGCCGCGCGCCGCCGGGGACACGTGATGCGCGCGGCCGCCGACGCCGTCGTGGTCGGCGCGATACCGCGCGCGCCGACGACCCGCGCCTGACCGCACGGCTCGGCCGCGCCGTCGTGCAGCCGCTGCGCGTCGTGTGCGACACCTCGCTGCGCCTGCCGCTCACCTTGAAGAACCTCGTGCTCCATCGCCTCCGGCACCGTCGTCGCGTGCGGCCCGAAGGCTCCCGACGCGCGTGCGCGCTCTCGAGGCGCGCGAGGCGTGCGCGTGTGGCGCCTGCCGCTCACCGGCCGCCACGTTTCGCCCGCGCGATCGCGCGCGCCTGGCCGCCGAAGGCCGCCACGAGGTGCTGCTCGAAGGTGGGCGACGCTCGGCGGCGCGTGGCTGCGCGACGGCCTCGTGGACCGCATCGCGCTCTTCGTCGCGCCGCGCCTGCTGGGCGACGGTCTGCCCTGGCTGGGCGGCCGGGGCTGGGATCTCGCGTCGGCGCCGCAGGGCCGCATCGTGTCGATCGAGCGCGCGGGGGCCGACGCGCTGCTCCTCGTGGACGTGGGAGGGAACTGACGATGTTCACCGGCATCATCGAAACGCTCGGCCGCGTGGAGCGGATCGAGGAGCGTCCCGAGGGCCGCCGTTTCTGGATCGCGGTTCCGGAATCGCCCGGGTTCGTGCCGTCGCTCGGCATCGGCGACTCGGTCGCGCACTGCGGCTGCTGCCTGACGGTGGTCGAAATCGCGGGCGACGCGTACGCGGTCGAGGCCGTGCCCGAGACGCTGCGCCTGACCACGCTCGGCGAGTGGCGCGAGGGCGATCCCGTGAACCTCGAGCGCTCGCTCGCGCTCGGCGATCGCCTCGGCGGCCACCTCGTGCAGGGGCACGTGGACGCCGCCGGTGAAGTGACCGCGGTCCGCGACGAGGGCGAGGGCCGCCGCGTGGCGTTCCGCGTCCCGGAAGCGCTGCGCCGGTTCGTCGCGCACAAGGGCTCGCTCGCGGTGGACGGCGCCAGTCTGACGGTCGCCGCGCTCACCACGGAAGGCTGCGAAATCGCCTACATTCCGCACACGCTCGCCGTCACCACCGCCGGCCGTTACACGCCGGGGCGCCGCGTGAATCTCGAAGTGGACCTGCTGGCGCGCTACATGGCGCGACTGCTGGAGGAGACCGGCATGCCCGGGAAGCACTCGTGAAGAGCGCGCGCGCGAAGGGCGCGAAGCGCGTGAAGCCGGCCGCGAAGAAGACGCGGCCGCGGCGCCGACGACGCCCTGCTCACGGTCGAGCAGGCGGCGGCGCAGATCAAGGCCGGCCGCATGATCATCGTGGTGGACGACGAGGACCGCGAGAACGAGGGCGACCTCGTGTTCGCGGCCGAGAAGGCGACGCCGGCGATGGTGAACTTCGCGGTCAAGCACGGGCGCGGCATCCTGTGCGCGCCGGTCTCGCACGAGATCGCCGACAAGCTCGGCCTCAAGCTGCTCGTCTCGGACAACACCTCGCGCCTCGGCACGCCGTTCACCGAGTCGGTGGACGTGCACCGCGGCACCACGACGGGCGTCTCGGCGTTCGACCGCTCGCGCACGTACCGCGCGCTCGCGCGGCCCGACGCCAAGTCGTCGGACTTCGCGCGCCCCGGTCACGTGTTCCCGCTGCGCGCCGCTCCCGGCGGGGTGCTGCGCCGCGCGGGGCACAGCGAGGCCGCTCCGGACCTTTGTCGCATCGCCGGCCTCCGGCCGGCCGCGGCGTGCTGCGAGATCATGGCCGACGACGGCAGCATGATGCGCCTGCCGGAACTGCGCCGCTTCGCGCGCAAGCACGGCCTCGGCATCCTCACGATCCGCGACCTCATCGAGTGGCGGCGCCACCGCGAGCGCCTCGTGCGCCGCGTGATCACCGTGCCGCTGCCCACCGAGGACGGCAGCTTCCAGATGCACCTCTACGAGGACGTGCTCGAGGGCGACCACCACGTCGCGCTCGTGAAGGGCAAGATCACGCCCGGCAAGGCGACCCTCGTGCGCGTGCACTCGCAGTGCCTGACGGGCGACGTGTTCGGATCGTGCCGCTGCGACTGCGGTCCGCAGTTGCACGCCGCGATGCGCGCGATCGAGAAGCGCGGCTCCGGCGTGCTGCTCTACCTGCGCCAGGAAGGCCGCGGCATCGGGCTCGCGAACAAGATGCGCGCGTACGCGCTGCAGGACCGCGGGCTCGACACCGTCGAGGCGAACATCAAGCTCGGCTTCCCGGCCGACCTGCGCGACTACGGCATCGGCGCGCAGGTGCTCGCCGATCTCGGCGTGCGCAAGATCGACCTGCTCACGAACAACCCGCGCAAGGTCGTCGGCCTCGAGGCGTACGGCCTCGAAATCACGTCGCGCGTGCCCGTGCAGGTGAAGGCGAACCGGCACAACCGCCGTTACCTGTCGACCAAGCGCGACAAGCTCGGGCACCTGCTCGATCTCGCGCTGCTGGGGGAGAAGTGAGCGTCACGCACGTGCGTCCCGAGGCGGACGCGACCGGACTGCGGTTCTGTCTCGTGGCCGCGCAGTGGAACGAAGCGGTGGTGACGCGCCTGGTGGACGGCGCGCTCGCCGTGCTCGCGCAGCAGGGCGCGGCCGACGCCGACGTCGAGGTGCGCTGGGTGCCGGGCAGCTTCGAACTGCCGGTCGCCGCGTTCTGGGCGGCGGGCTCGGGCGAGTTCGACGCCGTGCTCGCGTTCGGATGCGTCATCCGGGGCGAGACCGAGCACTTCCGGCTCGTCGCCGACGCCGCCGCACAGGGCCTGATGCGCGTGGCGCTCGACACGGGCGTGCCCGTGCTCAACGGCGTGCTCGCGGCGTACGACGCCGCGCAGGCGGATTCGCGCTCGGGCGGCGAACACGGCAACACGGGCTCGCAGACGGCGCTCGCGGCGATTCGCATGGCGCGCGCGGCGCGGCAGGCGGGGATCCAGTGAGCGGCGTGGCGGCGGGAGCGCGCCGGCGCGCGCGCGAGGTGGCGTTCCGCGTCGCGTTCCAGGCGGACGTGGCCGGGGACACCTATTCGCTCGCGTGGAAGCTGCGCGAGGAGGAGGAGCAGCTCACGGCCGACCAGCGCGAGCTGATCGTGGACATCGTCAAGCTGCTCGAGGCGCGCGGTCCCGAAGTGGACGCCGCGCTGCGCGAGTCCGCGGAGCACTGGCCGCTGCAACGCCTCGCGGCGACCGACCGCGCGGTGCTGCGCATCGCGGTCGCCGAGCTGCTCGCGCGCCCGTGCTCGCCCGCGCGCGTCGTGATCGACGAGGCGATCGACATGGCCGGCACGTACGGCGGCGACGAATCGGGACGGTTCGTGAACGGCGTGCTCGACCGCGCCGCGCGCGCGCTGCGCCCGACGGAGTTCTAGATGCTGCACGCGCTCATCTCCGACATCCACGGCAACATCGACGCACTCGAGACCGTGCTCGCGGACATCGCGAAGCACGACGTCGGGCCGAGCATGGTGTGCCTGGGTGACTTCGTCGGATACGGCGCGCCGAACGAATGCATCGGTGGCGCGTGCGCGGCCTCATCGAGGGCGCGGCCGCGGGCAACCACGACATGGCGGGCGTGCCGCATCAAGCTCGGCTACTTCAACGCGGACGACGCGGCGAAGGCCGCGCGCCTGGACGATCGAGACGCTCACGAGCGAGTACCACGAGTACCTGCGCGCCTCGCCCATGTCGCTCGCGTGGCGCGGCGTGCGGATCGGGACAGCTCGCCGGTCAGGCCGAGGCGTGGCACGTGCTGTCGCCCGGCGACGCGGCGTTCGGAATGGAATCCGTCGAGGAACGCGTGTGCTTCATCAGGCCTCGCACTATCCCGGCGCGTTCGTGCTCGACGGCAATTCGTAGGCTACGCGCGACGCAGAAGGAGATGCCGATGATCGCGGGCCGCCGCTACCTCGTGAACGTCGCGAGCGTGGGACAGCCGCGCGACGGCGACCCGCGCGCCGGCTACCTGCTGTACGACGACGAGCGCCTCACGATCGAACACGTGCGGCTCGAATACGACGTCGCCGCCGCGATGAAGCGCATTCGTGACGCCGGACTGCCGCCGTTCCTCGCGAACCGGCTGCAGTGGGGCGAATAGGACACCGGAGGACGGACATGGCGCGCGCATCCACGCTCGATCACTGGGAGTCGTAC
>JBGANH010000096.1:0-13960 GCA_044222365.1 Candidatus Eiseniibacteriota bacterium
TGGGCCGGGCTGCTGCCGGTCGACAAGCCCGGACCGAGACCTGCACGACGTGGTCGCGCGGCGCGCGCTGGGCACGCGCGCGATCGGCCACTCCCGGCACGCTCGATCCCGGTGCGAGCGGGCTGCTCGTGCTGCTCGTCGGTGCCGCGACGCTGCCGCGCGTTCGTCTGGCAGGGCGGCGCAAGATCTACGACGCCACCGTGCGCTTCGGCGTGGGACGACACGCAGGACACGACGGACGCGCTGGCCACGAGACGACGCGTGACCGCCGGCGAGGCGGACGTGCGCCGCGCGTCCGATCGCATGCTCGGCGATTCGGCGCAGGTGCCGCCGATGGTGTCCGCGCTCAGCACCGGGGCGAGCGGCTCTACGCCATCGCGCGCCGCGGCGAGGTCGTCGAGCGCGATCCGCGCCCGATCACCGTGCACGCGCGTGGGAGTGGACGCGCTTCGCGCACCGGCGTGCCGACTGCGTCGTGCGCTGCTCGGGCGGCACGTACGTGCGCACGCTCGCGCACGACCTCGGCGCCGCGCTCGGCTGCGGCGCCGCGCTCGCGAGCCTGCGGCGCATCGCGAGCGAGCCGTTCCGCGGGAGGACGCCTGCCCGTGGACGCGTTCGACCCGGCGACCGCGACGCGCTGCTCTCGCGCTGGGGCGTGACGCTCGACCGCGCGCTCGACGTGCTGCCGGCGGTCGCGCTCGACGCCGCGCAGGCCGACGCGGTCGGGCACGGCCAGTTCGTCGAGCCGCGCTCGACGGCGCGGGTTCAGCCGCGATCGGCGCGGGCCCGCGCACCGTCGCGCTGCGCGACCTCGCGGGACGCGCGCTCGCGCTCGGCGAACTCGTGCGCGAGGCGGACGGCCGCGTGCTCGCGCGCCCCAACGTCGTCTTTCCCTGGGCGGTGCGCGAGGGGAGGGCGGCATGAGCGTCGTGGCCGTGGGCGTGTTCGACGGGCTGCACCGCGGGCACCGCGCGTTGTTCGAGCGGGCGCTCGCGCGCGCGGCGGGAGATCGCTGCGTCGCGGTGAGCTTCGACCCGCATCCGGACGTCGTGCTCGCGAAGGAGTTCCGCGCGATCGCGCCGCTGACGCCGCTGCCCGAGAAGCACGCGCGGCTCGCGGCCATGGGCGTGGAACTGCACGTGCTGCCGTTCACGCGCGAACTCGCGGCGCTCTCGCCCGAGGAGTTCGTCGAACGCCATCTGGTGTCGCCGTTTTCGCCGCGCACGCTGGTCGTCGGCGCCGACTTCGCGCTCGGGCGTGGCCGTGCCGGCAACGTCGAACGCCTCCGCCAGATCGGCGCGGGGCACGGCTTCGAGGTCGAATCGGTGCCGCTGCTCGCCGAAGGCGCCGAGGTCGTGAGCGCGTCGCGCATTCGTGCGGCGCTCGCCGAAGGGCGTGTCGCGGACGCCGCGGCGCTGCTCGGGCGGCGCTACACGCTGACCGGGCTCGTGGTGCACGGCGACAAGATCGGGCGCACGCTCGGCTGGCCGACGGCGAACCTGCGCCTGCACGACGAGAAGGCCGTGCCCGCGCTCGGCATCTACGCCGTCTGGGCCCGCATCGCCGGCGAGCGCGAATGGCGCGCCGGGGCGATGAGCGTCGGCATCCGCCCGACCTTCGACGGCAAGCTGCGCACCCTCGAGGTGCACCTGCTCGACTGGGACGGGGACCTCTACGGACGCGACGTCGAGGTGCAGTTCGTGCAGTGGCTGCGCTCCGAACTCAAGTTCGACGGGCGGGAAGCCCTGGTCGCGGCCATCGCGGCCGACGTCGAGCACACGCGGCTGCGCCTGGCCGAACCCGCGAACGCCCCCGAACTCGACTGATCGAGCGCGAGCGCCCATTCGCATTGCATCGTTCTGACGTTTTTCCGCCTCTCGAGGGAGAAAACTCCCCGGCGAGGACCGGAAAGCGTCCTCGACCGTTGCCGGAGCGGGGCCGGAATGCTAGATTGCCGCGTCGCTCTGCCCCCCTTGCGGACCCGCAGCGCGACGATTCACTCCGCTCCCTCCGACGAGACCTGACACTCGCGGACGAGGGGCCTCGTCTTCCCACCTCCTGGCAGGAGATCGCCACTGTGACGCTCACGAAGGAGCAGAAGCAGGGCATCATCGAGAAGTTCAAGACGCACGAAGGGGATTCCGGTTCGCCCGAGGTCCAGATCGCGCTCTTGACCGAGAAGATCAATTACCTGACGGAGCACTTCAAGGTTCACAAGCGCGATCATGCGTCGCGCCGCGGCCTGCTCCGCATGGTGGGCCAGCGCCGCCGGCTGCTGGACTACCTCAAGGCGACCAAAGTGGATCGGTACCGAAAGGTCGTCAAGGAACTGGGACTTCGTCGCTAGGAACATCCTGGCGACATGGGAACGCGGCCCCCATCGGGGCCGCGTTTCTGCAAGAGCGGGGAAGGTCCCTGCTCGACCCGCCGGGCGCCGCACGCCCGACCGGGTGGACGTGACGACGAGGGTCGTCGTCACATGCGAGAGCACAGGAAGAGAACAGAATGGCAGAGCACAAAGTCAGCGTGGATCTCGGTGGCAAGGAACTCACGATCAGCACGGGCAAGTGGGCCAAGCTCGCCGGCGGTTCCGCCGTCGTCCAGCTCGGCGGCACCGTCGTCCTGGTCGCCTCCAGCGCCGCGAAGTCGGCCAAGCCGGGCCTCGACTTCGTTCCGCTCACCTGCGATTACCGCGAGCGGACGTACGCCGCGGGCAAGATCCCGGGTGGCTTCTTCAAGCGTGAAGGCCGGCCGACCGAGAAGGAGACGCTCAGCTCGCGGCAGATCGATCGCCCGATCCGCCCGCTCATGAGCAAGCAGTGGTTCTACGAGACCCAGGTCATGGCGACCGTCGTCTCCTCGGACCAGGAACACGACGCGGACGTCCTCGCGCTCATCGGCGGTTCGTGCTCGCTGGTGCTGTCGGACATTCCGTTCCCCGAGCCGGTCGCCGGCGTGCGCGTCGCGCGCGTGGACGGCCAGTTCGTCTGCATGCCGACGTTCGCGCAGCTCGACGAGTCCGACATGGACGTCGTCGTGGCCGGTACGGCGAACGACATCATCATGGTCGAAGGCGGCTGCCGCGAAGTGAGCGAGGCCGACATGGTCGCCGCCCTCGACTTCGCGATGCAGCACATCCGCAACATCGTCGCGGTGCAGAACGAGCTGCAGAAGCTCGCCGGCAAGCCGAAGCGCTCGCCGGTCGCCGTCGCCGACGTCTCCGACCTCGACGCGGCGCTCCGTGCGGAGTACACCGCGCGTCTCGCCGAGGCGATCCGCATCCCCGGCAAGGAAGCGCGCCAGGAAGAGATCGACATCATCACCGCCGAGGCCGTCGCCAAGTTCGCGGAGCAGTTCCCCGACAAGGCGGACAAGATCGGCAAGCTGCTGCACGACGTCGAGCGCGACGTGCTGCGCAACATGATCCTCGACAAGGGCGTCCGTTCCGACGGCCGCGACTGCGACACGATCCGCCCGATCTCGATCGAGGTCGGCATGCTCCCGCGCACGCACGGCTCGTGCCTCTTCACGCGCGGCGAGACGCAGGCGCTCGTCGTCGCGACGCTCGGCACGAAGGCCGACGAGCAGCGCATCGAGGAGCTCGAGGGTCAGTCGTGGAAGTCGTACATGCTGCACTACAACTTCCCGCCGTTCTCGGTCGGTGAGACGCGCCCGATCCGTGGGCCGGGCCGTCGCGAGATCGGTCACGGCGCCCTCGCCGAGCGCGCCGTCGAGCCGGTGATCCCGGCCGACACGCACTTCCCGTACACGATCCGCATCGTCTCGGACATCCTCGAGTCGAACGGCTCGTCGTCCATGGCCTCCGTCTGCGGCGCCTCGATGGCGCTCATGGACGCGGGTGTGCCGATCAAGGCGCCCGTCGCCGGCGTGGCGATGGGTCTCATCAAGGAAGGCGACCGCGTCGCCGTCCTCACCGACATCCTCGGCGTCGAGGACCACCTCGGCGACATGGACTTCAAGGTGACGGGCACGCGCGAGGGCATCACGGCCTTCCAGATGGACACCAAGATCGGCGGCATCTCGTTCGAGATCATGCGCAACGCCCTCGAGAAGGCGCACAAGGGCCGCATGTTCATCCTCGGCAAGATGCAGGAGACCCTCGCGGCCTCGCGTCCGGAGATGTCGCCGTTCGCGCCGCGCATCACGATCGTGAACATCCACCCGGACAAGATCCGGGAGGTCATCGGACCGGGCGGCAAGGTGATCAAGAAGATCACCGAGGAGACCGGTTGCCAGATCGACATCCAGGACACCGGTGAAGTGCGCATCGCCGCCGTGAACCTCGACGCCGGCAAGCGCGCGGAAGAGCTGATCCGCAACATCACCGAGGATCCGGAAGTCGACCGGATCTACCAGGGCAAGGTGCGCAGCGTCGTCAACTTCGGCGCGTTCGTCGAGATCGTTCCGGGTCGCGACGGCCTGCTGCACGTGTCCGAGATCGACTGGGGCCGCACCGAGCGTGTCGAGGACGTGCTGAACGTCGGCGACATGGTGATGGTCAAGGTCATCGGTGTGGACAAGGAAGGCAAGGTCAAGCTGTCGCGCCGTGCCCTGCTGCCGCAGCCGGAAGGCTACGTGGAGCGGGCGCCGAGCCGTGACCGGGAGCGGGGCGATCGTGGCGATCGCGGCCGTGACCGGGATCGCGGTCCGCGCCGGCGCTAGACCGGAGCACGACACGGCGGGTGGCCCTCGGGCCGCCCGCCGTTTGTCTTTTCACGCGCCCTCGGGCAGCGTGCGCCCGTCGCCGTTCGTCACGTCCCCGCAGGAGAGAAAAGCGCTCATGGCGTCTTCGCCCGTGCACAAGGTCCGTCTGCCCTCCGGCATCACGCTGCTCACGCAGCCCATGCCCGACCGTCTCACCGTCGCCGCCGGCGTGTGGGTGCGGAGCGGTTCGCGCGTCGAGAACGACGAACGGCAGGGCATGGCGCACTTCATCGAGCACATGATGTTCAAGGGCACCGAGACGCGCGACGCACGCGGCATCGCCGCGAGCCTCGAGTCGCTCGGCGGTCATCTCGACGCGTGGACGAACCACGAACACGTCTGCTACGAGGCGCGTGCGCTGAGCGAGCACCTGCCGCAGGTCGTGGACGTGCTCGCGGACATCACCTGCCGCTCGCGCTTCGACGCCGCCGAGATCGAACGCGAGAAGTCGGTCGTGAAGCAGGAGATCGCCGCCTGCGAGGACGACCCGACCGACAAGATTCACGAACTGCTCGCGCGCCAGTTGTACGGCGGGCACGGACTCGGCCGCCCCATTCTCGGAACGGTCGAGAGCGTGGACGCGTTCACGCGCGAGCACCTGTTCGCGAACTTCTCGAGCCGCTACCGCGCGGACGAACTCGTGTTCGCCGCCGCGGGCGGGCTGGACCCGGAGCACCTGCGCGACCTGGTCGAACGTCACTTCACCGCGCCGGACGGGCCGGCCGTCGTGCGCGACACGCCGCCCATGCCGCGCCCCGTGTCCGTGATCCACGAGGAGCGCGACGAGCAGCAGCTCTACCTCGCGCTCGGCGCACCGACGCCCGCGTACGCCGATCCGCGCCGCTACGGCCTGCGCGTGCTCAACACGCTGCTCGGCGGGCTCATGAGCTCCCGGCTCTTCCAGCGCATCCGCGAGGAGGCCGGGCTCGCGTACTCGGTCGGATCCGGGCTCAGCTTCCTCAGCGACACCGGGCTGCTCTCGATCCAGATGGGTGTCGCGCCCGAGCAGGGCCGCGAAGCGCTGCGGCTGCTGCGGCTCGAACTCGACACGCTCGCGAGCGAAGGCCCGACCGAGTCCGAGGTCGAGTCCGCGAAGATGTACCTCAAGGGCGGCGTGATCATCGGCATGGAGAGCGTCTCGAACCGCATGGAACACATGGCGCGGCAGGAGCTCTACACCGGGCGCTACTCGCCGCCCGAGGAGCACGTCGCCGCCGTCCTGGCGGTCACGCGCGAGCAGGTCGCCGAGTTGGCCGCGGAGTTCGCGCGTCCCGAGCGCTTCACGCTCGGCGCGCTCGGCCCGTCCCCGGGCGGGCTGTTGTCGGCGGCGGACTGGCCGGTGGCGTCCTGAGCGTTTCCGCGCGCGACAGCGCCCGGGGCGTTTGGTTATCATCCCCGGGTCCTGCGCACCGGATGCGCCCACGTTCCTGACCGAGACCCCCACTCGCGGCGCCCTCCGAGCGGCGCGCGAGCTCGAGACCCGCATGCGCGCAACGCAGTCCCCCTGGCTCTGGTGCTGGTGGCCCGCCGCCGTCTGGCTGGCCGCGCGGGCGTTCCACGTGGACGTCCTGCAGGGCGCCGCGGGTATGCTGCTCGTGAACCTGCTCCCCGGCCTCGCGCTCCTGCGGCTGTGGGGGCTGGCCGACCGCGGCTCCGCATGGGTGGCGCTCGGCGCGGGCACGCTTTCCCCGCCGATCGTCGCGGGCGTCGCGCTCGTGGTGGAGCCTCGCGCACGGCCCGATCGAACGCGTCGCGCTGCCGCTCGTGGCGCTTTCGCTCGTCGTGCTCTCGCTGCCGCGCCGGGCCCGCGAGCACGACGCGGGGCCCGAATGGGCGCGCGCCGACGCCGCCGACCGCACCGCGCTCGCCATGGGCGTGGGGCTCGCCGCGATCGTGGCGCTCGGACTCCTGAACCCGCGCCTCGCACGCTGGAGCGACTCGTGGTTCCACGCCGCCGTGTTCAACGAAATCCTGCGTGCCGGCGTGCCGGTGGAGTTCCCGCACTTCGCCGGCGGCCCGCTGCCCTACCCGTGGTTCTTCCACGTCTACCTCGTCGCGTGCCGTCCGCTCGTGAACGCCGATCCCTTCCTCGTCATGGCGTCGCTCAACGTGTGGACCGCGGCGCTGTGGGGCGCGGCCGTGTACGTGCTCGCGCGCGCCACCGGGCTGTCGCCGCGCCGGCGGTCGCCTCGGCGCTCGTCGCGTTCGTGGGCGTGAACCCCGCCGGGCCGCTGCTGTTCCTCGCGCAGGGACTCGTCGGCGAGACCGCGGGCCCGGCCGTCCTCCGCCAGATGGTGTCCGACGCGAACACCGTGCTCATCGCGCTGCAGTGGAACTTCCCGATGTTCCAGGCGACCTGGCTCGGGCGGCTGTGGACGCCGACCGCGTTCAACTTCGCGCTCGCCTCGAGCGCGTTCCTGCTGGCGCTCGCGTTCGAGACGTGGCGTGCTCCGTCGTGGCGCACGACGCTGCTGTTCGCGTTCGGCCTGACGCTGCTCGTGCACTGGCACACGCTCACCGCGCTCTCGGTGGCGATCGCGCTCGCCGTCGGCGGCGTGCTCGGCGCGCTGCCTCGCCTGCGCGACGACGCGCGTGGTGCCGCGCTCGCGCTCGCCCGGCTCGGCGCGAGCGTGGTGTTCGCGTTCGTGGCGGCGAAGCCGTACCTCACCATGGTCACCGTCGGCGGCAACAACAAGGTGATGCTGCTCGCGCTCTCGCGGCTCAACCTCGCCGGGCTCGTGATCGCCGGTGGCGTGGTGCTCGTCATGGCGGCGCTCGCCCAGTCCACGCTGCCGCCGCGCGCGCGCGGACTCTGGACCGGGCTGATGGTGGGGCTCGTGCTGCCGTGCCTGTTCTTCGATCTCCCGGGCGAGGCGGAGGAGAAGCTCTTCTATCCGATGTTCCTGGTCGCGGTCTCCGTCGCAGGGCTCACGTTCGAGCGCTGGCGGCGCGGCGGCGCGCTCGCGCGTGCGGCCGCGGCGCTGCTCGTCGCCGGTGGCGTGGGAACGGCCGCGATCACGGCCGCAGGCTTCCTCGGCGATCACCGGCCGCTGCGCGACATGGTGGACACTCCGCACATGCACCGCGCCTGGCTCTACACGCCGGACGAGTCCGCGGCGCTGCGCTGGGTGCGGGACCGTTCGCCGCGCGAGGCGGTCTTCGTGCAGCCGCTTCGCAAGCAGGGCACGGAACCGATTCTCGTGCACGGCGGGCGGCGGCTCTTCCTCGGCTTCGCGGAAGTGTTCTACCGAGCGACATTCTTCTCTCCCGGCTCGCGTCCGCCGATTCCGGAGGACGTCTGGAGCGAGGTGCAGCGTCGCGATGCCGTACAGAAGGCGGTGTTCGCGGACGCACCGCTGAGCGCGGCGGACCTCGAGTTCCTGCGCACGCGGCCGTGGCCACTCTACGTCTGGTGGGACGACTCGCTCGCCACGGGCACGCTGAGCCCGACACTGCGCGACACGTCGGTCGCCCGGATCGCCTTCGCCACACCCAGCGTACGGATCCTGGCGCTGCGGATGGCCGCCCCGGCGCGGGAGTGACCGCGTCGCCACGCTCCGTGGCGGCGGACGCACACTCGCGCGGACCCGCTTCCGGCCCCGCGAGGAAGTGGTTCCGTGCCTGCAACACGGCCGTTGACTTGCGGTTGTGCCCCGCACATAGTCCCGCGCCACGCCGCCGCCGACGGAGCATTCGGTCGCGGCATCGGACTTGCCTTGCTACCGGAGCATGATGACCACTCCCCGCACGCATGCGCCGCTGCACCCGGCGGCACCCTTCGCCTCGCTTTCCGTGCTGCGCTCGCTCGCGGCGCACGCCGCGCTGCGTTTCGCGCTCGCGGCGGCGCTGCTCGTACCGGCGCTGCCGGCCCGAGCCGGCGAGGCCGACGACACCGACCTGCCCGACACGACCGATCTCGCGCTGAACCATCACGAGGTGCTGCCCGCTTCCGCGCACCCGTTCCGCCCGGGCGAGTCGCTGCGCTTCTCCGTGCAGTACGGGTTCATCAAGGCCGGCTCGGCGTGGCTCGAGGTGCCGGAGGTGACGACGTGGAACGGCCAGCCGGTCTTCCGCCTCGTCGCGCGCGCGGAGTCGAACGGCTTCTTCGACAAGATGTACAAGGTGCGCAACCGCATCGAGTCGTTCTGGGACCGTGACTCGCTGTTCAGCTGGCGCTACTTCGAGGATCGTCACGAGGGGCACTTCAAGGCGAACGACACGCTCTGGTTCGACCCCGGCGCTCGCGAGGTGCGGTACAAGAACGGCCAGACGTATCCCGTGCCCCCGCACGTGCAGGACGCGCTCTCGGCGTTCTACTACACCCGCTTCCAGGCGCTGCCGCTGGGCGGATCGGTGACCTTCGACTATCACGCGAGCCGCAAGAGCGCGCCGATGGAAGTGCGCGTGCTCGGCCGGCAGACCGTGAAGACGCCCGCGGGCAAGTTCAACTGCGTCGTGATCGAACCGCTGCTCAAGGCCGGCGGCATCTTCAAGAACAAGGGCCGGCTCGTGATCTGGCTCACGGACGACGAGCGTCGCATGCCCGTGCTCATGAAGAGCAAGGTGCTGATCGGTTCGATCAGCGTGGTGCTCCAGGAGGCGAAGACCCCCGCCTGACGCGCGGCGGCGGCCACGGCCCGCGTGGGGCATCCCACCCCGGCCGTGTCGCCTTCGCGCGATCCGCCCCAGCCCGCCCGGGCGAGGGGCCCCGCGCGAGGCTGATTTCGGGAGTTCGACCGGCCGATACCCCCGGGGCATGCGGCACGGTGATTGCGTTTGGGTCACCGTGACCACCCGAAGCACGGCAAGCGTTGACAGTCCGAAAATCCACCACCTATACTTCAGGCCCTTGAGTCACCCACACTTGCGGTGACCGACCTGTCGCAGGCGGAGGAACGACCCAGACGCATCTTGCTACTGCATCGGGAAGGGCCCTGCGGTTTTTGGCCCTGCCGTCGATTTGCTAGCCGGGTTTCGAGCCATCGAGCCCGAGTGCGTCCGGAAAGCCTGCGTGCCGCCGATCCGCTCGGCGCGCCCCAAGCCCGGCTCGCTCGTGCCGTGGTCCAGTTCCCATCCAGATCGGGAGAACGCGTGATTCGTTTCGTGCACAGGGTGCTGCCCGCCTGCCTGCTCGCGCTGGCGCTGTCCGCCGTCGTGCCGGCCGCCGGAGCCGCTCCGGCCCCCTCGGTGGTGGCCGACACGCTCGGCATGGACTGGAGCCAGGTCCCGGAGTACCGGATCGTCCCGGGGGACAAGCTGCTGCTGAACCTCGGACCGAAGGCCGACCCCAACCTCGACAACATTCACGAGGTGATCGTCCGCTCCGACGGCCGCATCACGGTGCATCCGGTCGGTGACGTCGTCGCTGCCGGGCTGACGCCCATGGACCTGCAGCGCGCGATCACCGCGCTGCTCTCGGCCGACTTCCGCTCGCCGCGCGTCACGGTCGAAGTGGTTTCGACCGCCAGCAACCAGGTGCACGTGCTCGGTCGCGTCGAGCGTCCGGGCTCGTACCCGACCGGGCCGTTCTTCACGCTCACGCAGGCCGTCGCGGCCGCGGGCGGATTCAAGGACGACGCCAACAAGGGCCACGTCCTGCTCATTCACCGCGACGGCGCGCGCACCGTGCGCGTCACGCGCGTCCGGCTCGACCGCACGCTCAAGGGCGAGGAGTTCGTGGACGCGCCCGTGTCGCGCTTCGACATCGTGTACGTGCCGCGCTCGTCGATCGGCAACCTCACCGTGTTCCTGCAGACGCTGTTCTCCGGGCTGTCTCCCGCGGTCAGCACCGGCCTGCTCGG
Organism: Candidatus Eiseniibacteriota bacterium; assembly: GCA_044222365.1. Lineage (GTDB taxonomy): Bacteria > Eisenbacteria > RBG-16-71-46 > RBG-16-71-46 > RBG-16-71-46 > CAIXRL01. The sequence goes on from JBGANH010000096.1 coordinate 10,527, forward strand.
TTGGGAGCTGTTCAATCTCGACCGCGTGTTCGTCACCCGAGTGGTCAAGGAGTAACCGCGCATGAATCCTCAGACCGGCCACTCCCAGCAGCTGAACACTTCCGCGCGCCAGGCGACGATGCGCGAGTTCTTCGCCGTCCTGTTCCGTCGTCGCTGGTTCATCATCGGGCTGTTCTTCGCCGTGACCGCCACCGTCATGACGATCTCGCTCACGACGCCGACGACGTTCTCGTCGTCGGGCCGCGTGCTCGTGATCCGCGGTGAGCGCCAGAGCGCGCTGAGTCCCGGCCGCCAGCTGTTCAGCGACTGGGAGCAGGAGCTCGCGAGCGAAGTGGCGAACGTCCGGAGCACGCCCGTCATGGAGCGCACGCGCGCCCTGCTCGACGAGCGCGCGAAGGCGGCGGGCAAGCCCGCGCCGAAGATCAACTACGGCGCCGTGGACGTGGAAGTGATGGGCAAGAGCAACGTGCTCGGCATCGGCTACACCGACCTCGATCCCGAGGTCGCGCAGCAGATCTGCGACGCGCTGCTCACGTCGTACGTCGAGTACCGCCAGAACCGCCAGCGCCTCGGCCAGCCCGAGAGCTTCTTCCAGACCCGGCTCGACAGCCTGAACGTCGAGATCGAGAAGCGCCTCATGGAGAAGCAGCAGATCGGCATGTCGAGCGGCGTGACCAACGCGGGCGACCAGGCGCGCGAGTGGGGCAACCAGCTCGGCTCGCTCGAGCAGAGGCGCAACGACGCCGCGGCGGATCTCGCCGAGGCGCAGAACTCGCTCGCCGCGATGCGCGAACTGCAGCGCAACCCCGACATCGACCTGCCGACGCTCGGTCAGGCGTTCACGAACGAGTCCGCGCTCGTCGGCCTCAAGCAGAAGATCATGGAGCAGCAGACGCGCATCGCCACCCTGCGCGAGCGCTTCCGCGACGACGCTCCCGAAGTCCAGAACGCCATGGAGACGCTCGAGACGCTGCAGGCGCTGCTCCGCAAGGAAGTGGACGCCCGTCTCACCATGTCGAGCTCGCGCATCGAAGCGCTGCGCGCCCGCCTCGCCGTCTACGATCGCGACCTCGCGTCGCTGCGCGCGCGCCTCGGTGTGATCCCGAGCAGCCAGCGTCACCTCGACGACCTCGACGCCGAGATCAAGAACCTGCGCGAGCGCTTCGCCGAGTTCTCGAAGGCCCGCGACATGGCGGTCATCACGGCGAACACGTCGCAGGAGCGCAGCGTCGTGCTGCTGAACCCCGCCGGTCTCGCCGTCGCGCAGAACACCCGCGACTACGTCCGCATGGCGCTCGCGCCCGCGTTCAGCCTCGTCATCGGCATCGGTCTCGCGTTCTTCATCGACGGTCTCGACATGACCGTCCGCACCGCGGGACAGGCCGAGGAGTACCTCGAGATCCCGGTGTTGGCCACGTTGTCCGAACGGCGCAGCAAGCGCGGTTGATCGTCCCCCAGAGGAGAGTCGTCCGCACATGACCCGCATTTTCGACGCGCTGAAGAAGGCCGAAGCGGCAAGGGAAGCCGCGTCCCCCGCGGGGGGCCCGCTCTCGCCGCTGCACGCTTCGCCCGCGCACGCGGCGCGCCCGGCCATGCCTCGCCCCGTCGGCGACCACGGCCCGCTGCCGCTGCTCGGCTCGGTCGAGATGACGGACGAGACCCTGCGCGAGATGGCCGCACTCCGCGTCTCGCTCGAGTCCGCGCTGCGCGACCGCAATCCGCGCGTGGTCATGTTCCTGAGCCCGCAGGGCGGCGAAGGCACGAGCACCGTCACGTTGCAGTTCGCGCAGGCGCTCGCGCGCGATCCCGGCGTGCGCCCCGTGCTCGTGGACGTGAACGTCCGCCGGCCCACCTACGACCTCGATTCCTCCGTGCGCGGAGCGGTCATCTCCGCGAGCGTCGCGCCGCGCGGGGCCGAGCCGCCCGCGGTGAGTTCGAACCTCTTCGTCGTGCCCTGCCCCGAGGACGTGCGCCGCACCGGGCTGTACCAGCCTTCCACCCTGCGGCAGGTTCTCGACGCGTCCGTGACGGGGTTCGACTGGGTGCTGCTCGACGGTCCTCCCGTGCTCGAATCGCCCGACGCCTCCGCGCTCGGCGCGCTCGCGGACGGGGTCGTGCTCGTCGTGCAGGCCGGCCGCACCAAGCGGCCCGTGCTCACCCGCGCCGCCGACCTGCTGCGCAAGGCCGGCGCCCGCGTGATGGGCAGCGTGCTGAACCGCCGCGTGCTCGAGATTCCCGAGTTCATCTACCGCCGGATCTGACCCCGCCGGCAGGCCGCCGCGGATCACAGGAAGGTCGGCCATGGAGCCGAGCCCCGTCATGCACGAGAGCGAGAAGCCCCAGGGAGGGCCCGTGACGCCGCTGGAGCTGGTCACGGGCTCTTCGGTTTCCGCGCGTCTCGAGCCCTCGCTCGCCATCGCGCGCGAGTGGGCCGGGGACGGGCTCGAAGCGCTCGTGCTCTCGGGAAGCCACGCGAGTGGCGAGGCCGTGTGGGCGGAAGTGGACGGGCGCACGGTCTCGCTCTCCGACATCGACCTCTACGCCGTCATGCGCGACGCCGCCTCCGCGGATGCCGCGACCGCGCGCGCCCGCGCCGGACGGCCGGGCCTCGCGGCACGGCTGCTCGAATCCGGCCTCGCGGCGCCGCTCGAGGTGGGATTCCTCACGCGCGTGGACCTGTCGCGCCAGGGCGCGCGCCCCGGCACGCTCGAACTGTCGCGCTCGGGCCGCGTGGTCTGGGGCGATCCGGCGGTGGCGCAGGTCTTCCCGCGCTGGAACGTCGCCGACGTGCCGTTCGAGGAAGTGCGACTGCTGCTCGAGAACCGCGCGTTCGAGCTGCTCGACGCGTTCGCCGGTGTGCGCGAGGAGGGACTCGCGCAACTGCGTGCCCGCCACGCCGTGCTCAAGTCCGCCGCGGATCTCGCGTCGGTGCTCTGCCTCGCGCGCGGCGAGTGGCCCGAGGGATCGGCGGCCCGCGTCGCGTGGGCGGCCGAACACGTGGTGCCGCAGCTCGACGGCGTCCTGCCGGGCGAGTGGGGCGACGCGATCGAGCGGTTGCCCCTGTTGTGGCGCGAGGCGCTCGCCTGGAAGTCCGGCGCCGTGCGCACGCTCGATTCGAAAGCCGCGCGCGCCGAATGGCTCGCGGCGGTGCGCTGCTGGTGCGCGGTGTGGTGGCTCACGGGCGACGAGCCGCGCCGCGGTGTGTGGGAGCGCGTGCTCGCCGTGGCGGCGCGCGCGCCGTTGCGGCGCCGCGTGCGACAGGCGGTCGGACATTCGCCTCGCAGCGGCCGGCCCGAGCCCGCGCTCACGCGGCTGCGGAGCTGGCTCGCGGGCACGCCGCAGCACCGCGTGAACGGCAGCGCGAGCGCGCTGCTGCTCGCCGCCGCGTCTTCGACGTCCCCCTCGCGTCCCGGCCTGCCGGTGGGCGCGCTGCG
>JBGANH010000097.1:0-13789 GCA_044222365.1 Candidatus Eiseniibacteriota bacterium
AGCCAGCGCACGTCGTGGTCGTGGCGCCACGGATCGCCTTCGCCGCCGCCGGGCGCGTACGCGGGATGCGCGAGCGCGGCGCGCACGAGCGCGGCGTCACGCCAGCGGTTCTCCTCGGACCAGCCCAGTTCGCGGAACGCGAGCGCCTCGAACACGCCGCGTCGCAGGCGCATCGCGTCGAACAGCCGCTGTGCCGCCTGCGCGGGCCGCGCGGGATCCGCGGCGCGGCCGAGTGCACGCGCGGCGATCAGCGTGACCGCGAGCACCCACGGAATCGCATGGCGCGCGTCGTCGTTCGCCTGGCGCAGCGTGGCGAGGGGCAGCGCCTCGCGGGCCGCCGGCGCGGAAGCCCACGCCTCGGCCGCCGCGCGCGCGGGTAGTGCGAGCATCGCTTCGAACGCGCGCACGCCCTCGCTCACCGCCTCGGCTTCGGCGCCCGCCCACTCCTGCGCCGAGAGCCCGGCGAGCGTGGCCGAGGGCCCGGTCGCAAACCAGCGCACGCGTTCGAGCAGCGTGTGCAGGCGCTCCTCGAACTCGGCCTTCGCCCGCCCGGTGTCGTCGCCGTGGAACTCGGGCTTCGTGCCGTGATGACCGTGATGGCCGTGCACGAGACCGAGCGCCTCGGGCATCGCCGCCATCGCGAGATGCACCGGCGCGAGCTCGTGTTCGAGCATGCGCTCGTCGAGGCTCGGCGTGCCCTGGCCCTGCAGCGCGTTGCACAGCTCGCTCCAGGGGCGGCCGTCCTCGCGCACCTCGCGCCAGTCGAGCAGCACGCGCGAGCCGAAGCCCGCGAGTTCGACGCGCAGGCCGCGGTCCACGAGTTCGCGCGTGCGGTACAGGAACTCGAGACCGCTGACGAGGTCGCGGCAGCGCACGTACGGCGCGCGGTGCGGGTCGAAGCCGAACGATTCGGCGATCGTCTGGTGCACGAGCGGACGTGAGCCGTCGGCGCGCTTGTCGGCGTAGGACGCCGACGTGCGGATCCAGCCGTGCGCGTCGGCCCAGCGGTTGTGGAACAGCACGAGCGCGCGCGTGTCGCCGGCGCGGTTCGAGTACGCGTACACGTCCTCGTTCACGCCGCCGTGATCGTTCCAGCAGTCGTAGAGCCGGAAGTCGCTCGCGCCCGAGAACAGCCACCGCAGGTGCAGCAGCGGCGAGATGCGGCGCCAGTGCTCGGACACCATACCGGGATCGGCGTCCTCGACGCGCTGCGCGCGGCGGAACTCCATGCCGTACTTCTCCTCGAAGCCCTCGATCTGGCCGTGGCCGATCATCGGCAGGCCGGGCAGCGTCGCGAGCAGCACGCAGGTGCCGAAGTACTTCTCGCCGCGTCCGAACTGGTCCACCGCGGTGCGCTCGTCGGGGTTGTTCATGAAATTCACGTAGCGCTGCAGGATCTCGGGATCGAACTCGAGCGTGTTCTTGATGACGGAGCGGTAGTTCGCGTTCTGCTCGTCGCGCAGCATGTTCATGAACGCGCTGTTGTACACGCGGTGCATGCCGAGCGTGCGCACGAAATAGCCTTCCATGAGCCAGAAGGCTTCCGCGAGCAGCAGCGTGCCGGGCGCTTCGCGCGCGACGCGATCCACGACTTCGCGCCAGAACTCGTTCGGCATCGCGGCGTCGAACGCGGCGCGCGTGAGTCCGTGCTCGGCGCGCGAGGGAATCGCGCCACCGCTGCCGGGCTCGGGGAACCACAGGCGCTGGACGTGGCGCTTGGCGAGCGTCATCGCGGCGTCGAAGCGGATGATCGGGAACTTCCGCGCGACGTCGAGGATGGTCTGGATGACCTGTTCGCGTGCGGCGGGGTTCAGGTAGTCGATCTGCGCCGTGTCGTTCCACGGGAAGCTGGTGCCGTCGTTGCCGTGGTAGACGTAGCGCGTGTCGCCGGTGGCGCGGTCCACACGCCGGAACACGACGGCCGCGTCGGTGCGGTCGTAGTAGTGGTCGTCGATCTTCAGCTCGACACGCGAGTCGCCCGAGAGGTCCGGACCGTCGAAGCGGTACGCGGGGTACGGGCTGTGCGGCAGCGACAGGAACCACTCGGGATGCTCGACGACCCAGCGCGAGTCGAGACCCATGTGGTTCGGCACCATGTCGCTCGCCAGGCGCACGCCGCGCTGCGCCGCACGGTCGCGCAGGTGGCGGTACGCGTCCTCGCCGCCGAGGTCGTTCGCGATGCGGTAGTCCCAGAGCGAGTAAGCGGACGCCGCCGCGTCGGGATTGCCGCAGAGCTGCTTGATGCGCTGCGAGGCCTGGCTGCGCTCCCACAGGCCGATGAGCCAGAGGCCGGTGATGCCGAAGGCGGCGAGCCGGTCGAGCTCCTCGTCCGGGATCTCGTCGAGGCGCGTGACCGGACGCCGGTACTCGCGCGCGAGCTGGTCGAGCCACACGTAGGTGCTCTTCGCGATCAGCACGGTGCGCGGCATCCAGTGCTCGTCGGGGCTGAACGCCTCGTACTCGACGTCGCGGCCGCCCGCCGCGCCGTATTGCGGCACGGCACCGGGGCCGGAGTCGCCGCCGAAGTGCGCGGGCCGCGCCATGCGGCGTGCATGCAGGCGCGATTCGTACCAGCGCTGCTCCTCGCGCAGCACGTCGAGCGCGATGAGCAGCTTCACGAGGAAGTCGCCGAGCAGCCAGCTCCAGCGCTCGCGCACGTACTCGACCTGAGCGAACAGGGAGTTCGGCGAGGCGAGCACGGGAGCGCGCAGGAAGTCCACGAGATTGCGCCGCTCCGGGCCGAAGCGCGGGCGCGTCTCGAAGTATTCGCGCAGGATCGCGGTGACGCGCGCGTAGGCGGTTTCGGCGGTGAGTGCGCGGTCGTCGAACAGCTCGCGGTAGTGCTCGCACGCGGGGTTCGCGTTGCCGAGCCACAGCATGAGCATTTCCTCGAACGCCACCGCCCGGTGCGGCTGGCCGCCGGTCGAGCCGGCGAGCCACTCGATCGCGCTCGTTTCGCCGAGGTGCACGGCGAGCGGCGGGAACTCCTCGACGAAGCGCAGCAGCGTGCGCTCGAGCGCCGGGCCTCCGAGGCGCGCGGCGAACCAGTCGAGCGCGTCGAGCCACGCGCGCGGGTCGCACTCGTCGCGGAAGCGGCGCATCGCGAGGTGCATGGCTTCGTCGAGCAGCCCCATCGCGTACAGCTCGGCCGCCGAGGCGACGGGTTCGCCGCCGCGGGCCTCGGTCAGCGCCTGCGCCAGATGGCGCGCGGCGACCGGCTGGTCGAGGACCACGCGGCCGTCGGTCGCGAACAGCATTCCGTCGAAGGCGCAGCGCTCGCGTGCGGCGCGCGAGAGATGGAACTCGAAGGGTCCGATGGGGGGTGTGCGCATGTGGCGCGCATGATAGGCGGGCGGAGCCGTGCGCGCGAGGGGCGCGAAGCGCCTGTTTGCCCGCCGGTTGACGCTGGCCGCGGCGGGCGGGCAGTGTGCGGCCATGGCCGCGCGATCCCGCGTCATCGTCGCTTTCGTGTTCGCCGTGTCGCTGCTCGGCGGTGCGGCGGGCGCGCGCGCCGCGGAACCCGCGCGGGGCTTCCCCACACCGCCTCGATGGCGCGCCTGGGCGCCGGAGCTGCGCCGCGCCGATTCGCTGCTCTGGGCGTACCGGGCCGCGGACGCGCAGCGCGTGGCAGGCGAGTTGCGCGAGCGGGCGCGGCGCGAGCGGGCCGAGTGGCCGGAAATGGCCTCGGGACTGATCGCCGCGGCGTCCGAGGCGCTCGTGGGCCGCGGCGCGGAGGCCGAGCGTTCGGCGCGCGCGGTGCAGGTGCTCGCCCGGCGGCTTGGCGATCGCGAGTACGACCGTCGCGCCATGCGCTGGCTGGCATTCGCGCTCGAGTCGCAGTCGCGTTCGAGCGCGGCGGAGTCCACGTACCGCGTGCTGCTGCGCGCGGCCGCTCCGGCGCGCGACACGCTGCACATGGGCGCCGCGCACCTCGGCATCGGCTACGCGACGCTGCAGCGCGGCGCGCTGGCCGAGGCCCGCCGCCACTACGAGCGCGCCCTGCCGCTGCTGCTGCGCGCGCGGAATCCCGTGCTGCACGCGACCGCGCGCGTGGGGCTCGCACGCACGCTCAACGCGCTCGGCGAACTCGAGGCCGAGAAGCGCGTCTACCTCGAGGTGCTCGCTCAGGCGCAGCGCGAGCAGGTCGGGCGCAACGAGGTGGACGCGCTCGTGAACCTCGGCGCGATCGCCTACGCGCAGGGAGACGCCGAGCGGGCGGTGAGCTGGTGGACGGCGGCGGTGGCACGCCAGCGCGTCGTGCCGGCGGGCGAGGCCGGGGCGATGGCGGCGGGCAATCTCGTGCTCGCGCTCAACGACCTCGGGCGCTGGGACGAGGCGAGCGCGCTTCTCGACAGCACGATCGCACGCGCGCGCGCCGCGCGGCTGCCCGTCGCCGTCGCCCAGCTCGAGGTGCGGCGCGGCGAGCAGCTGCTCGCGCGGCTGCGCCCGGGTGAAGCACTGGAGGCGTTCCGCCGCGCCGAACGCGAGCTTTCGCTCGACCAGGCCGGGCCGCTCGCCCGGGCGCGCATCGGCGTGCTCCGCGCGAAGGCGCGGCTCGAGCCGCCGGCGAACGTGCTCGCGTACGGACGGAGCGAGGTGTGGCCGCTCGCCGCCAAGCTGGACGGCATCGAGCGCGCGGAGCTGCTGCTGCACCTGGGCGACGTCGAGCGCGGCGCCGGCGACGTGCGCGGGGCGCTGAAACGCTACGAAGCGGCGTCCGCCGAGCTCGATCGTCCGCTCTTCGACCGCAGCCGGCTCGCGGTCACGTGGTACCGGCGCGGCATGGCGTGGCGCGACCTTTCGGAGCCCGACAGCGCCGTCGCCGCGTTCGCTCGCGGCGTGCGTGCGTGGGAGACGTGGCGCACGCTTCGGCAGGGATCGCGCTGGCAGGAACTGAAGACGTTTCCGTTCTCGTTCCTGCCCGTCGCGCAGGCCGATGCCATGCTCGCCGGGCATGAGCGCGACCCGCGCCGGCTCGCTGCCGCGTGGACCGTCGTGCAGTCGGGACGCAGCCGCGCGGTGCTCGACCGGTTGAGCGCCGGCGCGCCCGCCGGCCCGGACACGCGCACGCCGTCGCTCGCCACCGTGCAGTCGAGGCTGCTCGGCCCGGGAGACGTGCTGCTCGATCTGCACACGGGCGAGCGCACGACGCTGCTGTTCGTGGTGACGCGCACGTCCGCGCGCGTCGTGCGGCTCGTGGGCGCGGACACGCTCGCGGTGCCGTTGCGTGCGTGGTACGCGTCGCTCGCCGCGCCTCCGGCCCCCGGTGCTCCGCCGGCGGCGTTCGAGGACACGCGCTCGGCGCTCGCGCGAATGCTCTTCGGCGCGGCGGCCTCCGAGTTGCGCACGGCGAAGCGCGTGCTGATCGCGCCCGACGGCGCCATCGCGCTCGTGCCGGTCGAGGACCTCGCGCGCGCGGCCGCGGGCGAGCGTCCGGGCGCGCCGCAGCGCGACGTGTGGCGCATCCCGTCACCCGGCGTGCTCGTGTCGTTGCGCGCGCGGGCGCGGCCGGCGGAAGCGCGCGTGCTGGCGTGGCGCGGCGCGAACGACCCCGCGCGCGGCGACCTGCGCGGCGCCGAGGCCGAGGTGCGCATGCTCGAACGCCGGTTCGCCGGCGTGACCGTTCGAGACGGCCGCCGCGCGACGGCCGCCCCGGACGAACGCGCGCTCTCACCGTGGTCGGTTCTGCATTTCGCGACGCACGGACGGGCGCTCGAACAATCGCCCTGGGAGTCGGGGCTGTTGTGCGCCGACAGCGCCGTGGCCGGCGACGCGTCGTGGCTGACGGCGCGGCGCATCGCCGCCATGCGGCTGCACGCCCGGCTCGCGTTCCTCTCCGGATGCGAGACCGCGGGAGGGCGCGCGCTCGACGGCGAGGGCATCGCGGGACTCACGAACGGCTTCCATGCGGCCGGGGTCGGCTGCGTCGTCGCGTCGCTCTGGGCGGTGGACGATGCCGCGACCGCGCGGCTCGCCGAGGTGTTCTACGCCCGGCTCGCGGCCGGCGCGAGCGCGGCCGCGGCGCTCGAGGAGGCCCGCGAGGCGCTCCGTCGCGATCCGGCCACCGCCCATCCGCACTGGTGGGCCGGGTTCGTGGTGAGCGGGGACGGCGGCGCGGGGATTCCATTGAAGCCGCGGGGTTCCGGTCGCCTTCGGTGACGCTTCACCGCTATCATCGGCGCGCCCGTCGGTGATCGGCCGGATCCTCCGGCCGATTTTGCGTGTGACGACGAGCCCGCCCCGGACTCTCCCATGGTGAAGCGTTCGGCCCCCGAAGGCCGCACGGACGAAGAACTGGTGAGACTGGCCTGTGCCGGCGCCGAGCCGTCGCGTGATGCGGCGGCCGAGCTGCTCCGGCGCTGGCAGGGTCCGGTGTACGCGTGGTGCCGCAGGTTCGCTCGCGATCCCGATCGCGCGCTCGACCTGTCGCAGGACGTGCTGCTGGCGGTCTACCGCTCACTGCCTTCGTTCCAGTTCCGTGCGCCCTTCGGAGCCTGGGTGTTCACGATCGCGCGGCATCGCTGCATCCGGGCCATGCGCCCGGTGGCGCTGACGCGCGACGAGGGCACCGACACCGACGCACTCGCGGCCACGGCCGCGGGGCCGGAGGAGTCGGCGGAACGGCGCATCGAGGAAGAACGTGTGCTGGAAGTGATCCGGGAGGCGCTCGATCCGCTCGAGCAGCAGGTGCTGTGGCTGCGCTGCTTCGAGCGCGTTCCGGTGGAAGAGCTGACGCAGCTGCTGCACGTGCCGGGTTCGAGCGGGGCGCGCGGCCTGCTGCAGACCGCCCGGCGCAAACTGCGTGCGGCGCTCGAGCAGCGCGGCATCACCATGGACGAGGGGGACGACACGTGAACTGTCCCGACATCGATCGGCTGTCCCAGCGCGACGAGTGGACCGAAGCCGAGCGGACGCACGTCGCCGGGTGCGCACGCTGCGCGGCGCTGGTGGCGGAGTACGCGGTCTTCACCGCGGGCGACGCGCGACTCGGCGCGGACGAGACGGCGCGCGCGAACGCCCGGCTGTCCTCGTTCGTGGACGAGATCACGAACGAAGGAGCGATGGCGGCCGAGCCGGTGCGTGCGGCGGCGGCGCCGGGGGCCGGATGGCTCGCACGCTTCGCGGCATGGTGCGCCGGGCCGCAGGGCCGGCTCGCCGTGGGCTTCGCCGCGGTGGCGATCGTCGCGGGAGTCGTCTTCGTGCCGCGCGCCATGCGAGGCCCGCAGGTGGGCGACCTCTCGCGTGGCGCCGCCGGAGCGGAGCGGAAGGCAGAGCCGCTCACGGTGACGGCGGCAGCCGCGGGCGCGTACACCGTGACGTGGCTCCCCATGCCCGGCGCCGAGAGCTACGTCGTCGAGGTGGTCGATCCGCTGTTCGCCGTGGTGCATTCGGCAAACGCCGGCGCGGCACTCACGTGGACGCTGGAGCCGGGCGTGATCGGATCCGGCACGTACGTGCGCGTGATCGCGATCCGCCAGGGCGACCGCGTTCTCGAGCAGGGTCCGATGGCGCTGCCCGGCCGCTAGGCCGGACGGCTACTCGAAGTCCGCGCCGAGCGAGTCGGCGGGCGTCGCGCCCGCCTGCGAGCTGTCGGGCGCGGCGAACAGCAGCCGTGCCGGTCCGCGCAGCGTGATGCGCAGCGAGTCGGCCGGTGGCACGGCGGCGGGATCGAGCCAGCCCTTCGACGCCATCTTGTTCGCGATGAAGTGCATCTGCGCGCGCGCGAACGGCCGCAGCTCACCGGACGAGTCGAGCCGCCAGCGCCACTTGCTCGGGCTCGGCACGAGGATCGCGAGGAACAACGCCTCGTCCAGGTCGAGCGAGCCGGCGTCCTCGCCGAAGTACCAGCGTGCGGCCTCGTCGGCGCCGTGCAGGTCCGGCCCCCACTCGATGACGTTGAGATAGATCTCGAGCAGCCGCTCCTTGGAAATGCCGGTCTGGTGCTCGAGCAGCCACGCCATCACCACTTCCTGCGCCTTGCGCGAGAGCGTGCGCTGGTGTCCGAGCCAGAGATTGCGCGCGAGCTGCATGGTGATCGTGCCCGCGCCGCGGCGGTACGAGCCGGCCTTCAAGTTCGCGGCGATGGCGAGGCCGATCGCCTCGGTGTTGAAGCCGCGATGCTTCCAGAAGCCGCCGTCCTCGTTGGTCACGAGCGCGTCGCGCAGGTAGGGACTGATCTCGTCGAGAGTCCGGTAGTGCGGATTGAGCGGCGAGAGATCGCGCGTGACGAGGCGCTGCTTCGGCAGGTGGATCGTCGCGGTGAACGGCGCCGCGATCGCGTGCAGGCTCGGGCGCGAGATCGCCGGGTCGAGCGCGAGGCCGTGCGGGATCACGTCCGCGGTGAAGCGCACGCTGTCCGGCTGCGAAAGGTCGAGCTTCACGCTCGCGTGCCAGTCCCACGAGCCCGTCACCTCGAGCGTGCGCAACGGGCCGAGCACGGGCTCGGGCAGGCTGCGCACGACCTTGCGCGCCGTCAGGCTGTCGGCGGCGATCGTCAGCTCGAACGCCGGGCCGCGTTCGCTCACGCGGGCGGAAAGCGCCGCGCCGAGTTCCCCGATGCGCACGCGCGCGCCGTCTTCCACGCGCAGCTCGCGCGCGCGGCGGTCCTGGCGCACGACGCCGTCGAACTGCAACACGACCGACGGCGGTGACGGCGGCTCCGAGCCCGCGATGCGGAACTCGGCGCGAGCGGTGAGCCGGTCGGCCGGGTCCCATTTCACGATCGCGTCGAACGGCACGTCGTTCTCGCCGTGCAGCGTGCCGAGCGCAGCGGCGATCGTGCCGCCCGGTGCGTGCGAGAGGTCGAATGCCTGCAGCGTCACGCCCCGGCCCGTGCCCTCGAACGTGACGTGCTCGAGGTGGAGCGCCGGCAGGCGGCGCGCCGGGGCGAGCAGCATGCCGACGAGCTGGTCGGCGCGCTGGCGCACGCGTGCGGCGACGGCCGCGTCGGGCGTCGCGTCCTCGCTCGCGGCGAGCGCGAGCGTGTCCGCGTCCGGTGCGTCGGACGTCGTGCGGCGAACGAGCGCGTTCTCGAGCGTCAGCGAGCGCACCTGCGCGCGCCCGGCGAGCAGCGCCCACGGCGCGAGCCGCACGTCGAGCGTTTCGGCGACGAGCACCGTGTCGCCGTTCGCGAGAGTTCGTCCCGCGAGCCCGCGCACGTCCACGCCCGCGGGCCAGTGCCATGCGAGCGTGCGCCACGTGACCTCCATGCCACGTGCGCGGGCCGCGGCCCGCAGCCGGTCCGCCGCGAGGCGCGGCGCGAGCAGGCCACCGGCGAGCGTGGCGACGAGCGCGAGCGCGGCGAGTGTCGCGGTGGCGTACGCGAGGGGACGGAGCGGGAGTTTCATGCGAGCGGCAGCCTAGCCGCCCGGCGGTGCTTCGCGCCACGACGGAAGAGGGCCCGGCGATTCCGCCGGGCCCTCCCGTGTGTTTCGTGCGCTGCGGCGATCAGGCGACCGGCGCTTCCTTCGCGTCGAGCCACTCGCGCCACAGCGTCGGAGCATCGTTCACGAACGACGTGTGACGCGGCACCCAGCCGAGTTCGCGGCGGGCCTTGGCGCTCGTGACCTGCAGGTCGTTGAGCAGCGCCTTGCCGAACAGCGACAACGTCTTCACGACGTCCTCGGCGGGCCACGATTGCGCGCTCGCGCCGGCCGCGGTGGCCGCGGCTTCGGCGAGCTGCTTCACCGTGAATCGGCTCTCGTCGGCGAGCAGGTAGCGTTCGCCGGCCTTGCCGTGCTCCATCGCCAGCGCGTAGGCCTCGGCCACGTCGTCGCGATGCACGCACGACCAGTGCTGCGAGCCGTCGCCGGGATACGTGATCGTCTTCTTGTTCTTGGCCTCGTCGAACCACATGCCGAACACGCCGCGGCGTTCGCCGTACACCATGCCGGGGCGCAGGATGATCGTCGCGACGTCGTGCGCGGACAGGTCGAGCGCGATCTCCTCGTGCGCGACGCGCCACTGCACGAGTTCGAGCGGCTTCAGCGGGGCGGTCTCGTCGAGCACGCGGTCGCCGCCGGCGCCATGCACCCAGATGCCGCTCGTGTAGAGCACGCGGCGGAGCCGGCCGTCGAGCGAGGCGACGCGGAACGCTTCGAGCGCCTGGTGGTCCATGTCGGACGCACCGGTGGCGCCGTCGAAAGCGGCGTGCACGGCGGTGTCGCAGTTCTGGAGCACGCCGACCCACGTCGCGATGTCGGCGAGGTCGCCGGGCACGGGCGTGACGCCGAGCGTTTCGAGCTTGCGTGCGGTCGCTTCGTTGCGCGCGAGGCCCATGACGTCGTGTCCGCCACGCACGAGACGCTGCGCGACGGCGCTTCCGATGTATCCCGAGGCTCCAGTGACGAAGATGCGGTGTTTCATGATGGGCTCCCTGGCCGGTTGGAGGGCGCTCCTAGCATCGGCCTTCCGCGGCGGGGCTTGAGTGACGGCTTTTCCGGAAGGTGCGCGCCTGCCATGAGGGACACGCTCAAGATGCCGCGCCTATTCCCCGGGGCGCGTCAGGTTCCGGACAATCATCGCGGGATTCCGGCGAGTTCAGTTCCCGCGGTACGTGCAGCGCGCCGTGCAGGTCTCGTGGACGGTGATGGCGTCGAGATGCGGCACCACGTCCTTCAACCTGTTCCAGAGCCACACGCTCAGGATTTCGGAGGTGGGATTCTCCAGTCCGGGCACGTCGTTCAGCAGGCGGTGGTCCAACTCCGTCCGGAGGATGGGCTCGACGCGTGCGGCGATCTCGCCGAAGTCCACGAGCCAGCCCATCTGGGGATCGATCTCGCCCGCGATGGTGACGTCCACCCGGAACGAGTGGCCGTGGATGCGGTGGCACTTGTGGTCGGCGGGCACCATCGGGAGACGGTGAGCGGACTCGAATCGGAAACGCTTGACCAGTTCGACGCGCACGACTTCAGCCCTCGGGAGAGTTCAGGTAGCGAGTGGGATCGGCCACGCCGGCTTCACGGAAGCCGCGGGCGCGGAGCAGGCAGGAATCGCAGGCTCCACAGGCGCGTCCGTCGGGCGCGGGATCGTAGCAGGAATGGGTGAGGGCGTAGTCCACGCCCAGCGAGACGCCGAGCCGGATGATGCCCGCCTTGTCGAGTTCCATGAGCGGGGTGTGCACCCGCCACGGCGCGCCCTCCACGCCCATCTTGGTCGCGACCTTCGCGAGCGCCTCGAACGCGCGCACGAACTCGGGGCGGCAGTCCGGGTATCCCGAGTAGTCGATCGCGTTCATGCCGGCCACGAGGTCCGAGGCGCCGAGCGTCTCGGCGAAGCCGAGCGCGGTCGCGAGGAACACGGCGTTGCGCGCGGGCACGTAGGTGACCGGGATGGCGCTGGCCATCGCGGCCTCGTCACGCCCCTTGGGCACGGCGATGTCCGCGGTGAGCGCGGAGCCGCCGATCGCCGACAGGTCGATGCGCACGGTGCGGTGGTCCGCGGAGCCGAGCGCCTGGCGACGCGCGCGGCCGCCTCGAGCTCGACGCGATGGCGCTGCCCGTAGTCCACGGCGAGCGTCGCGCACGTGAAGCCCTGCGCGCGCGCCCATGCGAGGCACGTCGCGGAATCGAGCCCGCCCGACAGCAGCACGACGGCGCGCTTCGTCGCGGCGCTCACACGCCCCTCCGCGCGCCCCACAGCCAGACGTGCAGCCGGGGCGACAGGCGCAGTCCTTCGCGCTTGCAGAGTTCGGCGAGCGCCACGGCGCGTGCGTGCAGCGCGGCGTCGGTGAGTCCTTCGGGCATGAGCATGATGCGGTTCCGGGGGAGGTCGTGTGTGCGCACGAGGCGCAGCATGTCGGCGGTGTCGGGGTCGTCACCGACGACGATCTTGAACGTCGTGTTGGCGTCGGCCGCGAACGCGGCGGCGTGACGCCAGGTGTGCGCCGAGCGCTCGGTGACCGAGGGCAGCTTCGGCGAATGGTTGTAGTACAGCCGCTCGTGCCGCACGGGAGGCGGCAGGACGCCGCTCGTCTCGACTTCGACGCGCTCCCAGTCCGCGAGCGCCAGCCGGATCAGTTCCGCGACGCCGGGATGCGAGAGCGGCTCGCCGCCCGTGATCACGATCAGCGGCGCGGCGCCGAGCGCGAGCAGCTGCGCACGGGCGTCTTCGTACGTGCCGGCCGTGCCGCCGTCGGGGCTCCACGTGTATTTCGTGTCGCACCAGCGGCAGCCGACGTCGCAGCCCTGCAGGCGGAGGAAGTGCGCGGGGGTGCCCGTGGACGGGCCCTCGCCCTGCAGCGAGTGGAACAGCTCGGACCAGCGGAGTGTCACGCGGTCAGTGCTTTCCACCCTTGTGCAGCTCGAACGACTTCTCGCAGTTGAAGCACTTCCAGGCGTAGGTGTCCTGGTTCGCGGGCCAGGCGACGAAGTCGTGGCGGCCGCAGCCGGGGCAGGAAATGCGCACGCGTTCGCCGGCCTTGGCCGGCGTGGAGGAGTGGCTCATGGGACCTTCCGGTACAGGTGGGACACGAGGGAACGCGCGGCAGTATAGCCAGCGGCTCCGGGCAGCGTCACCTCGGGCCGTGGCGCCGGGCGAGCACCCCGAGGCAGGCGTCCTGGACGACGTTCATGCCCGCTTCCACCAGGCGCCGCGCGGATTCGTCGTGGCGGATGCCGCTCTGCAGCCACACCGTGCCCGGGCGCTGGTCCTCGGGCAGGGCGAGGAGTTCGTCCGCGAGCTCGGGGATGGCGTCGCTGCGCCGGAAGACGTCGAGGACGTCCACGCGGCGGCCGAGCGCGGCGAGGGTCGGGTGCACGGGTTTGCCGAGTGCCTCGGTCAGCGTGGGGTTGACGCCCACGATCTCGTAACCCTGTTCGGCGAGCATGGCGGGAATCGTGTACGCCGGAGCATCGGGGCGCTTGCCGTCCTTGATGCCGTACACGCCCACGGTGCGCATGCCGCGGATGACTTCGGCGAACTCGGTTTCGGTGGTGAACAGCTTGCCGCTCATGAAGGGGTCTCCGATTCGTGCTTCGTCGTGGGCGGGGTCGTCAGCAGCTCGGCGAGCTTGCCCACGAACACCGAGCGCGGCATCGCGTCGTCCACGCCGGCCGCGAGCGCGCGGCGGCGCGTCTCGCCGTCCACGTGCGAGTAGAAGCCCGTGATGCGGACGTGGGAGCCGTTCGTGCCTGCACGGATTCCCGCGACGAGTGCCGGCAGGTCGAGCGGCGCGTGCAGGTCCACGAGCACGCGGGTGGGCGCGGTGGCGGCGAAGCGTTCGAGCGCGCGCGCGGACGGCGCGATTTCGAGCGCGGCCCCGCAGGATTTCGCGGTGCCCTGGAGCCGCGCCACGAAGAACAGGTCGTCGAGGATGGCGAGAGTGGTCATGGTCGCTTCGATGCGGGAGGGCGCTTCCGGAAGCACGAAGCCCGGTGTCGCGAGGCGACACCGGGCTCGTGAGCGGCAAGGGGTGTTGCGCCGCGACTACCGGTACATCGTCTTGATGCGGCCCCACGACGACGTGCGTGCGGGGGTCGTGCAGTCCGGAGCGTCGAGCTTGCCGTTGAGGTGCGACGTCCAGCCGGCGGGCGGCGCGACCGGGAACCACAGGCCGTCCAGCAGGCCGGCGGCGCCACCCGGGCAGAACAGGCTCGCGAGCGGACCACCCGTGATGCGATAGCGGCCACGGAACGAACCGTTCACCGTGCCGAGCGAACTGCGCGTGATCGTGGTCGTGAGCGAGTCGATCACGCCCCACAGGATGATCGAGCCGTCGCTGTAGGCGGGCCCGGCGGCGACCGGGGCCGGCACCGTCGCCGACGTCCACGCGCGCGCGTTGACGGGGCCT
>JBGANH010000098.1:0-13403 GCA_044222365.1 Candidatus Eiseniibacteriota bacterium
AACGTGCCGATGTCCGTCCACTTCGTGGCGCTCCACAGGTCCCAGTTGAAGACCCAGTTCGTCCTGCCCCGCATCTGGAACCAGCCGGACAGCACCATCGTGCCGAGCCCGATCGCGTACGTCGCGTAGCGGTTGCTCGTCACGGCGAACACGGCGGACACGAACGCGGTCCACACGAGGTACGTCGGCACGAGCAGGAGCCCCCACATGATCGCGAACGGCGCCGGATTCAGCGACGCCTGGCCCTGGACCGCGAGCAGGACGACGCACCCGACGAAGCAGGCCGCGACGATCGCGAGCGCGAGCAGCGTGTTCGCGAGCGCCTTGCCGGCGAGCATCGCCCCGGTGCGCAGCGGCGTGGCGTAGTAGATCGCGCCCATGCCGGTGCCGCGTTCCCGCTGCAGGGACTCCGTCGTGTAGAACAGGATGACCATGCAGATGAGCAGCGTGAGCGTGTTGAACATGCCGCTCGCGAGCGAGCCCGCCGTCTGGAGGAGCGGCGTGTCGAACGCGCCGACACCGTACTCGTTGAGCAGCGTCTGGATGAGGATCAGCGGCACGAACAGGTAGAGCCCTGGCGTGCGCACGAGCTGGTAGAGCTCGGTCCTCACGACCTCCATCGTCATCGCGACCGCTCCGGGCGCCTTCGCCTGCATGCCGAGCGACGCGAGCGGCGCCAGCGAGGCGGCGGCCGGCGCCGAAGTCGCCGCCCGGGGCGCGGAGAGCGCCGCCTCGACGGCCGCCGTGGAGACCCGCACGCCGCGCAGCTGCGACGCGAACCGGCGCGAATACCACGCGACGCATCCGAGCCCGATCGCCACGATCGCGAAGCGCTGTGCGGTCACGAGCGCGTCGAGCCCGATCGGCTGCTTGTTGTAGAAGTCCACACCCCGGTCCACCAGCAGCCACGTCTCCTTCATCCAGCGCAGGCCGGTGGGGTCGGCGATCTGGAGCAGTCGGTTCACGCCGAGGGGCAGCCACGCCGGCGACCAGTCCCACAGGAAGAACGCGTCGAGCAGCAGCACGCCGATGGGGAACGAGAACACGA
The DNA here is from genome assembly GCA_044222365.1 of Candidatus Eiseniibacteriota bacterium. Lineage (GTDB taxonomy): Bacteria > Eisenbacteria > RBG-16-71-46 > RBG-16-71-46 > RBG-16-71-46 > CAIXRL01. The sequence continues at coordinate 1,049 of JBGANH010000098.1, forward strand.
GCACGGGCATGCGCGTCGCGCCGCCGATCGCGAAGCACGTGCCGGTGAACAGCACGAGCAGCGGCAGCCCGAAGACGAGCGCCGGCCGCAGGTAGTTCGCCACCGAGAACGGCCCGATGAACTCGGCGTTGCCGCCGTGCGGCAGCACGTGGTTGCACAGCATCGAGAAGCCGAGGTGGAACGCGAGGATCACCACGTAGGTCGCGAGCACCGCGGCGTACTTGCCCCAGATGTACTCGCCCGCGCGCAACGGGCTCGAGTGCAGCAGTTCGCCGACCTTCTGCTCGTCGTCGCGGATCAGCGCCATGCCGGCGGCGACCGAGACGAAGAACACGTAGACGATCGCCATGAGCATGACGAGCATCTGGCCGACGGCGAACTCCGACGTGATCCAGGCCTTCTTGCCGCCGACGCGGGCGTCGCCCGAACCGATCTGCGCCTTGCCGGTGCTCATCATGTAGATCAGGAACCCGAGCACGAGGAGCTGGACCCAGAACAGCGGCCGCTTCAGGTTGTGCGCGAACTCCTGGCGGAAGACTTCGAACGTGCGCGCGAAGTTCACGGACGCACCCCCGCCGCGAGGGTGGCCGCCGGGGTGGCGTGCGGCGCCTTGACCCCGGGCAGCGCGCCCGCGCGCATGAGCACGAGGTACGCGTCCTCGAGCGTCGGCGTCACCGGCTCGAAGCCCAGCGGCGCCTTGCCTTCCGGCTCGTACAGACGCACACGGTGGTGACCCTCGACGAGCAGCTCCTGGGTGACCTGGCGCGTCGCGCGCAGTTCGGGAAGCTCGCTCGGGCTGACGACGCCTTCGAAGATGAGGCCCGCGACGGCCTCGCGTGCGGCGCGTGGCGTGGTGCGGGCGAGCAGCCGGCCGCCGCGGATGACCGCGAACTGCGGGCAGAGCACCGCGACGTCCTCCACGATGTGCGTCGAGAGCAGCACGATGCGCTCTTCGGCGAGCTGGGCGAGCAGGTGGTAGAAGCGGAGCCGCTCTTCCGGATCGAGACCGGCGGTCGGCTCGTCCACGATCAGCAGTCGCGGGTTGCCCGCGATCGCCTGCGCGATGCCGAGCCGCTGGCGCATGCCGCCCGAGTACGACTTCACGGAACGCTTCGCGGCGAAAGTGAGGTTGACGCGCTCGAGCAGCTCGTCGGCGAGCTTGTTCAGGCCACCCGGCGCCTGCACGCCCTTCAGTCGCAGCAGGTGGAGCAGCATGTCGCGGCCGGAGAGGTGCGCGTAGAAACCGAAATCCTGCGGCAGGTAGCCGAGGCGCTCGCGCAGCCAGTCCGGCTTGTCGAGCACGTCGATGCCGTCGAGCGTCACCCGCCCCGAAGTGGGTTCGAGCAGGCCCGCGAGCACTCGCATGAAGGTGGACTTGCCCGCGCCGTTGGGGCCGAGGAGGCCGAACATCCCGAGCGGAACGTCGAGATCGATGCCCTGAAGGGCGGCCACGGGTCCGGGATAGACTTTGACGAGTCCGGTGATCTCGAGCATGGGAACTCCTGTGAGCGGGGCGGTTCGGGGAGCGGCAGGATGCGCGGGTCCGGCCCGGTCGTTACGCCGCGCGCCCCGCCGAAGTTGCGTCCGGGGTTTCCCGGGTGCACCGGACTTCCACCGGCCGGGGCACCGGGCCGCTCGGCTCGTGGCGGCCCGCGCGGCCCCTCGCGTATCCTGCGCGCCCTATGCGCACACCCGTCCGCCGTTTCGCGGCGCCGCTCGTCGCGGCGCTCCTGCTGCTCGCACCGCACGCCGCCTCGTCCGCCACGCACGCGCTCGAGAGCCTTCCCGTCGAATCGCCCGTGTACCGCATGGTCGAGGACCTCGCCGCGTCGTACGGCTTCGCCGGAGCGTTCCTCCACACACAGCCGTGGGACCGTGCGGACCTCGGCCGCTTCCTCGACCAGCTCGTCGCCGACCGGCCCGCGGCCGCGGACGATCCGCTCGTGGTGCGCCTGCGCCGCGAGCTTTCGGCGGACGGCGGCATCGGCGGATGGGACGCCCTCGTCACCGCCGAGGACGAGCGCTCCTCGCTCGAGCTGTCGCCCTACGCGCGCGCGAACTTTTCCGAGGACCGCGCCCGCCGCGAGATCGTGCGCGACTTCCGCGCGGGCGTGCAGGCCTCGCTCGCGCTCGGCGAGAACCTGCTCGCGTGGGCGGACGTCTACGCCGGCACGTCGTCGCCGGGGCCGCACGGCAATCCGGCGGACAGCCGCCGGTTCGGGCTCGTCGAGGGCGTGCAGCTGAACAGCTACTTCGATCGCGCCACGCTCACGTGGCGCGGCCGTTACGGCCGCGTGACCGCGGGGCACACCTGGCTGCGCTGGGGACCGGGCGCGTGGGGGACGATGGCGCTGTCCGACGGCGCGCCGGCGTTCGACCTGGTCGAGGCGCGCGTGGCGCTGCCCGCGCGCATGCAGTTCGCGTGGTTCGTCGCGTCGCTCGATCCCGTGACGCAGTCCTACCTCGCGGGTCACCGCCTCGAGCTGCGCACGTGGAACCGTCTCGACGTGTCGTTCTCCGAACTCGCGCGCTTCGACGGCACCTCGAGCACGCCGGCCTACCTGCTCGGCGTCACGCCGTACAGCCTGCTCGAGAAGCGGCTGCTCAAGTCCACGGCAGCGGGCGACGACTCGACGAACCGCTGGGCGAAGAACAACGTGATGTGGTCGGCCGACGTCGCGTGGCGCTGGCGTCCGGGCGTGCGCGTGTACGGCGAGCTGGCGGTGGACGACTACAGCTTCAGCTCCGAGAAGCGCCCGCGCGCGCTCGCGTGGCAGCTCGGGTTCGACGCGCGCCGCGTGCGCGGCAATGCCGCGTGGACGCTGCGCGGCGAGTACTCGCGCGTCTACCGGTACACCTACTCGGTCTATCACCGGCACGACTTCGAGTTCGCCGGCTACCCCACGGGATTTCCGCTCGGTCCCGACGTGGACCGCGCGGACGTCCGGCTCGAGCGGCGCACGAGCCCGGAGTGGGCGTTCGGCGTCGAGGGTTCGTACCGCCGCAAGGGCGAGAGCACGATCGGCGACGCGTACCAGCCCGGCACCCCGTTCGCGGACCGTCTCGTGCTTTCCGGCATCCTCGACCAGGACGCGCGCGCGGCGGCGACCGCCGACTGGTCGCCCGCGCCCGGCATCGGGGTCGGCGCGACGCTCGGCTGGGCGCAGGTGACCGCGCTCGGGCACGTGAAAGGCGCGGACGAATCCGCGCCCTACGGTGCCACGCGCTGCACGCTGCGCTGGTGAACGTCCGTCACTCCGCCGCGAAGTTCTGCGCGTCGAGAGCCCGGAACTTCGTGTAGCCGAAGCCGCGCAGCACGGCTTCGGTGCGCCGGCGTCCTTCGTCCCCGAGCGCTTCGAACAGCACCGGCGGACGTGCCGAGAGCGCCTCGGCGCCCGTGGCGAGCACTTCGGGTTCCAGTCCCTCGACGTCGATCTTCACGCACGAGACGTCCCGCGGGTCCACGGCGAGTTCGCGCAGCACCGCGTCGAACGTGATCGCGGGAACCGCGCAGCGCGACAACGCCCGGCCCTTCGCCTCGGGACTCGCCTGCCCGGCCGCGGAGGAGAGCGTCGTCAGGTGCACGCCGCCCACCGTCGGGATCGCGAGTTCGACATGGTCGCCGTCCGCGAGCGCGCGCGCGACCACGGTGACGTTGGAAAGGTGGTTCAGCTGCGCCGTGCGCTCGATCGCGTCCGCGAGCCACGGCACCGGCTCGATCGCGACGAAACGGCGATCCGGATGGTCGTGCGCGAGCGGGACACTCACGAAACCGAGGTTCGCGCCGATGTCGAGGCACACGGGTTGGGGCCGGACCGCGAGCAGCCGGCGCAGCTCCGGCATGACCGAGTTGTTGTCCTGTCCCGGCTTCGTCGAGGCGAACGAGTTGTCGCGCGCGGGCACGAACCAGCGCAGCCCGGCCGCGTGCAGCACCACGGGACGGCGCACGTGAAGCGCCCCGCGACCGTGCATCACGCGCGAGACCGCCGCGCGGGCGATGGCCGAAGCCATCTCGGCCTTGCCGTCCACGCCTTCGGCCGAAGCCAGCAGGTCCAGGTACAACGAGCTCGCGTTCGCCGTCGCGCTCACCGCGTCTTCACCCAGGTCGTGCCGAGGACCGCGAGCGAACGGAAGCCGTCGCCGTGGCGCATCTGCGAGATCCAGCGGCGCAGCGGGTTCTTGTGCGCACGCCACGACAGTCGCCAGCTCTCGTGCTCGCGGAACCGGTCGGTGGTGAGCAGGTTCGAGGGGCGCGACAGGTCGAGCGCATGCACCGGCTCGAAGCGCTGCTCGAGCTGGTCGAGGATCAGCGCGGCGTCTTCGAGCTTGATGTCGCAGTCCCGCGACAGGCTGATGTCCATCGTCAGGCTCAGGCGGCCACCGCGCTTCAGCACGCGCGCGAACTCGTCCATCGCCTGCACGCGCGCCGGCGCGTGTTCGAGGACGCTCACGCAGTAGACCGCGTCGAAGCTTCCGTCGTTGTAGGGCAGCGCCTCGATCGGGGCGACGTCGAACCGCACGGTCGAGCCGAGCAGGCGGTTCGCCTCGCGGAAGCACGGCTCGAGCGCGGGGTTCGTGTCCGCGCAGGTCACGTCCCAGCCGCCCGAGGCGAAGAAGAAGGGGTAGAAGTTGATGCCCGATCCGGCGTCGAGCACCTTGCCCGGATCGCGGTCGAGCAGGTTCCACCAGCAGTAGGGGTACTCCCAGCGGCGGCTCCAGTTGTCGAGCCGGTCGCCCGTGTGCTTGAAGCCGTCCTTCCACACGGGGCGAGTCCGCGCCATGAAGCGCGACTGGAAATGCTCCATCTCGCGCAGGAGCGAGCGCACGACGGGCGACTCGAGGTCGTCCATGAGCGCGTAGCCGTTGCGTTCGAGCGGCGCGGCGGAAGCCAGTCCCGCATGCATGCTCGAGGCGTGCACGTGCCCGGCGCTTCTCGCCGGCAACTCGTCGGTGTCCGGCCAGGGCATCGTCTGCGTCAGGCGGTTCATGAGTCCGTCCTCGCGATCAATGGCCGACGCTGCGGCCGGTGAGCACCATCCAGACGGTGCCGAAGAGGATGCCGAGGTCCATGCGGAGCGAGCGCTCGCGGATGTAGCGCAGGTCGAACTCGAGCGTTTCCTGGAACGTGATGTTGTCACGCCCGACGAGCTTGGCGAGCGAGGTGATGCCCGGCTTGACGCTGAGCACCGTCTTCGCGGAACGGCCGTAGTAGGGGATCAACTCGGGAATCTCGGGGCGCGGGCCCACGAGGCTCATGTCGCCGGTGATCACGTTGAGCAGGTTGGGCAGCTCGTCGAGGCTCGTGCGCCGGATGAACAGCCCGACGCGAGTCACGCGCGGATCCTCGCCGGGATGGAAGCGGAGATTCTGAAGCTGGTCCGCAGAGTAGCGATAGTCGTACATGTCGGGGAAGCGCTCCTTCGCGTCCACGTACATGCCGCGGAACTTCCAGAACGTGAACGGCCGCCCGCCGCGCCCGATGCGCGTCTGCCGGAAGAACGCCGGCCCCGGCGAGTCGAGCTTCACCGCGAGGGCGACGCCGAGGATGATCGGCGAGATGAGCAGCAGGCCGACGGTCGCGAGCACGCGGTCGAGCACGTCCTTCACGGCCTCGCCGGCGCGGGAGTAGTTCCCGACGCGGGACCAGGACGCCGCCGCGCTCTGGTGCTCGAGGTCGGCGAAGCGCCCCTCGGCGACGCGGTCGAGCGTCTGCCGGAGACGGCCGAGCACTTCGCTGCGGCCGTCGTCGTCCGAGAGCGCCGAGACCTCGGCGCTGCGACGGATGGGTTCCTGCGCGGTCATGCGGCCTCCCGGTGTTCGGCTTCCCGCCAGCCGGGAACGGCCACGGGGTTCGAGCGGTAGTGCGCGGCGATCTTCTTCACGGCGTCGATCACGTCCTGGGTGTCTTCCTTCGTCATCGCCGCGGACAGCGGCAGCGACACGGTGGTGTCGCCGATCGCCTCGGCCACGGGGAAGTCGCCGCGGCGCGTGCCGTGGTGCTCCCGGTGCCAGCGGTGCAGGTGCAGTGGCACGAAGTGGATGCCGGAGCCGATGTTCTCCGCGCTCAACGCGCGGATGAACTGCATGCGGTCGCAGCCGAACGCCTCGGCCTCGACGCGGAGCGTGTAGAGGTGGCGCGCGTGGCGCGTCTGGCCGTGGTCGTGCACCCGCGGCGTCGTGACGCCTTCGAGTCCTTCGAACGCCGCGTCGTACGCGTGCCAGATCTCCTGGCGCACGAGCAGGTTCGCCTCGAGCCGCGCGAGCTGGTGCAGTCCCATCGAGGCCTGCACGTCGGTCATGTTGTACTTCCAGCCCGGCTCGAGCGTTTCGTAGGGCAAGAAGCCGCCGGGCGAATAACGCTTCCACGCGTCCTTGTCGAGCCCGTGGAGGCGCAGCGCCTTGATGCGGTCGTACGCGGCGTTCTCGCTCATCGTGAGCATGCCGCCCTCGGCCGTGGTCATGTTCTTCGTCGCGTAGAACGAGAACGCCGTGTAGTCGCTGATCGAGCCGATCTTGCGGCCCTCGTACCAGGCCTCGCTCGCGTGCGCGGCGTCCTCGATGACGACGAGGCCGTGGCGCTTCGCGATCGCCTGGATCGCATTCATGTCGCAGGGCCAGCCGCACATGTGCACGGGCAGGATCGCCTTCGTGCGCGGCGTGATCGCACGTTCGATGCGCGACACGTCCATGTTCTGCGTGCGCTCCTCGACGTCCACGAAGACCGGCCGAGCGCCGACGTGCGCGATCACGTTCGCCGTGGCCGTGAACGTGAGCGGCGTCGTGATCACTTCGTCGCCGGGGCCGACGCCGGCGCCGATCAGCGCGAGGTGCAGGGCCGCGGTGGCGGAGTTCATGGACAGCGCGTGCGGGGCGCGCGTGTACGCGGCGAAGTCTTCCTCGAACCGGATGCTCTTCGGGCCGTAGCCGATCCAGCCGGAGCGAAGCGTGTCCACGACCTCGGCGATCTCTTCTTCACCGATGAGCGGCCGTCCGAAGACCAGGAAATCCGGCCGGACGGGGCGTCCCCCCTCGAGCGCCAAAGTACGCATGTGCTGCGGTCCTCCCTCGGAAGCTGCCTTCCGCCGCGTGGGCGTGGGGCCCTGCTGCGTGAGTGCATCCCTGCCGAGCACACCGGAGCCGCGGGGGGCGGTCTTCATTCCACCAGGCGGGCGTCCGCCGTCCGGCACTGCGTTCCGGACGAATGAGCGTCCCGGCCTGGTTCCGAGGGAGGAAGACGAAGCCGGTGGTACTCGATTTCGATTGTGGCCTGCGTTGTTTCTTCGTGTTTCTGCCGGATGTCCGAGGGGGGACATCGCACCGCGGTGCGGTGGCGGTGACACCCCGAGCATCGGCACACCTTTGCCGGACATTCAGCGGGATTTGCCTTCGACTCCGTGAAAAACCTCTCAGGCCGCGCGCTGTTCCGCGTGGTCGCTCGATCGGTCCCTTCGCTCGTCCGCACGGCCCTCGAGCGATGGGACCACCACGGGGTGAACGCCTTGCGAGGCGAGCAGCGACTCGAGTGCGGCGGCGCGTTTCTCGACGGTGAACGCCGCGAGGATCCGTTCGCGCGGCGCTTCGTGCGCGGCGGCCGGCCGCGACAGCGCGCGGTCGATCGCCGCGGCGAGCGCGCCGGTCTCCTGCGTGGGCACGACTTCTCCGGTTCCGCCGGCCACCCACGGCAGCGCGCCGGCGGCGGTGACGACGGGCACGCAGCCGCACAACATGCTCTCGGCGAGCGAGAGGCCGAACGCTTCGTGCTGCGACGCCTGCACCACGACGGCCGCGCGTGCCATCCACTTCACCTTGTCCTCGTGCGAGAGGCGGCCCGTGAACGTCACGTTGGGCGTCGCGAACGACTTCAAGTAGTCGACCGCGTCGTCCATCCAGGCCCCGACCACGACGAAGCGTCGCTCCGGCAGCAGCGCCGCCGCGCGCACGAAGGTCTCGAGGCCCTTGCGGTTCAGGTTGTTCCGGTTGACGCCACCCGTGGTGATCACGAGCGAGCGGTCGCGGTGCTCCAGCGCGGCATAGCGCGCGGGGTCGAGCCCGAGCGGGGCCAGCACGACCTTCTCGCCGCGGAAGCCCATCGCGTCGAGCTCGCGCACCGTGAAATCCGAGATCGCGACCAGCTTCGTCGCGAGCGACATCACGCGCTTCGCGATCCACGACTTGAGGCCGCCCCGCTGGTGACCGTAGTCGATGCCCGGGAGGCACGCCGTGTCGTAACCGCCGACGGTGAGCACGACCGGCTTGCCCTGCAGCCGCGCGTAGAGCGCCGGCAGGAATGCGTGCCACGAGGCGAACCAGCTCATCACGACGTCGGCTTCCGAGACGGTGCGCCACGTGCGCAGCGGATGCGGCCAGCGCGTGGGGCAGCCGGTGACGCTCACGCGGTGGTGTTCGGCCAGTGCGCGCAGGTCGATCTCGATGTACTCCGACATCTCGCGATAGAAGTAGGCGATGCGAGCCATGAAGCTCCCGGTCAGGCGGCGAGGTCCGCGCCCTGCGCGGCGAGCGCGTAGCGCAGCACGGACGTGAGACGGCTTTCGTTGTCGTAGCCGCCGGCGATGCAGCGGGCGAGCCCGGCGGCGGCGATGCGAGCGCGTTCCTCCTCGTGCGCGAGGTACCACCGCGTCTTCTCGAGCAGCTCGCCGTCGCTCGCGAAGAACTCCGCCTCGACCCCTTCGCGGAACAGCGCGAGATGCTCGTCGGTGCGCTCGGCGAGCAGGAAGCCACCACACGCGGGGATCTCGATGCTGCGCGTCGTATGCCGGTCGCGATTGACGCGGCGCAGGAACCCCAGGTTGATCCGGAACGACGACAGCGCCTGAGCGTACTCGGCGTCCCAGAGCGGACGGCCTTCGACGATCAGGTTCGGCGCGCTCTTCCATCGCGGCCACGGTCCCCACACGCGCACGGGAACTCCGTGCCGCGCGAGGAAGCGCATGGAGCGCTCGCGCGCGCCCTCGGGCCAGCCCACGAACCCCACGTCGCCACCGAGGCGCTCGCGCAGCTCCGGCGTGACCGGGTGCGGGCGGTGTACCTGGGGGCTGTAGCCCTTGTCGAAGTAGAAGACGTCGCGCGCACCGGCGGCCCGGAGTTCGGGCACGTTGAAGGTCTTGGTGGTGACGTGCAGGTCGTACAGCTCCAGGGCGCCGAGCCACTGACGTGACTGGTTGCGCGAGTTGAACATGTCGTCCGGCGAGAACGACACGATCCGGGCGTACGGCCACTTGCGCCGCAGCGCGCGCAGCGTGTCGGGCTCGATCGTGAGGCCCTTCTCGATCCACACGAGGTCCGGCGCCGGCGAATCGGGCAGCGCGAGCAGGCGCTCGTTCGTGCGCGACTCGTCGCGATCGCCGAGCAGCCGGCGCTTCACGCGCCAGCCGAAGGTGAGGCGCTTCGCCGCGAGCGGACCCGGAACGATGTCCACCGGCAGGATGGTGTGGCCCATGCGCTGGAACGCGAGCATGCGCTGGCGTGTCGTGCTGCCCACGTAGAGCGGGCCGACGAAGACGATCGTGAGCGCGCTCACGCACTCCTCCGCGAGCCGCTCGCGCGCGTCAGCACGAGCAGGGCGATCGTCATGGGCACGAGGTGCGTGAGCGCGGTCTCGAGCTGCGAGGCGATGCAGCCCTCCACGAGGTGCATGCCCGTGATCAGCACGTAACCGTAGAGCAGCACCGCGCCGGGGCCCCGGCGGGCGGCGTCGTACGACGCGCGCAGTCCCACTCCGAGCAATGCCATGCCGGCGAGGATGCCGGGCAGGTGGAAGTTGAGGTACAGCTCGCCCGGCAGCGAACAGGAGGCGTAGGTGAGGTTGCCCCAGTGCATGTCCGGCATGTACGCGGCCGGGAAGGTCAGTCCGAAACTGTCCGGCTTCGCGGCCCACCACGCGCGCGGGATCATGAACGTGAACAGGTCGAGCAGCGAGTGCCCCCACTGGAACGGCAATGTCACGCCGGTGCGATGAAGGATGAGGACGAGGCTGTCGGTGCCGTACGAGCGGTTGAACAGCAGGAGCAGGGGATTGTCCACCTGGTCGATGTAGCGCCCGATCGAGGACAGGCCCGAGATGCCGAGCACGCGGTACGCGTAGAAGAACGGGAACAGCGCGCCGAAGCCCGCGAATCCCGCGAGCACGTGCCACATGGGCAGCGGGCGCACGATGAGGTGCCGGTACACCCACGGCAGCAGGAAGATGCGGAGCAGGACGAACTTCGAGCTGCTCACGAGGTAGATCGGACCGCCGAGCGCGAGCCCGAGCAGGAAGTACCGCGGCAGGAACGCGCGATCGCCACGGAGCAGCAGCGAGATCATGTGCACGTGGTAGCCGACGATCGCGAACTCGGTGGCGGCGATGAGCCACCAGCGGCCGAGCGCGTCGTCCGTACCCGTCTTCATCGGGTTCGTCGCCGCCGCGAGGAAGCCGGCCGGGCCGTGCACGCGTGCGGTCGCCGCCGTGAGGCCGACGACGATCAGCGTGCCGACGAGCAGCGGCAGGCGGCGCCCGTACCACGGCTTCACGAGCATCGGCAGCGCCGCGCCGAGCCGGCGGCCTGCGCGCTTCGCCCACGCGGAGTGGTAGGCCCCGTACAGCGCGGCCATCCCCGCCGCGGAATGGAAGAACGCCCAGCCCACGAGCGCGCGATAGTGTTCGGTGCGCGCGTCGCCCAGCTCGCGCAGGTAGGGGCTGTCCACGAACGTCAGCAGGCCCATGCCGCGCAGCAGCAGCGAGAGCGCGTAGTAGAGCGTGAAGAGCGGCAGTACCTCGAACGCGTCGAAGCCGCGACGGAAGCCGTCCACGAACGGCCGCGCCACGGCCCACCCGAGCCCGAGACCCGAGCACCAGAGAAACGCGTCCGTCCACACGCCGGCGAGCAGCACGCACGCGGCGGCCCACGCGAGCCACGCGAGGAACACTCCCCCGCCGCGCACGGCGGGGCGCGCGATCGGCGGCGCGGGATCGAGGACGAGCGTGCTCACGCGGCCACCCGAACCTGCGCCTGCGCACGCGGCGCGATGACCGGTGACCGCGATTCGAGCCGGCGGCCTTCGGCGAGCGCGCGGAGGAAACCGACACCGTACGCCGCGTGCATGACCGGAAGCGCGAGCGGCAGCAGCGCCGATGCGGACTCGCCCCGCAGGACGAAGGTCGCCACCGAAGCGATCGCGAGGAACGCCGCATAGAGCGCGGGCACCACGACCGCGAGCGCGGCAGCGCCGGTCACGAGCGACGCGAGCACGCCCCCGGTCAGTCCCAGCACGAATGCCGCCGGCACGAGGTGCCGGGGCGACGACGGCCACCCGCCGCGCTTGCGGATCACGCGCACTTTCCAGTAGCCGTAGCCGAAGTACTGGCGCCAGAGTCCGCCCAGCGTGGCGCGGCTCCAGTAGTCGGACACCTGCTCGGGCAGCAGCCGGATGCGGCCGCCCGCACGCCGCAGGCGGTCCGAGAACTCGTCGTCCTGATTGCGCACGAGCGCTTCGTCGAATCCGCCGAGCTGCTCGAACACCGTGCGCGGCCACACGCCGAACGGCAGGTGCTCCACGTCGCAGGCTTCACGCGAGAACCGGAACGTCGCACCGCCCACCCCGAACGGCGTGCTCATCGCGAGCGCGATCGCGCGGGCGACGGCGGTTTCGCCCAGCGCGCGCACCGGTCCGCCGGCGCACGCGTAACCGCCCGAGCGGAGCGCCGCGACGCCTGCTCGCACGTAGCCCGGCGGGATGCGGCAGTGTCCGTCCACGCGCACGATCACGTCGCCGGACGATTCGGCCAGGGCGTGGTTGAGTCCCTGTGCGACGTGGCGTTCGGGGTTGTCCACGAGGCGCACGCGCGGATCGCGCGCGGCGATGCGCTCGACGAGCGAACGCGTCCGGTCGGTCGAGCGCCCGTCCGCGACGAGGATCTCCATGCGCTCGCGCGGCCAGTCCTGCGCGCGCACGGCGTCGAGTGCGGCGACGATGTGGCGCTCCTCGTTCCGCACGGCGAGCAGCACCGAGACGAACGGCGTCTCGGGCAGCGCTCCGAGGTCGAGCCGGCGGGCGGTCACGCGCGATCCTCCCGCGTGCGACCCGGGCCGCGCAGGCCGCCGTACCGGTACGCCGCGAGCGCGTAGACGGCCGCGCCCACGAGCAGCGAAGGCAGGAACGGCGCGTGCAGTCCTGCGCAGACGGTCCAGGCGAGCGCGAGGGAGGCGCCGAGGCCGATCGCGGGAAGCAGCGCGCGGCTCATGCGTGCGAGCGGCAGCTGCGCGTGCATCGCGGCCAGGAACACGGCGGACGTGAAGACGAACGTGCCGAGCATGAGTGCCGAGGCGGCCACGCCCCCGAAGCGGGGCACGGCGAC
>JBGANH010000099.1:0-13391 GCA_044222365.1 Candidatus Eiseniibacteriota bacterium
ATGTTCGCCTTCGTCGAGCCTTCCTTCGCACGGTTCTGCATGGCGATGAAGTTCGGGATCGCGATGGCCGCGAGGATACCGATGATGACGACGACGATCATGAGCTCGATCAGCGTGAAACCCTTCTGCGTGCGCTTCATGGCCCTGCTCCCTTCGTTGGATGGCATCGGGCACGGCCCGAAGCCGTGCGGTGACTCATCGCTGCATCCCGCGCGACGGAGACCGCTCGTCCGCTCGGAGCCGTGAATCACGGATGGCATCGGCTCATGGGCGCTCCGGCTTGAGCCCTGATCCGGGGGCCCGGGCCAAAAGACGAAGGGGGCGCCCGGAGGCGCCCCCTTCCCTGCTTCCCGGTGAACGGGAGGACTACTGGCCGCTGGTCAGCGTGATGGGCAGATCGGCGGTCTTGCCACGGCCCGAGATCGCGTACTGGGCGTTCGACGTGTCGGCGTACGCCACGATGCCGGCAGTGGTCGAACCGGTCGGGAGCGGATCCGCGAACGTCGCGACGTCCGACCAGGCGTTGCCCGAACCCACGGTGCGATCGAACGGGTTCTTGAAGTTCGCGCCACCGGCCGGCAGCAGCGAAGCCACTTCCGCCGCGGTGTTCGCGTACGCGCCGTCGTTCTGGACGCCGTAGTCCTCGGCCGACAGCTGGAACGTGTGCATGTTCGCCTTCGTCGAGCCTTCCTTCGCACGGTTCTGCATGGCGATGAAGTTCGGGATCGCGATGGCCGCGAGGATACCGATGATGACGACGACGATCATGAGCTCGATCAGCGTGAAACCCTTCTGCGTGCGCTTCATCTTGAACTCCTCCCTTGGCGGGAATGCTCCGGCGCCGTGTGGCCCCGGCGGGTGACTCGGCTCTTGTCCATGACTCTTCGCAACCGATGTGCCATCCGTGGCCGGTGTCACCTCGACCTGCGCGAGTCCTGTGTTGCCACCGACTTAGCCCCCTCGACACCGAGCCGCGCGGATGGCACGCGTGACACGGAGCTGTGCAACTTTCCACCACTTCGGCCGGGAATCGTGCAGTTCGCGACCCGGCGTGCAGAACTCAAGCAGCCGCTTCACCCGAGTCGGACATGAGGTCGTCGCCCTCCTCGCGCGTACCGGCCGGCTTCTCGATGCCGTAGTTGATGAGCTTGCGGTACAGCGTCGAAGCGTTGATGCCGAGCAGCTCGCTCGAACGCTTCTTCTGCCACCGCGTGTAGTTCAGCACCTTGAGGATGTATTCCTTCTCGAGTTCGTCGAGCGTCATGTTCGGCGAGTCGATGACCAGGCTCCCCTTCTGGCTGTGGCCGAAGCGGATCTTGTCCGGAAGGTCCTCGGGACCGATCGAGCCGCCCTCGTCGAGGATCATCGCGCGCTCCATGACGTTCTCGAGCTCGCGCACGTTGCCCGGCCAGTCGTACTTCATGAGCAGTTCCATGGCCTCCTTCGTGACGACCTTGCACGTCCCGCCGCGCGCGTGGCGCTTGAGGAAGTGGTCCACGAGGAGCGGGATGTCGTCGCGGCGCTGGCGCAGGGCCGGCATCCGCAGCGGAATCACGTTGAGGCGGAAGAACAGGTCGGCGCGGAAGCGGCCCTCGGCGACTTCCTTCTCGAGGTCCACGTTCGTCGCGGCGACGAGGCGGCAGTCGATCTTGACCGGCTGCGTGCCGCCGACCGGGATGATCTCGCGCTCCTGCAGCGCACGGAGCAGCTTCACCTGCGTCGCGAGCGGCATCTCGCCGACTTCGTCGAGGAAGAACGTGCCGGACTCGGCGACCTGGAACAGGCCGGGCGAATCCTTCACCGCGCCCGTGAAGGAGCCCTTCACGTGACCGAACAGGTTGCTCTCGAGCAGGTCGCGCGGGATCGCGCCGCAGTTGATGCTCACGAACGGCCCGTTCGCACGGCGGCTGCGGTAGTGGATCTCGCGGGCGATGAGTTCCTTGCCCGTGCCGCTGTCGCCCTGGATCAGGATCGTCGCTTCGCTGTCGGCGACCTTGTCCACCATCTTGAAGACGCGCGTCATCTCCTCGGAGGAGCCGATGATGGCCTTCTCCTCGTGACCACGCTTCAGCTCGCGCTTGAGGAACTGGTTCTCGCTGCGCACACGCCGCATTTCGAGGGCGTTGCGCACGACGAGCTTGATCTCGTCGTTCTTCGCGTTCTTGAGCAGGTACTGGAACGCCCCCAGGTTCACCGCGTCGATCGCCGACTGCTGCGAGGCATAGGCCGTCATGAGCACGACCGGGATGTTCGCGTCGTGCTTCTTGATCTCCTGCAACACCTGGATGCCGTCCATGCCGGGCATCTTGATGTCGCTGATCACGGCGTCGAACGTCTCGGCCTTCACCTTGTCGAGGGCCTCGCGGCCGCTGTTCACGGTGACGACCTGATAACCCTCCTTCCTCAGCACGATGCCGAGGAACTGGGTCATGCTCTGTTCGTCGTCCACCACCAGGATCTTTTCGCCAGCCATCTGCTTCACCTCGTTCCGGTGTCCCGAAGGGTCCCGATCACGCGACCTGGGCCACGGGGGCGGCGGCGCCGGGCAACGTCACCCGGGCCGTCGTGCCGCGACCGGCCTCGCTCTCGAGGGTGAGCACGCCGCCGTGACGCTCGACGATCCGCTGTGCGATCGCGAGGCCCAGGCCCGTCCCTCCCCGTTTCGTCGTAAAAAAAGGTTCGCCGACCCGCGGCAGGTCCTCCGCCGCGATGCCGGGACCGCTGTCCACGAAATCCACCACCAATCCGCCGTCCGCCTGGGTGCTCCAGCGGATGGTGAACGTCCCCCGGTCCCCGATCGCTTCCATCGCGTTCGAGGCGAGGTTCAGCCACACCTGGTGCATCTGCTCGGGGTCGATCGACACCCACGCGGCTCCGGGCCCGCCCTCGAGCAGCACGCTGACGCTGGATCCGCGGCGCGGGTCGTGCGCGAGCGTGTCGACGACGTCGCGGAGCTGGTCGTCGAGGTCCACGGACACGAGCGCGAGGTCGCGCTCGCGCGAATACGCCAGCAGGTCCGTGACGAACTTGTTGAGCCGGCTCGACTCACGCGCGATGAGGTCGATCAACTGCGCCTCCTCGCCCTCGAGTCGAAGTTCGCGCTGGAGGTACTCCACCGAACCCGCGATCGGTTTGAGGCCGTTGCGCAGTTCGTGGGCGATGCCCGCGGCGAGCGCACCGACTTCGGCGAGCGTCTCGTTGCGGCGCGCGCGCCGTTCCATGTCGCGCACTTCGGTGAGGTCCTGGAAGACCGCGACGACACCCGTCATCTCGTCCTGGTGCATGAGCACGTTCGTCGAGATGCCCACGGGCAGCGCGCGCCCGGACGCGGTCCGCATGAGCAGCTCGGCCCGCGCGCGGCCGCGCCGCGACTGCTGGGTCTCGATCACGATGTCGCGCAGCGCACCCAGCCGCTCCGGGAGCGCGACGCTGACGTGCCGGCCGCGCGTCTCCATGACGCGCAGGCCGAGCACCTGCTCGGCCGCCGGGTTGAGATAGCCGACCACGCCCGACGCGTCCACGGTGAAGACGCCCGTCGCGAGATGCCGGAGGACGACGTCGTTGTCGATGCGCACGCGATCGAGCTCGCGCGCCGTGCGTTCGAGGTCGCCCCGCGTCCGGGCCACGCGGTCGCCGAGCACGCCCGAGAGCACGCCGACGATCGTGAGGAACGCCACGAGCAGTTCCGGGCGCGGCTGCTGCGCCGCCGCCGGAACCGCGCCGAGGACCTGCGCGAGCGTCGGCAGCGCGAGGAATCCCGCGCAGGCGCCGCCCGCCGCCAGGAGCCCGCCGGTCAGGCGCCCGAGCACGCCGCCGGTGATCACCACGAGCGCGTAGAAGAGGACGAACTGGCTGTCCCGCCCGCCGGTGTAGGCGGACAACGCGCTCACGAACGCGAGATCGGCGACCAGCTGCGCCGCCGTCTGCACCTGCAGAGCCCGCCTCACCTTCGTGAGGCCGCCGAACACGACCGTCATGAACACCACGATGCCGAGCGTGGTCACGAGCAGCCGGACCGGACTGGACGAGACTTCGGGGCGCAGCAGGATGCCGAACGGCAGGGCCAGCGCCGCCACCAGCAGGCGCGCGAGGACCAGGTGCTGGAGCGCGCTCCAGCCCTGTTCCTCGTGGGCGGCCGGATCGAGTCCGGTTCCCGCCCTCACGCCCATGCCGGCGGCGAGCGTCATCAGTTGCCGCCCGCCACGACGCTGATCAGCTTGAACATCGGGAGGTACATCGAGACGACCATGCCGCCGACGATGCCGCCCATGACGACGATCATGATGGGCTCGATGATCGACGTGAGCGTGTCGACGGCCGTGTCGACTTCCGCCTCGTAGAAGACGGCGATCTTCGTGAGCATCTCGTCGAGCGCGCCGGTCTGCTCGCCGACCGAGATCATCTGCGTGACCATGGGCGGGAACACGCCGGAAGCCTTGAGCGGCGCGGACACGGTCTCGCCTTCGCGGATCGAAGCGCGGGCGCTCATGATCGCCTCGGCGATGACCTTGTTTCCGGCCGTGCGGGCCGTGATCTCGAGGCCGGCCAGAATCGGCACGCCCGAGGAGATCAGCGTGCCCAGCGTGCGCGTGAAGCGCGCCACGGCGCCCTTCAGCAGCACGTCGCCGAGCACCGGCGCCTTGATCATGAAGCCGTCCACCGCGCGGTGCCCGTTCTCGGTCGCGTAATAGCGCTGGAACACGATCACCGAGGCGATGCCGCCCAGGACGAGCGTCCACCACCAGTGCGTGAGGAAGTCCGAGAGGCCGAGCACGATCTTCGTCGGCAGCGGCAGCTCGCCGCCGAAGTCGGTGAACATCTTGGCGAACGTCGGGATGATGAAGATGAGCATGAACGCGGTGGCGCCGAGCGCGACCGTGAGCACGACGCCCGGGTACACCATGGCGCTCTGGACCTTGCGCTTGAGGGCGTCGGCCTTCTCGATGTACGTCGCGAGACGCATGAGGATCTCGTCGAGCACGCCGCCCGCCTCACCGGCCGCGACCATGTTGCGGAACAGGTCGTCGAAGACCGACTTGTGCTTGCCGAGCGCGTCCGACAGCGTGGCGCCGGCTTCGACTTCGCGCGTCACCTCGCTGATGACCTTGCCGAACGCCGGCTTGCTCGCCTGCTTCGCGAGAATGTCGAGACACTGCACGAGCGGCAGACCGGCCGAGATCATCGTCGCGAACTGGCGCGTGAAGATCGCGAGGTCCTTCGTGCTCACGCTGACGCCGCCGCCGAACTTCGGCATGGACATGCCGCCGGACTTCGGGCGCAGCGACGTGACGAGGATGCGCTTCTTGCGCAGCGCGTCGAGCGCGTCTTCCTGGCGCGAGACTTCGATTTCACCCGCCTGCGCTTCCCCGGCGAGCGTCCTTCCCTTCCACACGTACACTGCCATGGGAGTCCTCCTAGGCTGCCGCGCGCAGGACCTTCTGAAGCATCTGCTCCAGTTCCACGCGATCCGTACTGCGTTCGAGGGCGTCTTCCGCGGTGAGCTGCTTGTCGAGCACCGCGGTCAGGAGCGCCTGGTTCATGGTCTGCATGCCGTACTTCTGGCCCGCCTGCATGAGGCTGTAGATCTGGTGGATCTTGCCCTCGCGGATCACGGCCTTGATCGCGGGCGTGCACACGAGCACCTCGGCGCACATGATCCGGCCCGTGCCGCGGCTGCGCGGCACCAGCTGCTGCGTCATCACGCCTTCGAGCGTGAACGCGAGCTGCGTGAGGATCTGCTTCTGCTGATCGGCCGGGAACACGTCCACGATGCGGTTGACGGCTTCGTACGTGGAGTTCGTGTGCAGCGTCGCGAACACGAGGTGGCCCGTCTCGGCGATCGTGAGCGCCGCCTCGATCGTCTCGAGGTCGCGCATTTCGCCGATCAGGATGATGTCGGGATCCTGCCGCAGCACGTACTTCAGCGCGGTCGGGAACGACGCCGTGTCCGCGCCGACCTCGCGCTGGTTCACGATGCACTTCTTGTGGTGGTGGATGTACTCGATCGGATCCTCGATCGTCATGATGTGGCTCTGACGCGTCGCGTTGATCTTGTCGAGCATGGCCGCCAGCGTCGTGGACTTGCCGCTGCCGGTCGGGCCGGTCACGAGGATCAGGCCCTTCTGGCGGTTGGTGAACTCGCGCACGACGTGCGGGAGCCCCAGGCCTTCCATGGGCAGGATCTCGTAGGGAATCTGGCGGATCGCCATCGAGACGACGCCGCGCTGCAGGAAGACGTTCGCGCGGAAGCGCGACAGCCCCTTCACGCCGAACGAGAAGTCGAGTTCCTTCGTGGTCTCGAAGCGCTTGCGCTGCTCGTCGGAGAGCACGCTGTACGCGAGCGCCGCGCACTTCTCGGGCGACAGCACCTCGTACTCGGTCGGCGTGACCGAACCGTCGATGCGCAGTTCGGGCGGAACGCCCGCCGTGACGTGGAGGTCCGACGCCTTGCGCTGGACCATGTCTTCGAGCAGTTGCCGCAGAGTCAGTTCCGGCATGTGGTCCTCGGGTGTGAGGGGGCTTCCGTCGGCTTACAGCTTGTCCGCAGCGGTTTCCTTGAGTACTTCCTCGACGGAGGTGATCCCCCGCTTCAGCTTCTGCAACGCGTCCCGGCGCAGCGTGAGCATTCCGCCCTCGATCGCCTGACGCTTGATCTCGATGGACGACGCGCGCTGCAGGATCAGGTCCCGCAGCTGCGGCGTGATCGCCATCACTTCGTAGACGCCGGCACGGCCGCGGTAGCCGGTGTTGTTGCACTCGACGCAGCCTTCGCCTTCGACGATGTTCGCGCCCTCGAGTTCGGCGCGGTCGAGCTGCAGCTCCTCGAGGATCTCGTCCGTGAGCACGGCCGGCTTGCGGCAGGACGCGCAGACCTTGCGCACGAGCCGCTGCGCGAGGATCAGGTTCACGGACGACGCGACGAGGAACGGCTCGATGCCCATGTCGATCAGACGGCCGACGGCGCTCGGCGCGTCGTTCGTGTGCAGCGTCGAGAGCACGAGGTGGCCCGTGAGCGCGGCCTTCGTCGCGATGCCGGCGGTGTCGATGTCGCGGATTTCGCCGACCATGATGATGTTCGGGTCCTGCCGCAGGAACGCCTTGAGCGCCGCGGCGAACGTGAGGCCCACACCGTCGTTCACGAGCACCTGGTTGATGCCGTCCAGGTTGTACTCGACCGGGTCCTCGGCGGTCATGACGTTCACCTCGGGCGTGTTCACGCGCGAGAGCGCCGAGTACAGCGTGGTCGTCTTGCCCGATCCCGTGGGGCCGGTGACGAGCACCATGCCGTACGGGTTGAGAATGGCCGCGATGAAGTCCTTCATGGACTTCGGCTCGAAGCCGAGCTTCTCGAGGTCGATGTTGAGGTTCGTCTTGTCGAGGATTCGCATGACGATCTTCTCGCCGAAGATCGTGGGCAGCGAGTTCACGCGCAGGTCGATGGTGCGGTTGAGCACCTTGATCTTGATGCGGCCGTCCTGCGGCACGCGGCGCTCGGCGATGTCGAGGTCGGCCATGATCTTCAGGCGCGACGTGATCGCCGCCTTGAACTTGTACGGCGGCGCCATCATCTCCTGCAGCGAGCCGTCGATGCGGAAGCGCACGCGCATCGTCTTCTCGTAGGGCTCGATGTGGATGTCGGAGGCGCCCTTGCGCACCGCGTCCGCGATGAGCGAGTTCACGAGCTTGACGATCGGGGCGTCGTTGACCTGGCCGAGGCCGTCGTTCTCCGCGGCGGCGGCCTCTTCCTCGTCGACGACGTCGAGGTCCTCCTCCATGTTCTTCATGACGTCGGCCATGGTGCCGGCCGAGTCGTAGGCGCGGTCGAGCGCCTTCTTCACCGCGGCTTCGGAGGCGACGTGCGGCTCGACCTCGTACCCGGTGATGAACTTGATGTCGTCGATCGCGAAGATGTTCGAAGGGTTCGCCATCGCGACGACGAGGCGGCGGCCGGACTTGGACACCGGGAGCGCCATGAACTTGCTGGCGACGTCACCGGGAATCAGGCGCGTCAATGCCGGGTCCGGCTCGAACCCCTTGAGGTCGATCGCGGGCACGTTGTAGTGCTTCGACAGGAAGTCGAGCAGCGTCTCTTCGGAGAGCGCACCGATCTTGACGAGGTTGCCCGTCACGGTGCCGCCAGCGGTCTTCTGCTGGAGCGCCGCCTTCTGCAGGGCGTTCCCGTCGATCAGTTGGGCTTCGAGGAGTTTTTGTCCGATGTCTTCGACCAAGTGTCCATCCCGAGAGAGAGACCGGGCAACGGAGCGTCCTTGCGCGCGGTGCGCGCTCTCGCGCGCGGGCCGCGGGCCCGTCCGCAATCGGCATGCCGTGCAACCTGCCCGTGAAAACGCGGGCGCAAGTCGCTGCATGGCATGACCCGCCGGGGTTATCGGGTCGGCCCTCTCCGGGACTGAAGCGAAAACTGCAAGGTCGGGGTCGGCGTCAGCGTGCGAACTGCAGCGAGTCCGGCGCGGCCGTGCGCTCCGCCCGCCCGCAGCTCACGAGCGGTCGCAGGCGTTCGAACAGCCGGGGCCCGATGCCGCGCACGGCGAGCAGGTCGTCCACGGACCGAAATGCCCCCTGACTCGAGCGTTCCTCGAGGATCCGGGCAGCCAGTACGGGCCCGATCCCGGGCAGGGCGTCGAGTTGCGAGGCGGTGGCACGGTTCAGGTCGAGCGGGGCGGCGCGGGGCGAGCGGCGGCGGGCCGCGACGCCGAGGCCGCCACCTCCACCGGCACGCCGGGCTCACCGGCAGGTCCGGGGCGGTGCGCGGCGTCCGGTGCGCCAGGTCCCAGCCGGCGCCCAGCGCCGCGAGGAGCAGGAGCACGAGCGCGCCCCGGCGCTCGGACGGAGTGAGATCGAGCACGCGAGACTCCGCGGGGGCGGATCCACGGCGAGCACGGCCGAAAGCCGTGGCCGTCAGTTCAGCAGTGGCCAGGTCAACTCGAAGCGGAAGCGCCGTCCCGAGTCACGTGCGAGCACGAGATCCGGTGAGGCGCCCTGGTCGAGCCACGACAGTGTGCGCCGCTCGTTCTCGATGCCGTCGAGCCGCATGAGCATGGTCACGTCGCCGACGGCGATCTGGGCGCCGGCCCCGAACGTCGCGTAGCCCGGCAGTTCGCGATCCTCGAAACCGGACACGAGCGCCTCCGTCCATCGGGCTCCCACCCAGGAGGCATCCGCTCGCAGCCGGATCGCCATGTCTCCGGTGAACAAGCGGAATCCCGCGGTCGCGCCGACGGAGCCCCCGATGGTGGGGTCCACGCTCGGCTGCGCGAGGCTTTCGTCACGAAGCAGCGCGTAGCCGCGGGCGTCCGCGCCCAGCTCGCGCCAGCGCCATTCGCCGTCGGCCTGTGCCACGAGAAAGCCGTAGCGGTTCGGATCGGCGAGCCAGCCGATGCGCATCGCGACGTCGCGGATGGGATACCGCGCGGCGAGCGCGCGTGCTCCGACGCTTCCGGCCGTCACTCCCGCGCTCCAGCGCCGGCCCTCACGCCCGGCACCCGCTTCGAGTCCGCCCACCCAGACGTCCTGCATGAACGCCCGCTGCCCCGATGCGAGATCGAGGTCGGTCCAGACCGGCGTCAGGGTGCGCTCACCGAACAGGCGCCAGCGCAGCCGTTCCCCGCGCTGCCATGCGACGGAGGGCGCGAGTTGCCAGCGTTCACGACGCTCCGCCATCGCGTCGTCATGGCCACCGCCGAGCGCCGCTTCGGCGCGACCGCCGAAGAGCGGACCGCGCACCCGCACGGCGCCCCAGACGGACCGCTGCGCGTCCGCGAAGGCCGGCCGGAAGATCGTCGAGCGCCGCGCGCGTGAGTCGCTCCAGGCGAGTCGTCCGTCCACCATCCGTTCGCCCACGGCGCGCGCCGCGCTGTATTCCGCCGAGTTCGTCCAGGCATCTCGCACCGAGAACGTGCTGCCGCCGTCGAGCACGAACGACGAGCGCTGGTCGTACGCACGCGCGAGCGTCGCCGCGTGCGCCCAGGGGCCGTGACGGAAGGTCCACGTGAGCGAACCGTTCGCACCCCGGCCGCTCTCTCCGAGGCTCGCCTCGCTCGAACGCTGTGACTCGCCAAGTCCCCGCTGCGCGAATCGCACCGCGAACACGTGCGCTCCGCGCCGGGCGCCGGTATCGAAACCCCACAGGTGTTCGCCGCCCGGGCCCATGTCCGCGATGCCGCGCCGCCGGCCGGTCACGGTGCCCGCGCGCAGCCACGAGCGCTCGTCGCCGCGCGAGAGCAGGATGCCGTTGCGCTCCACGCCGCCGTCGCCGTTCGCCAGCGTGAAGACCGCGCGCGGCTGCTTCGTGGTCGGCGCCCGCATGCCGGCCTCCGCGGTCACCACGCCCGCGCCGAACCCCGTCCACGCGGCGCCCTCACCCACCGCCACGCGCACCGTGTCGTACCAGGCGATCGGCGCCTGCGCTTCGGGCAGGCCGCCGAAGTGCGTCGCGACCGGAGCGAAGGGGTCCTCGATGCGCCACGCCCCGGCGGTGAGCCCGGCGAAGGTCCACGGCAATCCGCCACTCTGCACGGCGTCGGGCGTCCAGCCGGCGCGCCCCGTGGCCGACCACCACGCGGGCAGCGAAGCGACCGAACTGCCGGCGGCCGGAGACTCGGCCGACGCGGCGAACGGCGTCGAGCACAGCACGGCGGCGGCGAGAAACGCGAGACGAAGGCGAATGGGAGGCGCTCTCCGACGGGGTGGGAACGGGGATGCGCGGCAGGTTAGTCGCGCCGCTCTCCGTGCGTCAACGCCGGGACGCCGCCTGCAGCAGTTCGACCGTGCGCTCCGGCACGGGCATGTCGCCGAGCCCCGCGCCGCGATGCGTGCCGTGGAAGTCGGAACCGCCGCTCGGGATCAGCTGCAGACGCTGCGCGGTCTCGCGCCAGTGACGGACCGCGTTCCCGCCGTGCACCGGATGCCACACCTCGATGCCGTCGAGGCCGGCGTCCCTCAGCCGCTCGACGATGTGCACCGCGAGATGCGCGCCGGGATGCGCGAGCACGCTCGCCCCTCCCGCTTCGCGGATGCACGCGATCGCGTCCTCGGAGTGGAACGCGGGACGCTGCACGAACGCCGTGCCGCGCGCGCCGAGGTACTGCTGGAACGCGACGTCCACGCTGGGCACGTGCCCCGCGCGCACGAGCGCGTGCGCGACGTGCGGCCGGCCGACGACGCCGGGCTCGGCGGCCGCGAACACCGCGTGCTCGTCCACGGGCACGCCGAGTACGCGCAGGCGGTCCATGATCGCGAGCGCGCGCTGGCGGCGTTCGTCACGGAACGCGGCGAGACGCTCGAGCAGCGACTCGCTCTGCGCGTCGATGAAGTATCCGAGGATGTGCAGGTCGTGCCCGTCGAGCGACGACGAGATCTCGATGCCGGGCACGATGCGCACGCGGCCCTCGCCCGCGGCGAGTGCGCGCGCGATGCCCTCGACCGTGTCGTGGTCGGTGACGCCGAGCGTGACGACCTGGCGCGACGCCGCATGCTCCACCAGTTCCTCCGGCGACAGCTGCCCGTCGCTGAAGAAGGTGTGCGTGTGCAGGTCGACGCGGCGGCCACCCGTACGCGGGGACCGCGTGCCGCTCATGAACGTCCCAGTACGCGCCGCAGTGCCACGATACGCTCCGCGACGTCCTCGTATCCGGGCAACGACGCCTCCACGCGCTCGTACTCCGTGAGCGCGTCCTCGTGCTCGCCGATCTCGGTCAGCGAGTGCGCGAGGTGCCAGCGGACTTCGCCGTCGTTCCCTTCGGCGGAGTCGAGCAGGCCGAGCGCGCGGCGGAAATCTCCGCACGCTTCGTGGTGCCGTCCCTGGTCGGCCAGGCAGCGCCCGGCCATTTCGAGAGCGCGCGGCGCGAGGCGTGGATCATCCTGCGCGACGCGGAAGGATTCGATGGCCTGATCGAGCAGGCCCATCTCGCGATAGGTCATGCCCAAATCGTAATGGCTCTGCGAGTCCCCGGCCAGTTGCGCGGCCACGCCCTTCTGGAACTCCGACAGCAGGCCCGCGAGGTCGAAGGACACCGCCTCCGCCCGGCCGACCGCCACCTCGACGCGTCCCGACTCCATGGGAGGCGCTCCGGCCGCGGGATTCGCGGTCGTCGAGGACGTCGGATCACCCGCCGGGGTCGCCGCGGCGACCGCGACGCCGCCCTCGGGCGTACCGCCCGGGGCGCCCGACAGCCGCTGGACGCGGCGACGGGCCATCTCGTTCGAGGCGTCGAAGGCCAGCGCACGCTCGAACCAGCCGAGCGCCGTGGGTTCGTCGCCGTCGTTCAGCGCTCGGTCACCGAGTTCGCACGAGACCTGCGCCGCCTCGTGGGCGTCGCCACGGCGTTCGCAGTTCGCGAGCCACGCTTCCATGAGGACCGGCGTCGCCTGCGCGCCGCGCCCGAGGCTGCGGTAGATCGTCGCGGCGCTGTCGAGGCGGCCGAGCGACTCGTACGCGCGCGCGGCTTCGGCGAGCGTTCCGGTCGCGAGGTCGCGATCGCCGGAGCGGAACTGGTCCTGCGCGAGCGTGAGCAGCGCCTCGACGTGCTCGAGCGGCGTCGGCGTGTGCACCGACGGCACGGTCTCGGAGGACGCGAAGGCGAGTCCGGGCTTCTCCGGGGACTCGAGCATGACGGGCTCGGCGTCCTCGGTGATCTCGTAGACGGGCTCCTCGGCTTCTCGTTCCACCGGAGCGGTGGCCGCGATCGGGGTCTCGTCGAGCGTGATCTCGTACACCGGTTCGGCCGGAGCCTCGGCGACGGCCTCGGCCGCGGCTTCCGCGAGGATCGCCGGCTCGGCGTCCTCGGCGGCGATCTCGTACACGGAAGTGGCGGCGCCCTCGGCCGGCTCCTCCGCCTCGATGTCGTACACGCCCACCGGTTCGGCGTCGTCGGCCTCGATCTCATAGAGGGCCGGCTCGGCCTCGCCGGATTCGGGCTCGGTCTCGACGGCTTCCTCGCTCTCGACCGCCTCGAGTTCCGCGGCCGGCGCGTCGTCCTGCTTCAGGCGCAGCGGTTCGGACGCCGCGGAGGCGGTGCCGCTCAGCGAGATGGACCCGTAGGTTTCGGAAACTTCCGACTCGGTGACGGCGAAGTCGTCGGGCGACGCCGCGTTCTCGTGCTCGGGCGTCTCCGTGCGGCTCGCGGTCGCGCCGAACTCGAAGCCGTGACGGCCCGAGTCGAAGCCTTCGGGAGCGCCATGGGCGGCCACATCCGAGCTCGAAGAGCCGCGGGCGGTCTGCTCGACTTCGAGCACGTGCGACGGCGGGGCGACCTCGGGAGCGGCGGCCGAATGCGTTTCGATCTCGAGCACGGACGGCAGGCGCGGCGCCTGGCCCGGCTCGAGGAAGTGCGCGGGCGCGACGGGCGTGGCGGAAGCGGCGGCCGCGGCCATCG
>JBGANH010000100.1:0-13219 GCA_044222365.1 Candidatus Eiseniibacteriota bacterium
CCGCCGATCGGCGTCGTGAGCGGGCCCTTGATGCCGACGAGGTACGCGCGGAACGCGTCGAGCGTCTCGTCCGGGAGCCAGTTGCCGGTCGCGTCGAACGCCTTCTGGCCCGCGAGCACTTCCTTCCACACGATCTTGCGCGTGCCGCCGTACGCCTTCTCGACGGCGGCGTCGAGCACGCGGACCGACGCGCGCCAGATGTCGCGCCCGGTGCCGTCGCCCTCGATGAAGGGAAGGATGGGATGCGTCGGCACGACGAGCTTGCCGTCGCGCAGGGTGATCGGTTCGCCCTGGAGCACGCTCATGGGTTTTCTCCTCGGAAAGCCCGCGCCGGCGCGGGCGAAGGTCGCGGTGTCAGTCGGCGTCCGGCCGGAGCCGGCTGGAACGCCGATACGGGAAGATCTCGATCACCTCCCCGCGATGCACGCGCTCCTGCATGCGGCGCCAGAAGTCGGCCCGCAGCAGATCGGCGTGCGCGGAGAGGAATGCGGCGAGCAGGTCGCCCCGAAGGCCGAGAAACGCGCGGAACTCCTCCGGGAAGACGTCGCGCTCGTCGACAAAGTACCACGGTTCCGCGGCGACTTCCTCGTCGCCCCCGGACGCCGTGGGCAGGTCCCGGAACCGGCATTCCGTGACCAGGCACAGCTCGTCGTAGTCGTAGAACACGAGCCGCCCGTGCCGCGTGACGCCGAAGTTCTTGAGCAGCATGTCGCCCGGGAAGATGTTCGTGGCGGCGAGGTCCTTGAGCGCCTGGCCGTAGTCCACGACCGCGTCGCGCGCGGCGTCCGGGGGCGCGGTCTCGAGGAACACGTCGAGCGGCACGAGGCGGCGTTCGGTGTACAGGTGCGCGATCACGACGCGGTCACCCTCGCGCCGCACGGTCTCCGAAGTGCTCGTGAGCAGTTCCTCGAGCAGCGCGGGCTCGAAGCGGTCCGCCGGGAACTCGAGGTGCTCGAAGCGCTGCGCGTCCACGAGCCGGCCGGCACGGTCGTGGCGGTACACGATGTCGTACTTCTCGCGCACCTGCGCGTGCGTGACGGTCTTCGGGAACTCGAAGCGGTCGCGGATCACCTTGAAGACGACGTCGAATCCGGGCAGCACGAACACGGCCATGACCATGCCGCGCTTGCC
Organism: Candidatus Eiseniibacteriota bacterium; assembly: GCA_044222365.1. GTDB lineage: Bacteria > Eisenbacteria > RBG-16-71-46 > RBG-16-71-46 > RBG-16-71-46 > CAIXRL01. The sequence continues at coordinate 1,132 of JBGANH010000100.1, forward strand.
GGGCGCGACGACGAACTTCTCGTCCGTCGCGTTGAGGTGCGCGAGCAGCGAGCGGAACAGCTCCGTCTTGCCGTGACGGTGGAAGCCGAGCGAGTTCCACAGGTCGCTCGCCGGCTTGCGCGGCATGAGCGTGCGCAGCCAGTCCACCATCTCGCGCGGGTCGTCCACCTCGACGAAGAAGTACGAGCGCGCGAACGAGAACACGACGCTCACGTCCTGCTCGGTGAAGAGCGCCGCGTCCACGACGATGCGGCCCTCGGGGTTCAGCAGCGCGATCACGAGCGGCAGCGGGCCGCCGTCCGCGTGGATCTGCCCGACGACGTACGCGGCCTTGCCGCGGAAGAACGGCGCGCGTACGACTTCGATCGCGCGCACGCGGCCGCCGCCGAGGTGCGGCCCCGCGGCCTCGGCGAGGCGCGCACAGTCACCCTCGAGGTCGTCCCACGCCGCATCGAAGCCGGCGCCGAGCAGCACCTCACGGAACGCGTCGGCGAGCGGGCCGCCGCACGCGTGGGTGCGCGTGTGGCTCCACGGCGCCTCGTGTTCGACCGGCGCCGCGACGGATGCGACGAACTCGACGTCGGGCGCGACGCCCACCGTGTGGAACACGCGGCGGACCGCCGAGTTGAAGAACGTCTCGGCGAGCTCTTCGTCCGGACGCTCGCCCACGCGCGCCTCGAAGGCCGCGCGCACCGCCGTCCACGTCGGCCGGTCGGAGAAGCGCTCGCCGAGGATGTCGCGCACGCCGGTGAGCGCGCCGTTCACCGTGTCGTTGTAGAGGTCGAGCCGCCGGCTCGAGTCGCGCTGCACGGCGTGCCAGTCACGGTGCTGGAAGTGCTGCCGCGCCGCGCGCGAGAGCGTGCGGAAGCGGCTGCGATAGCCGAGGAACGCCTCGGCGATCACCTCGGCGGCCTCGTGCGCCAGCGGAGTAGCGGCGGATCGGTTCATGTCGGGCGGCAGTCTAGCTTGTCGGCCACGCCTCGTGCCTCTAACTTCCACCATTGGCCCGCAGCACCATCGGAGTTTCGAGCAGGGAGAGCGCGTCCGGCCGTGTCCGACTTCATCCAGTTCGAGAACGTGTCGCGCCAGTACGGCGCCGTGCGCGCCGTGAACGACGTTTCGCTCGGCATCGGCAAGGGCGAGTTCTTCTCGCTCCTCGGCCCGAGCGGATGCGGCAAGACGACCCTGCTGCGCATGCTCGCCGGATTCGAGCGGCCGGACTCCGGGCGTGTGCTGCTCGACGGCGTGGACATCACCGAACTGCCGCCCGAGCGCCGCAAGGTCAACACGATCTTCCAGAACTACGCGCTCTTCCCCCACCTTTCCGTCCGGCAGAACATCGCGTTCGGCCCGACGGTCGCGAAGCGCCCGCGCCGAGAGGTGGACGAGGAAGTGGACAAGATGCTCGCGCTGATCCAGATGCGCGACCACGCGGACAAGCGAGTGGACCAGATCTCCGGCGGCCAGAAGCAACGGGTCGCGATCGCCCGTGCGCTCATCAACAAGCCGGCCGTGCTGCTGCTCGACGAGCCGCTCGCGGCCCTCGACCTCAAGCTGCGCCAGCGCATGCTCATCGAGCTCGACATGGTGCACGACCAGGTCGGCATCACGTTCGTGTTCGTGACGCACGATCAGGGCGAGGCCATGAGCCTCGCGGACCGTGTCGCGGTGATGAACCACGGCCGCATCGAGCAGCTCGGCCGGCCGGTCGAGATCTACGAAGCGCCGCAGACGAGCTTCGTGGCGGCGTTCATCGGCGACTCGAACTTCTTCGAGGGGGTGGTCGCGGAGGTCACGGACGTCGAGCACGTGCTCCTGCGCATCGACGGTTTCGACGACCTGCGCGCGTTCAACGACAAGGGCCTGCACGAGGGTGACCGCGTGTTCCTGTCCGTGCGCCCCGAGAAGATCCGCATCTCGCGCGAGCAGCCGCTCGCCGGCCCGGACCACAACACGACGCGCGCGGTCGTGGACGACGTCATCTACCTCGGCACGCACACCCGCTTCTGGCTCCGCGCGGGCGAGTACCGGATCGCCGTCGAGCAGCAGCACAACCGCTTCGTCCTCGACGAGCAGCCGATCCGCTGGAAGGACGAGGTGTGGCTGCAGTGGCACGTGGACGACGGCTTCATGCTCGAACGCTACGCCGAAAGCGACGAGGCGTTCATGGCGATCCCGCCGCAGCGCGTCGGCGAATCGAACGCCGTGCTCGAGGACGGCGGCCGTGGCTGAGACCCGCGGGCTGCTCGAGCGCCGGCACGAAGCGTGGGTCACGCTGCCGTCGTTCCTCTGGCTCGTCGTGCTGTTCACGATCCCCGCGGCCATCGTGTTCGCCATCGCGTTCAAGCCGTCCGACCCCTTCGGCGGCATCGGCGCGGGCTGGACGCTCGAGACGCTGCGCAGCCTCGGCGACCCGAACTACCCGGCGATCCTGTGGCGCACGCTGTGGCTGTCCGCGGCGACGACCGTCGCGTGCCTCGTGCTCGCGACGCCGACGGCGTACTTCATGGCGCGCGCGGCGCAGCGTTGGCGGCCGCTGCTCGTGCTCGCGATCATCGTGCCCTTCTGGACGAGCTTCCTCGTGCGCATCTTCGCGTGGAAGGTGGTGCTGCACCCGGAGGGCCCGCTCAAGCACGCGCTCGCCGCGCTGCACCTCGTGCCCGCCGACGGTTCGCTGCTGTACCACTCGGGCGCGGTGCTGCTCGTGCTCGTGTACACCGAGCTGCCCTTCGCGATCCTGCCGCTGTACGCGGCGGCCGAGAAGTTCGACTTCCGGCTGCTCGAGGCCGCGCGCGACCTCGGCGCCGGACCGTTCCGCTCGTTCTGGTCCGTCTTCCTGCCGGGCATCCGCCGCGGCCTGCTCACCGCGACCCTCGTGACGCTGATCCCGGCGCTCGGCTCGTACGTCGTCCCCGACCTCGTCGGCGGCCCCACGAGCGAGATGCTCGGCAACAAGATCGCCCAGCGCACGTTCTCGGACCGCAACCTGCCGCACGCGAGCGCGCTGTCGGCGCTGCTCGCGCTCGCGGTGCTCGTGCCCTCGGTGCTCGCGATCACGCTGTCGCGCCGCGGGGACGGCGCCGGGGTGAAACCGTGAGGCGCAGCGTCACGCCGCTCGTGATCACCGCCGCCGTGCTGGTGTTCTTCTACCTGCCGATCGCCGTGCTCGTCGTGAACTCGTTCAACGCGTCGCGCTTCGGCGGCGAATGGAACGGCTTCACGCTGCAGTGGTACCGGAAGCTGCTCGCGTCCCCGGACATCTGGCACGCGCTCGGCAACACGTTCACGATCGCCGTGCTCGCCACGGCCGGGTCCACGCTGCTGGGCACCACGGCCGCGTTCGCGCTCGACCGCTGGCGCACGCGGCTGCAGGACGCGCACTACCTGCTCGTGTACGCGCCGCTCGTGATCCCCGAGATCCTGCTCGGCATCAGCCTGCTGCTGTTCTTCGTCGCGCTCGGCGTCGAGCTGAGCTACGTCACGATCGTGCTCGCCCACGTCACGTTCTGCGTGAGCTACGTCGCGATGGTGGTGCTCGGACGGCTGCAGGACTTCGACTGGTCGCTCGTGGAGGCGGCGCAGGACCTCGGCGCCTCGCCGTGGGTCACCGCACGCGACGTCGTGCTGCCGCTGCTCGCGCCCGGCATCTTCGCCGGCGCCCTGCTCGCGTTCACGTTGTCGGTGGACGATTTCGTGATCACCTTCTTCACCGCGGGACCGGGCACGACCACCCTGCCGCTGCGCATCTACAGCATGATCAAGCACGGCTCCCCGCCGCTCATCAACGCGCTGTCCACGCTGCTGCTCGCACTCACCACCACGACGGTCTGGTTCAGCCAGCGTCTGCTCAAGGAGGCCCGGTGAACCGCTTCCTCTCCCGCGTGCTGCTCTGTTGCGCCGCCGCGACGATGCTCGCCGGTTGCGCGAAGAAGGAAGTGCCCACGCTCCACGTGTACACGTGGGCGGACTACGTGAAGCCGGAGCTCGTGCAGCGCTTCGAGAAGGAGCACGGCTGCAGGATCGTCATCGACACGTTCGATTCGAACGAGTCCATGTACGCGAAGCTGAAGGCCGGCGCTTCGGGCTACGACGTCGTGACGCCCTCGAGCTACCAGGTCGCGATCATGGCGCAGCAGGACATGCTGCTCCCGCTCGACCAGGCGCTGCTGCCGAACGCGCGGAACGTGGACCCCGAGTACCTGACGCTCGCGATCGATTCGTCCATGGCCCACAGCGTGCCGTACATGCTCACCAACACGGGCATCGCGTACCTGAAGTCCAAGGTGAAGGACGCGAAGCCCACGTGGGCCATGCTCGACCGGGCCGACCTCAGGGGCCGCATGACCATGCTGAACGACATGCGCGAGACGATCGGCGCCGCGCTCAAGTTCCTCGGCTACAGCCTGAACACGACGGACGACGCCCAGCTCGACGCGGCGCGTGACGTCGTGATCCGGTGGAAGAAGAACCTCGCGAAGTTCGAGAACGAGCAGTACAAGGGCGGCATCGCGTCCGGCGAGTTCCTGCTCGTGCACGGCTACAGCGGCGACCTGCTGCAGGCGCAGTCCGAGAACGACGACATCGCGTTTCTCGCACCCGCGGAAGGCCTGTCGATCGCCTGTGACGACCTCGTGATCCTGAAGGAGTCGAAGCAGCCGAAGCTCGCGCACGCGTTCATCGATTTCCTGCACGAGCCCGCCGTCGCGGCGGAGAACAGCGAGTTCATCAGCTACCTGTGCCCGAACTCGGCGGCGTACGCGTTGCTGCCCGCGGAGTTCATGAACAACCCCGCCGTTCGGCTGGCCCCGGAAGTGCGGGCGAAGTGCGAAGTCATCCGGGACCTCGGACCCGACAACGTCAAATACACGCGCGTCTGGGACCAGATCAAGGCCGCGCAGTAAGGAAAGGACCCCGTCATGCACTCGAATCGGAAACTCGCGTGGGCCGCGCTCGCGCTGACCACGATGCTGTTCGGCGCCGCCGTCGCGTTCGCCGCCGAACCCGCCGCGGAAGCGGAAGCGGACGACGCGGTGCCCGCCGGCGTGTCGTACTCGCTCGAAGCGACGGTCTCGAACCATCACGTGAAGAACGCCTGGTTCACGAAGGACCTGAACTCCGACTGGAGTGAAGGCTTCGCCCGTGCCCGTGGCTTCTACGGCTTCGGCAAGGGCGCCTACGTCACGGCCGGCGGCGTGGTCATGCGCACGCAGGGCACGGACTACTTCGGAACGCAGGACGAGGACGACGGCCTGCTCGACCAGCTGGCGCTCTGCGTGCCCTCGGTCGGCGAGAGCGGATTCGGTTTCACGATCGGCCGGCAGGCCTTCACGCTGGGCGACGGCTTCCTGATCGCGGACGGGTACTACGACCATCGCGCCGCGCTCTGGAACATTCCCCTGTCGTTCTACGACGGTGTGAGCGCGACCTGGTCGAAGGGCGCACACCACGCGACGGCGTTCGCGTTCGACTATTCGCCCTCGTTCTTCGATCCGGGCAACCCGCCGGACGGCTTCCTCGCCGGTGGCGAGTTCGGCTGGACGCCCGCCGAAGGCAGCGACCTCACCCTCGGCTACGTGCGCTCGAACGTGGACGACCTCGAGCTGAAGCCGCAGGCGTTCACGCTGCGCGGCCTGCGTACGCAGGGACCGTGGGCGTTCGGCGGCGAGTTCGTGCTCGAGCGCGGCTCGATGGAGGGCGCGGACCTCGCGGGCAAGGGCGGGCATGCCGAGGTCGTGTGGACCGGCGCGGGCCGGTACAAGCCGACCGTGAAGCTGCAGGGCCTCTGGTTCTCGGGCGACGACCCGGGCACGGAGGAGTACGAAGGCTACTACCCGTGGCAGTTCGGCTGGACCGACTGGTCGAACTGGTACGTCGGCGACCTGCTCGGCAGCACGGTGCTCACCTCGAGCAACATGCGCGCGCTCGTCGCGCAGGTCGGCGTCACGCCGCGCGAGGGCACGGGCTTCCGGGTGCTCGCCCACCGATTCGACCGGGTCGAGGCCGCCGACACGCCGTTCGCGTACGAGTTCGACGCGGTGCTCGAGCAGGAGCTGCCTCGCGGATTCAGCGCGTGGATCATGGGCGCGTACGCGACGCCGCTCGACGAAGCGGAAGCCGAGTTCGGCTCCGAGAACTCGATGCAGCTGTTCGCGAGCGTGAGCTGGAAGTTCTCGGGCAAGGTCGCGCAGTAGCCCGTCGCACGAAGCACGAAGAGCCGGGGCGCCATCGCCCCGGCTCTTTCGTCTTCGGGTGGTGCGGAGTGGACGAACTTCAGCGAGCCGCGGGCAGCACCATCGCCGCCAGCGTCGCGTCGAACGCGCCCTCGCGGCTCGCGTACTTCTGCGTGGCCGCTTCGGGCATGGGCACGAGCGTGAACTTCAGGTCCTTCTTCGCGCCGTCGCGGCGCACGGTGTAGGTGACCTGCGAGCCGGGCGCGCAGGACGCGCCCGCGGAGCACGAGGCGGCGCACTTGCCGCCCGAGAGTTCCTTGCCGTTCACGGCGAGCACGATGTCGCCGGCCTTCAGCCCCGCCTTCGCCGCGGGGCTTCCCGAGGCGACTTCGGCGACGGAGACCGCGCCCGAAGCCGTGCGCTGCAGGCAGGCGCCGTTCCACGCCATGGCGCTCTTCCCGCCCGAGCAATGCGCTCCACCCGCGAACGCCGGGACGGCGAGCGCGAGCATCAGCACGGCGGCGGACGATGCGACGATCTTCTTGAGCATGTGTGTTCCTCCTGGTCGGGATGGTCGACGGCCGGAACGATCGGCCACGCGCGTTGGCCGTGCACCGATGCTCCCCCGTGTGCGCGTTCCTGTCTGCGGCGACCTCGACCAGCGCGTTCGCCGTGGCGACGAACGCCGCGCGCGGCGCCGCCGGGCGGGCTGCCGGACGACTTCGGGACGAACGCTGGACTCGAACCTGACCGAATCAGTCGTTCGGGATGGCGAAACGCCACTGTTCCATCGTCAGCGTCGGCTCGGGCGCGAGGTGCGCGAGCAGGCGGCGCGCGGGCGCGTTCGCGGCGGCCGTGCCCTCGTGATAGGTGCGCGCCCCCATCGCGGCGAGCACGACGAGTGCGTGCATGAGCGCCTCGGCCGCCAGGCCGCGACCACGCGCTTCCGGAGCGACCGCGAGGTAGAACAAGCTGCCGACGCCGGTGGCCGGCCGGTAGCTCGGGAGCACGATCGCGGCGTCGCGTCCCTCGAGCGCGCCGACCTGCACGCATTCGGCAGACTGCAGCGTGCTCGCGTCCTTCGCGCGCTGCAGCAGCATCGCCAGCGCGTCGTCGGACGGATCGTGGTCCGGGTCGCCTTGGGCCGCACGGGCGAGCAGCGCGGCGGCGGCTTCGAGTGGCGGGCCCGGCGCGCTCGCGACCGAACGCCATGCGAGGCGCCGTTCGCGCGCGACGGCCGCGAGCGAGGCGATCGCCTCCGCGAGCGGCAGTTCGTACTCGACGCGGCCCTCCGCGGGTGAGAAGCCGAGCCGCTGCAGCGCCTCTCGCTGCGCCGCCGAACGCCGGGGCGCGAGCCCCGCGACGTCACCCGCGCGCGCCGTGACGAGCCGCGTGCCCAGGAGCCGGACACCCGCGGTCGAGGCATCGGCCAGTTCGCGCGCGAACACCTCGTACCAGGTGTCCGCGGACGGCACGCCGGTCTCGCCTTCGAGCCACGAGATGCGCAGGCCGCGGTGCCGCGGTGTGAGCGGTGCGTGCTCCACGGTGGCGCAGACCGCGCCACCGGCGTCGCACACGGTGATCACGAGGCGCCCGACTCCACGAAGCGTCCGGTCGTGCGGTCCTTGCGCACGTTGTTCCAGTCGAAGCAGCGCCCGTTCATCGCCACGTACACGCCCTCGCGCATGGCCTGCGCGAAAGCGAGTGCGCTGCCGAGATTGAAGAGCCCGTCGGACGAGCCGAACGTGTACGGCACCATCGCGCCCGTGAGCACGATCGTCTGGCCGGTCACGCGCTCGCCGAGGTAGCGCGCGGTGACCTCCATGGTGTCGGTGCCGTGCGTGACGACGATGCGCTCGCCCTTCGCGGCGACGCAGGCGCGCAGGATCTGTTCGCGGTGCGCGTCGGTCATCTCGAGGCTGTCGATCATCATGAGGTGCTGCACTTCGAGATCGAGCTGGCAGCGGCCGAGCCGCAGCATCTCGCGAAGGTGGGTGTCCTTGAAGAACAGCTCGCCGTTCAGCTCGTTGTATTCCTTGTCGAACGTCCCGCCGGTGACGAGCACGCGGATCTTCATGCGGTGTTCCTCCCCTGTCGGGCGCACTTCACGCGGCGCGGCGCACGGTGTCAAGGGCGCGGGGCGCGCTCGCACGGGACTCGGGCGTCAGTACACGAACGGGATCAGCTTCCGGACGCGGCGCTTGTAGCGCACGTAGCCGCTGAAGCGCGAGGCGAGCCAGCGTTCCTCACGGCGCGACTTGGCGTCGAGCAGGGCGAACAGCAGGAGCGCGTACCCGAGCGTGAGCGCTCCTCGCGTCCACAGCGCCCAGCCGAGCGCGAGCAGAAGCCCGCCGCTGTAGATCGGGTGCCGCACGACCGCGTACGGTCCGGTCTCGACGAGATGACCGCCCTCGCGCGGATAGGGCAGCGGCGTGAGCGAGCGCCCGAGACTCACGCCGCCGGCGAGTACGATCAGGCCGCCGATGCTCATGAGGCATGTTCCCGCGATGCGCCACACCTGGGGCCACGGCCACGCCGGGATCCACTCGAGGGTGCGCGGACCGAACGCGATCAGCGCGAACAGTGCCAGCTGCGCGACCACGAACCCTTCGCCGCGGGAACCTCTCCACCATGCGTGGCTCATGCACGACCTCGAATCGGGCGACCGCCGTCCGCCCCGGAGCCATCGAGCGCCGGCCGCCGGCCCTGCGCCCGACGAGGGGTGCCCGGAAGGCGCGCAGGTTAGCACCGCCGCCGGACAACGCGCGAAGGACCGGAATCAGGCCCCGTCGTACGCGCGCCGTATCGCGGCGATGTCGAGCTTGGCCATCTGCATGATGGCCTGGAATGCGCGCCGGGATGCCTCACGGTCGGGCGAGTCGAAGAGTGCGACCACGGCCCTCGGCACGATCTGCCACGAAAGCCCGAAGCGGTCGGTGACCCATCCGCACTGGCTCTTCTGCCCACCCTCGGAGAGCTTCTCCCACAGAAGGTCGATCTCGTCCTGCGTCTCGCAGTTCACGCACAGCGACACGGCGGGTGTGAGAGGGAAGACGGGGCCGCCGTTGAGCGCGAGGTACTCCGTTCCGTCGAGCTCGAACGTCACCATGAGCACCGTGCCCTCGGGCTTCGGGCCGTCCACGGGGTAGTGCTGGACCTTCGTGATGCGCGAGCGGGGAATGACGCTCGTGTAGAACGTCGCGGCTTCGAGCGCCTGATCGTCGAACCACAGGCACGTGCTGACGCGCTGCATGAGGCGCCTCCTCGGAAGGGGTCGAGCGGAAGGAAGCGGCGAGCCTAGGCGAACGGGCAGGGTGCGGCCACACCGGAATCACGCCGGTCAGGGCGCGGCGATCGCGGCCTTCACACGATTCCGCAGCCACGACAGCTTGCGGCGTTCGCCCGTCACGTACCCGGAGACGTGCCCCGCGGCCACCTCGAGCGCGCCCATCTCGCCTTCGCGCACCGCGAGCCGTGCGCGCCACCGGGACAGGAACAGCACGTAGCGCCGCTCGCGGAACAACTGCGCCGTGTCCTCGATCCACGAGCCTCCGCGCCCCGGCACGTGTCCCCCGGGCGTCCAGACCTCGACCGTGTCGCCGGCGCGGGCGCTCCCCTTCCAGCTCTCGCGAACGACGAGCGTGTGCCGCGTCATCACCATGAGGCCGTCACGCGAAAAGGCCGAGCTGTCCGGTACCTCGACACCGGTGGAGCGCACGACGTCCGCGACGACGATCGTGTCGGCCGCACGGCTCATGCGCGCCAGCATCGTCTCGGGCGGGGGTGCGATGACGAGCGCCCGGGCTGGCGAGGGTGAACACCAGGAGATCGCGAGCGTGAGCGTGAAGGCAAAGGCGGCGAGCGACCGGGCGTGCATGCGTGCATCCTCCCCCGGTCGGCTGCGAGCAGCCTACTCCCGGCGGGCCCGGCCGGCCGCTACAAAGTGAGCGTCATGAACACGCTGTTCGGGTCGAGCACGTAGTCGGCGAACGGGCCGCAGAAATCGAACCCCACGCTCGCGTACAGCGCTCGCGCGGGCTCGAACTCCGGCTGCGAGCCGGTCTCGAGGCTGAGCCGCGCGTAGCCGCGCCGGCGCGCCTCCTCGAGGATGTGCGTCAGCACGAACCGCGCGACGCCCTTGCCACGGTGCTCGCGCCCCGTGCGCATGGACTTGATCTCGCCGTGCGTCGCGTCGAGCTGCTTGAGCGCGCCGCAACCGAGCAGGGCGTCCCCCTCCCACACCGTCCAGAACGAGATCTCGGGGCGGCGCAGCGCGTCCAGGTCGAGTGCGTGCACGCTCTCGGGCGGCGAGATGCGCCGCATGTCGGCGAGATGTTCCTCGAGCAGCGCGCGGATCTCGGGTCCGCGCAGATCGTCGAGCCGGAGGATCACGCGGTCCCCTTGGCCGCACTCTTCACGCCCACTTCCTCCGCGAGCGTCGCCGCCACCCGCGCGATCAGCTCGTAGGGAATCGGCGCGGACAGCGGGAACTGCAGGTTGCCCTTCGGCCCACGGAACGGCGCGAGTTCGGCGGCGAGCGCCGCGTCGCCCTTGACCGGCGGGTAGATGCCGACGTGCTGCTTGAAGGCGGCGTAGTAGAAGAACACCTTCTTCCGCTTGAGCGCGGGCACCTGGTAGCTGATGCACTCGGTGGCGTCGGGAACCGCCGCGCGTGCGCGCGCACGGATTTCCTCCAGGACGTTTCGCACCTCCGGTGCGGTCGCCGCGAGGTAGTCGTCGACGGTGGCGTAACGGGCACGTGGGGGCATGCGGTTTCCTTCTCCGTCCTTTGCCGTCAGCCGGCGGACTTCATGAGCGCTCGGATCTTCTCGACCGTCGCCCAGTTGCGTGTGGTGAATCCCTTGCCGGACCGGCCGACCTTGCCGAGCATCGCCTCGCCCGCCGCGCTCTCGAGAATCCCGTTCGCACAATGCAGCCAGGCGGCGTGCCTGCCCAGCAGCAGCGCTTCGTTCTTCGCGAGCAACGGCTTCAAGGCTGCGAGCGATTTCAGGTCCGCGGGGTCCTGCGCGAACACGGTGAGCAGGCGCGAGTGGTCGGGCGCCTTCGCGGCGAGCGTATTCTCGGCCGCGATCGCGTCGAGATCGGCGGCGGACTTCACGATCACGGGCACTTCGAAGCCAAAGCGTTTCTCGATCGCCGCGGAGATCGCCGCCGCCAGCTTCGGGGCGCCCCCACGCGGCGCGGAGAACACCGCATTGCCGCTGTTGAGCAGCGTCTTGACGTCCGTGTGCCCGAGCGACTCGAGCAGCGCGCGCAGGTCCGCCATCGGGATGCGCTTCGCCTTCCCGACGTTGATACCGCGCAGCAGTGCGACGAAGGAAGCGCTCACCGCAGTTCCTTCCGCACGACGAGCTTGAGACCGGACCACACGTCGGTGACCGCACACACCTTGATGTCCACCCAACCCATGGGCAGGCAGACGGCGCGGATCACGTCCTCGGTCACGTCGGTCGGCACCTTGGACGTCTTCTTCGGCCACGACACCCACACCGCGGCGTCGGGGCGCAGCTTCGCGCGCAGCGCCTTCAGGTGCTTCTCGAGCTCGGCGCGCTTCGTCACGAACACGTGCGCGACGTCCGTCTTCGCGCTCGCGGCGCGCGCGAACACCACGTCGTCGGGCAGCGGCGCGAGCCAGTCGCGGTAGTCCGCGGGCGCGCCGATCGTCAGCACGGCCGTGCCTGCTGCGATGCCGAGCTTCTTCGCGAGCGGTGTGCCGGAGTAGCCGGGGGGCGTGGGCATGGGCGGGAAGATTCCACAGGCGGCGCGGAATTAAAACCTGCGCCGCGGCGGGCGCGCCTCACTGCCGCAGGATCTTCTCCATCGCCCTGCCCTTCGCGAGCTCGTCCACGAGCTTGTCGAGCTGGCGGATCTGCCGCATGAGCGGATCCTCCACCTCT
>JBGANH010000101.1:0-13202 GCA_044222365.1 Candidatus Eiseniibacteriota bacterium
AATAGAAGTGGAAGATGCCGTCGCCCGGCGTGGCGTAGTACGGCTTGCCGATGCCGTGCAGCGCGGCGAACGCGCGGCCGATGCTCGTCTGCTTGTCGTCGGCGTCGACGCCGGTGAAGACGAAGTGATCGTTCGCCACCGCGAGCTGGCGCGGCCAGATCGCCTGCCCGCCCGTGATCTGGTTGAACGTGTGGATCGCGAACGGCGCGGTGCCGTCGCTCGCGGGCAGCAGGTCCGCGTACACGCGCAGCGTCGCGCCCGGCTTCACCTCGGCGTCCTTGTCGACACGGTGCGCCCACACGATCTGCTCGGTCGTCGTGAGCCCTCGCGCGGTCTCCGCGTCGGGCCACACGACGTTCGGCGGCGTCGCGACGCTCGAGCGGAACTCCCGCCGGCCCATCGCGAAGATGCCGCCCGTGCGCCGGATCTCGTCTTCCTTCGGGCTGAGCGGCACCGGCACGTACGTCTTGCCGCGCGTCGTGTTCGCGAGCGCGCGCGTCACCGGGTCGAACGTCATCGCGTCGCCGTCCTGGGCGTCGGCGACGGCCTCGGGGCACTGCACGACGTGCAGGCCGAGGTTGAACGCGTTGCGGCGGAAGATGTCGCCCATGTTGTTCCCGCACACGACCACCAGCTCGAGCCCGACTTCCTCCGCGACGCCCTTGAGGCCCGCGGGGCTCATCTCGCGCGAGCTGCCGATGGCGAAGCGATCGCCGGCGACGAGGAACGTCTGCCCGGCGTGCACGCGCGCGCGGAAGTCCGGCATCAGGTAGCGGAAGCTGCCCGCCTTCCAGCGCTCGTCGAGCGTCTCGAGCGACTCGCTCACGCAGTCGGCCGCGGGCGTGATCTGGTCGGTGTCGATCGCGTCGAGCTTTTTCCCCGGCACCTTCGGGTCCCAGAAGACGAGCGCCGTGCCGCGCACGAGCGCGGCCTCGGTGGCGGCCGTCGCGGAATCGGCGGCGGGAGCGCCGGGCAGCGAGTCGATTGTGACGCCCGGCTTCAGGCGCGCCGGCTGCAGCGTGTGCATGGGTTCTTCCTCGTCGTGTGGATGGGACGCGAGCGCGGGAGTTCGGGCGCGAAGCGCGCGCGATATTGCCGCGCCGCCGGTGCGCGGGGCAAGGGCGCGACGCGCGAGGCGATCCCGCGGGGGTCACCCGGAACCGGGATCGCGATCCCGGTGACCAGTCGGTCCCAACACCGCCAGCAGGTTCCCGCTGCGCTCCCGTTCCGCACCACCTCGCTCGCGCCCAGTCGATGCTGCTGGTGCTGCCGTGCTGGTGCGTGTTGTTCGCTGGTCGCCTGGCGCGTCGGCCAGCTGCTTCCTCGTCTGGAACCTCGTGCTCTTGGCCGCCCCCGCGGCGGCGTCGATGCGCTTCGCGCAGGCGTCGTCGCGCGGCGAGCGCGGCGCGGTGCAGGCGCTCTGGTTCGTGCTGTGGCTGCTCTTCCTGCCGAACGCGCCCTACATCGTCACGGACTTCCTGCACCTGCGCTCGCGCCCTCCGGTGCCGATGTGGTTCGACATCGCGCTCGTGACCTCGTTCGCGGGCACCGGGCTCGCGCTCGGATACAGCTCGGTCGCCGACGTGCAGGCCGTGCTCGCGCGGCGCTTCGGACGCGCGGTCGGCTGGGGCGTCGCGATCGCCTCCCTGCTGCTCTCGGGGCTCGGCATCTACATGGGCCGCTTCCTGCGCTGGAACAGCTGGGACGCGGTGCTGCGTCCGCACGTGATGCTGCCGCAGCTCGCGAACGATCTCGCCGAGCCCGGCACCGCGGCCTCGGGAGCGCACGTGACGCTCGTGTACGGCCTCGCGCTGGTGATCGGGTACGTGGCGGTGCGGCTCGTGGTGCCGGGCGATGCGAACGCGGACTCGCCGCGTCCGCGCGCGGACTCGCTGGAGTAGACTGCGCGCCGATCTCGCCGTCCCCCACACGTTCGTGCGCCGTCCCCGGAGCCTCCGACCATGTCGCGATCGCCCGTCCGTCCGCTCGCTCTCGCCCTCGCCATCCTCGCCGCCACCGCGATCGCGCCGCGCGCACACGCCGCAGCGGCGGTCGCGCTGCCCGACACGGGCCTCTTCGCTCCGGTCGCCGACCAGTATCGAGCCCGACTCGGCGTGCTGGAAGGCGTCGCCGGCCAGCCGCTCGACGCCGAGCAGGTGATGCTGCTGCTCGCGACCGGCCAGCCCGACCGCGCCGACACGCTGCTGCGGCGCGTCGCGCGGCCGTCGCGCGCGCTGCAGGTGGCGGGCGCGCGCGTCGCACTCGCGCGCCAGGACTTCGCTCCGGTCGAAGCGCTGCTCGCCACGCTCGCCTCGCGCGGCGCGCTGCTGCCGCGCGAGCGCTCGCTGCGTCTGGCGCTCGCGTTCGCGAAGGACGACGCCGCGACGATCGACTCGATCGCGCAGGCGCGCATCGGCCGCGTGCCGGACGCCGACGCGATCCCGGAGCTGCTCGCGGCGGGACGCGTCGCGTACGACAGGCTCGACTACCCGCGCGCCGACACGCTGTTCACGCACGCACTCGCGGCGTGTCCGCCGCAGCCACTGCGCTCCGCGTGGGGCGACTCCACGTCGGCGCGGCGTGCGCTCGCGCTCACGGGGCTGGCGCTCGTGCAGCAGAAGCAGCGCCAGTGGGACGCGTCGCTCGCGACGCTGCGCGCGGCGCTCGACGAGGACGGCAGCGCCGACGTGCTGATGGCGCTCACCGAGACGCTCATCCGCCTCGGCCGCACCGACGAGGCGATCTCGGCCGCGGAGTGGGCGGTGAAGCTCGCGCCGTATCACGACGCGGCGCACTACCTGCTCGGCAACGGCTACGCACGGAAGAACTACACGCAGCTCGCCGCCGCGTATCCGCGCGCGTTCGCCGACGCCGCCGGCCGCGCGCTGCTCGCGAAGGCGGACGCGAAGCTCGCCGCGGGCGACCGCGCCGGCGCGCGCGCGGCGTACGCGCGCGTGATCGCGCTGCATCCGGGCTGGGCCGACGCGCGCGTGCGGCTCGCCTCGCTCGACTTCGAGGACGGGCGCTTCGCCGAGTCGCGCGCGGGCGGCTTCGCCGCGCTGCGCGCGTGCCCCGAGTACGGCCGCGCGCACGCGGTCATCGCGAAGGCGCTCGAGGGCCAGCGCTTCGTGGTCGACGTGCACCGCGCCGCGTACGAGGCGCGCTTCGCGGCGGCGCCGATGCCGGACGTGCCGGGCATCGAGCAGTTCGTGACCAACTGGCGCTCGCTCTCGCCGCGCCACCAGAAGCGCGTGGCGCTCTCGATCGCGCCGTGGAAGCGGTTCGTGCCCGTGCTCATCGAGGGCGGTGCGACTTACTACATCAAGCCCGTGTACATGCTCCTCTCCGAGTGCCCCGCGCAGCGGACGCTGCGCGACCAGCGCATCAACTACGACTCGCGCCTGTGGGACGACGTGCGCGGCTGCGGCGGCTACCACACCGTGACCGGCATCGAGGACGTCGAGCGCACGATCTTCGACCGCTACAACACCGTGCTGCACGAGCTCACCCACCAGGTGCACGGCATCCTGCCGGCCGACGACATGCGCCGCATCCAGGAGCACTACCGCCAGGCGAAGGAGCGCGACGACGCGACGCGCGACGGCTACCTCTCGCGCTACGCCGGCGGCAGCGTGTGGGAGTACTTCGCGGAGGGCGCGAACGCCCTCGCCTCGCCCATGCGCGACGCGTACGACCCGCGCGACGTCGTGCGCGAGCGGCTCGACCGCATCGATCCGGCGCTGCGCGCGCTCGTCGAGGGCTTCCAGATGCGCCGCGACGTGAGCGGTTGCTATCCGGTCGCGTACGCGAACGGCGGCGACGACCTGCTCACGCAGGGCAAGGTGGACCCGGCGATCCCGCTCTACCGGAAGGCGCTCGAGATCGCACCCGCGAACGAAACGGCCCTGCTGTCGCTCGGGAACGCGCTGCTGCTCGCGGGACGCGCCGCGGAAGCCGAGTCCGTGGCGGCGCGCGCGGCCGCCGCGCATCCCGCGAGCGGAGCCGTGCGGGTGCTGCAGGCCGACGCCGCCTGGCACACCGGCCGCGGACTGGCGGCGGCCCGGGCGTCGCTCGCTTCGGCGCGTGCGCTCGTGCGCGAGAGCGACCGCTATCGCGTGGACGGCGCACTCGGCGCGTACGCGCTGCTCGCCGGCGACGGGGCGGCGGCGCTGGCGGCGTACGACTCGGTGCTCGCCTACCAGAGTGACAGTCCCGAGGGCCTGCCCGGGCGCGCGGCGGCGCTCGCGCAGCTGGCGGCCGACGGGAAGGGGGACTGGAACGCCGCGTTCACGCAGTACGATGCCGCGGTGCGCATGCGCACGGGCATCGTCTCGTTGCGGGCGTCCTACGCGCTCGACCTGCTGCGCGCCGGCCGCGTCGCCGAGGCGCGCGTGCAACTCGACGCCGCGAAACTGCTCGACGAGCGCCACCCCGACGTCGAGGCGCTCCGCGGCTGGGCGGCGCTCGCCTCGGGCGACGTGAAGGCCGCGCGCGCGCACGCCGAGCAGGCGCTCGCCTGGGGCGCGTGGTCCGACCTCGCGCGCATCGTGCAGGCCGGCGCGCTGCGGGCGGGTGGGGACGCGCGCGCGGCGGCAGCCGCCTGGGAGGCGTTCGACGCGCGGCTCGCGAAGGAAACCCGTCCGGGCTACGTTTTCCGAAAGGAGCTCTCGAGCTGGCAGCTCGTGCACGCGCACGGCGCCGCCGAGGCCGCGGTGGCGGCAGCCCTGCGCGGGCGCTGACACCGGGCGATGGACGAGCGGGCGCGAATCCCCGGGCGCCCCTCGTGTCTCACAGGTACGGAAGCCGTGGACATCACTCCGCACCTGCCCAAGGAGCACCAGAAGATGGAATACACGATCACGTTTCCCGGCGGCCTTCGGGTCGATGCGCAATACAAGGACGTCACGCTCCACACCGACCAGACCGTGAAGGGCGGCGGCGAAGGCTCCGCGCCCACGCCGTTCATGTGCTTCATTTCGTCGCTCGGCACGTGCGCGGGCTACTACGTGCTGCAGTTCTGCCGCAGCCGCGAGCTCCCGACCGACGGCATCCGCCTCACCCAGAAGATGGAAGTGCACCCCGAGACGCACATGATCACGCACGTCTCGATCGACATTCACGTTCCGCCCACGTTTCCCGCGAAGTACCACGCCGCACTCGTCCGCGCCGCGGACCAGTGCACGGTGAAGAAGCACCTCGAGGCCCCGCCCTCGATCGCCGTGCAGACGGTCGCTGGCGCCTGAACGCCCCGCGCGCCGCGCGGGGCCGCAAGGAAGACCGATGCTCCGACGCCTGTTTCCCGCCGTCGCGCTTGTGCTCGTCACCGCCGTTCCCGCCCTCGCCGACGAAGGCATGTGGCCGTTCGACTACCCGCCCACCGACCTGCTGCAGTCCCGCTACGGATTCACGCCGTCGCGCGAGTGGCTGGAGCACGTCCAGCGCAGCGTGCTGACGACGGGCGGCGGCACGGCCTCGTTCGTGTCCCCCGACGGGCTCGTGCTCACGAACCACCACGTCGCGTACGGGCAGATCGAGAAGCTGTCGTCGCCGGAGCACGACTACGTGCGCGACGGTTTCTTCGCGCGCACGCGCGAGGAGGAACTGCGCTGCCCCGGCCTCGAACTGAAGCTGCTGTGGGAGACGCAGGACGTGACCGCGCAGGTGCGCGCCGTGATGAGCGGCCCGGGGACGCCCGAAGTACTCGCCGCGAAGCGCAAGGCGCTGCTCACGAAGCTCGAGACCGCGTTCGCCAAGAAGACCGGCCTGCGCGTGGACACGGTGACGCTCTATCAGGGCGGCGAGTACTGGCTCTACGGCTATCGCACGTTCGACGACGTACGCCTCGTCTGCGCGCCGGACGAGCAGGCGGCGAACTTCGGTGGTGATCCCGACAACTTCGGATTTCCACGCCACGACCTCGACTTCACGTTCTACCGCATCTACGAGAACGGGAAGCCGGTCCGGCCGGAGCACTGGCTGCGCGTGAGCGAGGGCGGCGTGAAGGACGGCGAGCTCGTCCTGCTCGCGGGACATCCGGGACGCACGAACCGCCTGCGCACCGCCGCGCAGCTCGAGTACGAGCGCGACCTCGACCGCCCGATCCGGATCGGCCTGCAGGAGCGCCGCCTCGAGGTGTACCGGCGCTACGCCGCGCTCGGCGCCGAGCAGGAGCGCCGCTCGCGCAACGCGATCCGCGGACTCGAGAACAACCTCAAGCGCGAGCGCGGCTTCCTCGCGCTGCTGCGCGACCCGGCGTTCTTCGCGGGCAAGCGCGCCGAAGAGGACGCGCTGCGCGCGCGCCTCGCGAAGCGCCCCGAGCTCGTCGCGAAGTACGGCGACGCGTGGGACCGCATGGCCGCCGCCCAGACCGAACTGCGCACGCGAGCCCGCACCCGCAGCCTGCGCGAGATCGGCCGCGTCAGCTCGCTCGTGGACGTGGCGAACACGCTCGTGCGCCTGACCGCGGAGATGGAGAAGCCGAACGAGAAACGCTTCCGCGAGTACCAGGACGACCAGCTCGGCGTCACGCGCTTCCGCCTGTTCTCGCGCGCGCCGGTGTACGCGGACATGGAAGAGGTCGTGCTCGCCGACCAGCTGCAGATGACCGTGGACTCCCTCGGCGCGGACGATCCCTGGGTGCGTACCGCGCTCGGCGGCCGGACGCCGGCCGAGGTCGCGCATGCGCTGCTCTCGGGCACGAAGCTCGCGGACGTCGCGGAGCGCCAGCGGCTGTTCGCCGGCGGCCGCAAGGCGGTCGAGGCTTCGACCGACCCGCTGATCGTGTGGGCGCGCGCCCTCGATCCCGCCTACCGCGAGATGCGCGCGTGGACGGAGGAGCGGATCGAGAGCGTCGAAAGCGTCGAGGGACTGCGCATCGCCGAGGCGCGCTTCCAGCTCGACGGTCACGCGTCGCCGCCCGACGCGACCGGCACGCTGCGCCTGTCGTACGGCAAGGTGGCGGGCTATCCGCAGACGGAATCGTTCGTGCCGCCCTTCACGACCTACTACGGCCTCTTCGACCGTGCGCACGCGTTCGACGATCGCGACCCCTTCACGCTGCCGAAGCGCATCCACGAAGCGGAGTCGCGCCTCGATCTTTCGACGCCGCTGAACTTCGTCACCACGTGCGAAAGCGTGGGCGGCAACTCGGGGTCGCCCTTCGTGAACCGCGCGGGCGAACTCGTGGGTCTCGATTTCGACGGGAACATCCAGAGCTTCCTGTGGACGTTCACGACCGCCGACCACCAGTCGCGCTCGGTCGCCGTGGACGCGCGGGGACTGCTCGAGGCGCTGCGCAAGGTCTACGACATGAACGCGCTGGCGGACGAGCTCACGAAACACTGAGGCGTGTCCGGCAGGAAAGAGGAAGCTCCGCGGGCCGCCCCGCGGAGCTTTCTTCGTTTCCGTGCCGTGGCGGAACGCCGCGTCAGGCGGCCTTCGGCACCGGCGAGGCCTCGTACACGCGCACGTCGAGCACCATCGCCTTGTTCAGGAAAATCGTGCCCTGCGCGGTCGCGAGCATGAAGAAGTCGCCTTCCGTGTTCAGGAAGTCGGACGCACGGTTGAACTCGTGCGGCATCTCGAGTTCGAGAATGCCCTCGAACGTCGTGCCGTGCGCGGTGCGCACGCGCACCCGCTCCTCACGGGTCGGAATGAACCAGCGCGGGCGCAGCAGCTCGGGCGCGGTGTCGGCCGCCGCGGCCAGCCACTCGATGCGCTCCCGCACCACGAGCGTGAACGCGCTGTCCTCCGCGCGGTGGAA
Source organism: Candidatus Eiseniibacteriota bacterium (assembly GCA_044222365.1). Lineage (GTDB taxonomy): Bacteria > Eisenbacteria > RBG-16-71-46 > RBG-16-71-46 > RBG-16-71-46 > CAIXRL01. The sequence goes on from JBGANH010000101.1 coordinate 7,763, forward strand.
CGGCAGCATCCGCTGGGGCGCGTTCAACCGTTCGAGCAGCGTCTCCGGACCCTCGTGGTGTTCGGCCGCCGGGAACAGCGAGAAGAATCCCGCCACCGGCTCCTGGCCCGACAGGGCCAGCTGGACCGGCGCGCGGAGCTTTTCGACGTAGCGAGGCATCAGGGCCTTTCTTCCGAGGGTCATACCCCGTGAACATCGGCCCTTCGGACCCGGCGGTTGAGCGGCGATTTCACGGCCGTTTCGCCGCTTCCGCGCGCCCTCCGGGTCCGCGCCCCGGCCGCCTCAGCTCTGATGCTCCTTGAAGACGATGTCCACGGCGAGCGCCGCGGCCAGCAGCAGTGCCGCGCGATCCTTCCCCGCCGGCGCCTGCTCCGAAAGCGCGATCACGTACTGGTCCGCGGTGGTGAACAGTTCGCGGCCGAGTCCCGCCCACTTCTTCGTGATCACGCCCAGCTCGAGGCCGTTCGCATCGAGGAGCTTGAAGTTCCAGCCCTTCCAGTCGCCCTTCACCTCGGCGAACTTCTGTCCGGTGGAGTCGAAGACGTGGAACCCGCCGCCGAGCGTGAAGAGCTTGCTCTTGAAGTGGCCGATCTCCTGCCCGCGCGCATCGTGCACGCGCACGTGCGAGTGCCAGAAGCTCGGGCTCTTGCGCAGCCAGATCACCGGCGGCTGTTCCTCGCGCTCGTAGACGTTCACGCGCGCGGGCAGCAGCGCCTTCTTGAGCAGCAGCCGCAGCCACCGCGCCCAACCCTGCGTCTCGTCCTTCACCAGGCCGACCGTGGCGCCCGAGGCCGGGTCGAGCAGGTCGTAGGTGTCGCGGATCTTGAAGACTCCGACGCGTTCCTTCACGAAGATCGTGCGCAGATCGAGGAGCATGTCCGTCCTCCGGGTCCATGGCGTACGGCCGAAAACACGACGCGCGGCAGTCTGCCAGACCGCCGCGCGCGCTGTGAACCGTGTTCTCGTCCGCCCGGCTATTCGACCACGACGAGCCTCGCGGTCTCCTGGTGACCGGCCGTCTGCAGCCGCAGGAAGTACACACCGGGAGCGACGCGCCCGCCGCGTTCGTCACGGCCGTTCCACGCGACGGAATGCAGGCCCGCGCCGTGCCAGCCGTCCGCGAGCTGGCGCACGCGCCGGCCGTCCACGCCGTAGAGGCTGACGTTCGCGCGCCCCGCGGTCGCGAGCGAGAAGCGCACCGAGGTGCCGCCGCGCGCCGGGTGCGGCGCGCTCGGCAGGAGCTGCGTGCGCAGCACCGCGGCCGGGCCGGATTCCACGCCCGTCGTGGCGGTCGTCGTCACGTGCAGGTGATCCCACGTCGCCACGAACGGCGTGGCGCCGCGCGAAGTCGAGAGGATGCCGACCGCGAGCGCCGGCGTGGAGCGCACCGCGCGCTCGAGCGCCGAGCCCGGGACCAGCGCGATCGCCGGACCGGCCGGCGACGGCGCGCCGCCCTCGACCTGGAAGCGCGGCTGCACGGTGTTCGCGGCCGGGTTCACGTCGAGGAACAGGTCCACCCAGTTCGTCGCGCCGGTGATCGGCGCGGCGTACTGCGTCGTGGTCGCGACGCCCGCGACTTCGTGCGTCGCGAGGATCACGGTCTGGCCGCCGCGCACGCCGAACGCCACCGAGAGCCAGTCGTCCTGCGTGCCGCTGCCGACGAACAGGCCTTCGCTCATCGAGTCCGCCGGCGCGCCCGAGAAGAACGGCTTCGAAAGCCGCGTGTGCGCGGTGAACGCCGCCGTCGTCGAATCGCTCGTGAGCCCGAACTGGAAGGCGTACTGCTGCGTGTTGCGGCCCTCGAGCGCGTCGCCCGCGGTGACGTTGTCCACGGTCAGCTTGCCCGCGGCGCCGCCGGGCGTGAGCTGCACGGGATCGAACTGCGTGAGGTAGTCGGTCGTGCCGTTCGTCATGAGCCCGGTGAAGCCGAGCCCGAACAGACCGTTGCCGGGATTGCCGCCGTCCCACGTGTACACGATCGGCAGCGTCGTCGTGGCGCCGTTCGCGGCGTCGCGCGCGAACGCGTCGCTCACGTCGAGGAGCCCGTCGTTGTCGTCGTCCGGATCGTTGAGGTCGCTCAGCAGGTCGCCGTCGAAGTCGGCCGGCTGGTCGCCCGCCGAGCACGGGTTCGTCGAGTTGTCGATCTCGTCGGCGTTGCTGAATCCGTCCCCGTCCTCGTCGAGCAGCGGGCTGTCGGTGCCGTTGCAGACGGTGCCGCCGCCTTCGTAGTCGCTCGGCTCGAACACGTAGATCTGGCCGGTGACGTAGTCGCACACCCAGACGGTGCCGCGGAAGACCTGGTCGTCGCCCTGCGCGGTCACGTCGAGCGGCGTGACGTCCACGTTCGAGAACAGCACCGTGCTCGCGGTGGCGGAATCGCCGTCCGCGTCGAGATCGATCCGGTGGATCGAGTTGTCGAAGCTCGCCGCCAGCACGGCGCCCTTGAGGCCGTTGCCGAAGTTGCTCGCGCGGTATTCGACGATGCCGTTCGTGGAGGCCCACCAGCGTGCGATCGAGCCGTCGAATCCGGGCACGAGGTATTCGCACTGACGCGGGTCGCTCGCGGGCACCGGCGACTGCGGGTTCGACGCGTTGAACGTGTTCGACGTGCTCGCACGGGTCGGATTCGGGTGACCGGCGTAGTAGCCCGGTCCCGGAATCATGTGCATGTTGTCCTGGTACGTGAACGAGTCGTCGTCGTTGTTCGCGTTCGTGCAGCTCGTGCCGAAGCCCGCGCCGATCGGAGGTCCGCCCCAGCCCGCGTTCGGGCCGTTGTCGATCGAGTACAGGTGGCCGTTCGTGTGGATCAGCACGTCGTACGGGTTGCGCCAGCCGGGCGAATGCACCTGCACCGGGCCGCCGGGCACGATGCGCGCCTGGTTCTTGCCGTCGTTGCCGCCGAACGGATCGTTCAGGTCGTTCGTGCCGGCGCGGTCCTCGTCGTCGAGCGTCGGCAGGTCGTACGTCGTGTTGCCGATCGCCGCGAGGTCCACCGAGAGGATCGCGCCGGTGAGCGCGTACTCGGGCAGGAACGAGAAGTTGAGCGACGGCGCGCCCATGTTGCAGCTGCCGCCCTGGCCGATGTACATGACGTTCGTGAGCGTGTCGAGCGCCATGCCGTTCGTCATGTGGTCGTCCTCGGACCGCGGCAGGCCGCGCACGACGTCCGTGCGCACCCAGCTCGAGCCGTTCCAGTCGAGGCGCGACAGGATGCCCGAGTTCGTGTCGAGGCCGGTGTCGTTCGCCACGGCCATGCGCGGGTCGGACGACGTCACCCAGATCACGGGATTCGCCGGCGTGCCGCGCAGCAGGATGCCCGTGACGATGCGGTTCGTGACCGAAGGCGCGAGCGTGCCGTCGTCGTTGTGGTTCGGGATCGCGTTGATCGCGTCGATGGCCTCGCTCGCCGTGACGCCGTAGTGGTTCGCCGACGTGCGCGCCACGGTGTGCGCCCAGATGCGGCCCTCACGCGTCGCCACGTAGAGCCGGCCGTCGGGGCCGAACTGCAGCGACGTCGGGTTCGTGCGCTGGCCGCCGGCGAGCTGGCTCTTGCCGAACCCCACGGGGAAGCTGTTCGCGCCGGTGCCCGAGAGCGAGATGAGTACCGGACCGCCCGAGCCCGAGTGCGCCACGCTCATCGAGCCCGAGATCAGGCCGGTGGTCGTCGGCGCGAAACGCACCTGGAACGTGCGCGACTCGCCGGGTGCGAGCGACTGCGGCGAGAGGTTGTGCGTGAAGCCGGTCGGGATCGTGATGCTCGTGATCTGCAGCGACGGATCACCGGGCCCGCCGATGTTCGTGATCGTCACGTCCTGCGGAGGCGACAGCGTCCCGACGAGGCGCTGCCCGAACGTGAGCGTGCTCGGCGCGACACCCATGAAACCCGACGCGTTCAGCGCCACGATCTCGACGCCACGAATCGCCGGGTCGTCGGCGACGTGCTCGAGCAGGAGCGACAGGCTGCCGTCCGACACCGACACGTCGAACGTCTCCATGGCCGGCGTGTAGCCGCCGTAGAGCGCGTAGATGTCGTAGTTCGACAGCCGCGCGACGCCTTCGGCCTTCACGTGGATCTTGCGGGCGCCGACGTACTGCGTACCGGCGTACCCCTCCATCATGAAGAGGTGGACCCTGTACAGGCCGTTCGGGACCGGGAACTCCCACTGCATCTCGATCGCGTCGCCCGGGTCCCAGCGCTCGTCGTCGAAGATCGAGAGCGGGACGTAGGCGGGCACCGACGCGTGCGGCGTGCCGACGGGCGCACTGCGCGTGAAGATCTGGTCGGTCGTCGCCTCGGCATTCACGTAGGGCGAAGCGAACGGAACGTTCTGGTCACGCCCCCAGGCCGGACCGGAATCCAGGGCCGGGATCTCGGGACCGCCCGCGTTCACGCGGTACATGACCACGTCGGCCCAAGCCGTTGCAGCCGTGCAGGTGAGGGCGACGAATGCAGAAAGCGCGACGAGGCGCTTGCAGGAAGCCACGAGGGCTCGCGATGCGATCGTGGGGCGCATGCGGGTGCGTGACCTTTCGGTTGGTGTACGGCGGCCTTCGCACCGCATCCCAAGCGTCCCGGGGAAGGGAACTTGGGTGCCGCGGTGAAGGCGTTGCGGGAACTGGGCTGACCATTTCGGGCCTGCCATGGACGAGTGGTCGAACACTGTAAAGGCAAGACCGGGGCCGCCGCTACGGCCTCGTTGCGACCGGCCCCGCGAAATCAAGTCCGGGCTGGAGTCCGGCGGCGCCCGCGCCGAAAACCTCCGGGACACCTGACCGTCTGGCGGACACCGCCTTACGACGACGCAACTGCCGGGAGACTCGGACACATGGCACGCATCGACGCGATCCTGAAGCTGGTCAAGGAGCAGGGGGCTTCCGACCTGCACATGACCACCGGGTCGCCCCCCATGGTGCGGATCAACGGCGAGATCACGCCGATCCCGTACGAGGCGCTCACGCGTGAAGTGAGCGAGATGCTGCTGTTCGAGATCATGGACGGCCCGACGCGCGCGCGCTACGACGCGCACAAGGACGTCGACTTCTCGTACGAAGTGCCCGGCGTGGTGCGCGTGCGCTGCAACATCTACGAGCAGAGCAAAGGTCCCGCGGGCGCGTTCCGCATGCTGCCGAGCCAGATCCTGTCCATGGAACAGCTCGGCATCCCCGATCACCTCGTGAAGCTCACGGAGCTTCCGCGCGGACTGATCGTGTGCACCGGTCCTCCCGGCACGGGCAAGTCGAGCACGCTCGCCGCGCTGATCGACCACATCAACCGCACGCGCAAGAAGCACATCCTCACGATCGAGGATCCGATCGAGTACAAGCATCCGAACAAGCAGTGCCTGATCACGCAGCGCGAAGTCGGCCGCAACACGCCGTCGTTCGCGAAGGCGCTGCACGGCGCGCTGCGCGAGGACCCGGACGTGATCATGGTCGGCGA
>JBGANH010000102.1:0-13064 GCA_044222365.1 Candidatus Eiseniibacteriota bacterium
CTGATGGCCGCCATCAAGGTCGCCGAAGCCGGCGTGGCCGTGGACCTGTTCTCGATCGTGCCCGTGAAGCGCTCGCACTCCGTGTGCGCCCAGGGCGGCATCAACGGCGCCGTGAACGTGAAGGGCGAGAACGACAGCCCCGAGATCCACTTCTTCGACACGTGCCGCGGCGGCGACTTCCTCGCCAACCAGCCGCCCGCGAAGGGCATGTGCTACGCCGCGCCGGGCATCATCTACCTGTTCGACCGCATGGGCGTGACCTTCAACCGCACCGCGGAAGGACTCCTCGACTTCCGCCGCTTCGGCGGCACGCTGCACCACCGCACCGCGTTCGCGGGCGCCACGACGGGCCAGCAGCTGCTGTACGCGCTCGACGAGCAGGTGCGCCGTCACGAAGCCGCGGGCCTCGTGACCAAGTACGAAGGCTGGGAGTTCGTCGGCACCGTCAAGGACGACGCGGGCCGCTGCGTCGGGCTCACCGCGCTCGACCTCCGCACCATGAAGGCGAAGGCGTTCAAGGCCGACGCGGTCATGCTCGCGACGGGCGGACCGGGCCTGCTCTTCGGCCAGTCCACGAACAGCCTCATCAACTCCGGCTCCGCCGCAGCCGCCGCCTACATGGACGGCGCGCACTACGGCAACGGCGAGTTCATCCAGATCCATCCGACGGCCATCCCCGGCGCCGACAAGCTCCGCCTCATGAGCGAGTCCGCGCGCGGCGAGGGCGGCCGCGTGTGGGTGCCGCGGCGCCAGGGCGACAACCGCCCGCCGCGCCAGATCCCCGAGGCCGAGCGCTTCTACTTCCTCGAGGAGAAGTACCCGAAGTACCGCAACCTCGTGCCGCGCGACGTCGCCAGCCGCGAGATCCACAACGTGTGCGTGAACCTCGGTCTCGGCGTGGACGGCAAGATGTGCGTCTACCTCGACCTCACGCACATCCCGCGCGCGACGCTCAAGAAGAAGCTCGAGGGCATCCTCGAGATCTACGAGAAGTTCACGGGCGACGATCCGTGCGACGAGCCGATGAAGATCTTCCCCGCCGTGCACTACTCGATGGGCGGCCTCTGGGTGGACTACGAGCGCACCGCGGACGGCTTCATCGATCTCGGCAGCCCGAAGAACCACATGTCGAACATCCCCGGCCTGTACGCGATCGGCGAGGCCGAGTACCAGTACCACGGCGCCAACCGCCTCGGCGCGAACTCGCTCCTCTCCTGCGTCTACGCCGGCCAGATCGGCGGCCCGGCGGCGGTGTTGTACGCGCAGAACCAGGCGAAGGCCGGCACCGAGACGCCGTCGTCCGTGTACGAGGCGGCCGAAGCGAAGTGGACGGCGCGGTTCGCCGAGCTCGCCCGCCGCGACGGGCCCGAGAACCCGTACAAGATCCACGAGGAACTCGGACGCACGATGCTCGAGAACGTCACGATCGTGCGCGAGAACAAGAAGCTCGAGCAGACGAACGCCAAGATCCAGGAGCTCACCGAGCGCTGGAAGAAGGCGAGCGTGCTCGACAACGGACAGTGGGCGAACGCGCCGCTGTCGTTCCTCAACCAGCTCGAGAACATGCTGCACCTCTCGCGCGTGGTGACGCTCGGAGCGCTCGCGCGCGACGAGAGCCGCGGCGCGCACTACAAGCCCGATTTCCCCGACCGCGACGACGAGAAGTGGCTGAAGACCACGGTGGCCGAGTTCGCGCCCGAAGGGCCGAAGTTCCGCTACGACCCCGTGGACGTGTCGCTGTGCAAGCCCGTCGCGCGCAAGTACGACTAAAGGGAGGTGAGCGAGATGCCCCGTCAGAACATCGAACTTCGCATCCGGCGTCAGGACTCGCCCACCGGCCCTTCGAGGTGGGAAGAGTTCGTGCTGCCGTGGCAGCCGAGCATGAACGTGATCTCGTGCCTCATGGAGATCCGCAAGAACCCGGTCACGAAGCAGGGCCAGAAGACGACGCCCGTCCACTGGGAATCGTCGTGCCTCGAGGAAGTGTGCGGCGCGTGCACGATGCTCGTGAACGGCAAGCCGCGGCAGTCGTGCACGGCCCTCGTGGACAACATGCCGGAAGGGCCGATCACGCTGGAACCGCTCACCAAGTTCCCGGTGGTGCGCGACCTCCAGGTGGACCGCAAGCCCATGTTCGAGGCGCTGAAGATCGTGAAGGCCTGGGTGCCGATCGACGGCACGTACGACCTCGGCCCCGGCCCGAAGCTGTCGCAGTCCGAGCAGGAGACGAGCTACGCCTTCTCCCGCTGCATGACCTGCGGCTGCTGCATGGAAGTGTGCCCGCAGTACAACACGCGCTCGGACTTCATCGGACCGGCGCCGCTCGGACAGGTGCGGCTGTTCAACTCGCATCCGACCGGGCGCATGAACGCGCACGAGCGCCTCGACGCCATCATGGGCCGCGGCGGCATCGTGGACTGCGGCAACGCGCAGAACTGCGTGGAGGCGTGCCCGAAGGAGATCCCGCTCACCGAAGCTCTCGGTGAACTCGGCAAGCAGACGACCGTCTACTGGCTGAAGAACCTCCTGAACAAGTGAGCTCGCTCCCGCAGGATCGCAGTTCCGGCTCGAGCGCGGTGGCGGACCAGTTCCTCACCGCGCTCGAACGCTGGATCGGGCAGGACCGCTCCCCCTCGTCGGCGGCGTTGCGCGAGGCGCTGCTCGCGTGGCTTCGCGGCGCCCAGGGCGGCCAGCCGAGCATGGCGCTCGTGCACCAGTTGTGCGCACGGGCGCTGGCGATCGCCGACACGGCGGCCGCACAGCACGACTCCCCGCTCGACCTGCGGCAGTCCCTGCTGCACTCGTGCGTGGCGGAGCGCGAAGACCTCGCGGCGGCTTCCGCGGCGGCGGCGCGCATAGCCGCGGAACTCGTCACGGAGAACGACGCCTTCATCGCGACGCTGTCGTCGAGCGCGGCGGTGTACGACGCGCTGCACGAGCTGCACGTGCGTGGCCGCAAGCCGCGCGTACTGCTCGCGGAGAGCCGCCCGGCGCTGGAGGGGCGTGCGATGGCGGCGAAGCTCGCGGCCCTCGGCGTGCCGGTGTGGCTCGTCGCGGACGCCGCGCTGCCGATGCTCGTCTCGAGCGCGGCGGCGGTCTGGATCGGCGCCGACGCCGTCACCGAGCACGGCGTGCTCAACAAGATCGGCTCGTACGTGCTGGCGCTCGCCGCGCGCGAGCACGGTGTACCGGTGCACGCGCTGGCGATCCGCCGCAAGCTGATCCCGGCGGGCACGGCCTCGCTCGCGATCACCGAGATGGCGCCGGCCGAACTCTGGGACGACCCGCCCGCCGGCGTCCGCCCGCGCAACGTCTACTTCGAGATGGTGCCGCACACGCTCCTGCGCGGCGTCGTCGTCGAGGACGGCGTCCTGGGCGGCAGCGAAGCCGGTGTGGCCGCGCGCGACCGGGCGCTGCCCGCGGCGCTCGCGGCGGCGCTGCCCCGGACGTCCTGAGCGGATTCGCGCTAGAGCGTCGCCGGGCCCGGCGGCACGGCCTTGCGCCACTCGAGGATCTCGACGCTCGCGCGCAACCCGTGCACCCAGAACGGGTCGCTCGCGAGCATCTTTTCGATCGCGTCCCGCGACGCGGCCTCGACGAGCCACATCGCGCCGACGGGATGGGCCTCGGGCGACTCGCGCAGCGGGCCGCCGATGCGGATCGCGTCCGCCTGCTCGCCGAGCCACGCCATGTGCGCGGCGAGGTGTGCCTGGCGCACGTCGAGACGGTCGGGACGATCGGTGAAACGCACCATGAAGAGCATCGCGGAGATGTCCTTTCCCGAGCCTCACGGCTCGCGTGCCGTCAGTGCTTCGCCACTTCCGCGAGCGCCTCGCGCAGGAAGCGGCCCGTGTGCGAGCGCTCGCACGCGGCCACGTCTTCGGGGGCGCCCTCGCACACGAGCTCGCCGCCCGCCGCGCCACCGCCGGGGCCGAGGTCCGCGATCCAGTCGCAGAGCCGGATCACGTCGAGGTTGTGCTCCACCAGCACGACCGTGTCGCCGCGCGCCACGAGGTCGTCGAGCACGCCGAGCAGTCTCTGGATGTCGGCCCAGTGCAGGCCGACCGTGGGCTCGTCGAGCAGGTAGAGCGTCGCGCCCGCGCTGCGCTCGGTGAGTTCGCGCGCGATCTTCAGGCGCTGCGCCTCGCCGCCGGAGAGCTGGTTCGCCGGCTGGCCGAGCCGGAGGTAGCCGAGACCGACGCGGCGGAGCACGTGCAGCGCGCGCGTGAACTTCGGCTCGGTCGCGAAATGCTCGAACGCCTCGTCCACGGTCATGTCGAGCGCGTCCTTGATGTGCTTGCCGCGGTAGCGCACCTCGAGCAGTTCGCGCTGGAAGCGGTCGCCGCCGCAGACCTCGCACGGCACCATGAGGTCCGCGAGGAAGTACATCTCGACCTGCACCCAGCCCGCGCCTTCGCAGTGCTCGCAGCGCCCGCCGGCGGTGTTGAACGAGAACGCGCCGTCCTTCCAGCCGCGGGCGAGCGCCGCCGGCTGGCGGCCGTAGATCTCGCGCAAGGGCGCGTAGGCGTTCATGTAGGTCACCGGACACGAGCGCGGCGTGCGCCCGATCGGCGACTGGTCCACCATGACGACGCGCTGGAACTTCTCGAGCCCCACGATCGCGTCGTGCGCCCCGACCGGCTCGTCCTCGCGCCCCTCGAAATGCTTCACGGCGGCGCGGTGCAGGATGTCTTCGACCAGCGTGCTCTTGCCCGAGCCCGACACGCCGGTGACCGCGCTCAGGCGCCCGATCGGCAGCCGCACGGTGACGTTCCGGAGGTTGTGTTCGCTCGCGCCGCGGATGGTGAGGAAGCCCTTCGGCTTGCCGCTCGCCCGCTCACGCGTGACGCGCTTCTCGCCCGAGAGCCAGCGTGCGGTCTCCGAGCCCGCCTCGGCGGTCGCGGTCGTCGCCGGGCCCGCGTAGAGCAGCCGGCCGCCGTGTTCGCCCGCGCCCGGGCCGAGGTCCACGAGGTGCGTGGCGGAGCGGATGACCATGGGCTCGTGCTCGACCACGACGAGCGTGTTCCCGCGGGACGCGAGTTCGTCGAGGATGCCGATCAGCCGTTCGGTGTCGCGCGGGTGCAGCCCGACGGTGGGTTCGTCCAGCACGTAGAGCGTGTCCGCGAGGTTTGCGCCGAGCGCGTTCGCCAGCTCGATGCGCTGCGCTTCGCCGCCCGACAGCGTGCGCATGAGCCGGTCGAGCGTGAGGTAACCGAGGTCCACGCGCAGCAGGAACCGCAGCCGCGCCTGGAGCTCGGCGAGCGGCGTGCCCGCGATCTGGCGCTCGCTCTCCCCGAACTCGAGCGAGCCGAGGTAGTCCGCCACCTCGGCGACGGTGCCCGCGCAGACCTCGGCGATCGTGCGACCGCCGAGCTTCACGCGCAGTGCCTCGGCCCGCAGTCGCGCGCCGCCGCACGCGGCGCACCGCCGCGGCTGCTGGTAGCGCTTCACGATGAAGCGATTCCCCGCCTTGTAGGACTTCTCCTGCAGCTTCTCGAGGAACGGGATCGCGCCGCGGAACTTCTTGTCGCCGTGCATGAGCAGCGCGCGGTGCTCCTCGGACAGGTCGCGCCACGGCTCGTCGAGCGGCACGCCGCGCTCCTCGGACAGCTTCACGAGCTTCGGCCAGGTCACGGTCTTCCACGACTTGGCCCACGGCTCGATCGCACCCTCGCGCAGCGTCTTGGCGGAATCGGGCACGATCAGCTCGGGCGAGAACGTGAGAACGTCCCCGAAGCCCTTGCACGACGGGCACACGCCGAGCGGGCTGTTGAACGAAAACAACGCGGGTTCGGGCCTCATCGCCGTCTCACCGCAGTGGGAGCACTCCCAGCGCTCGCTCCGGCGCAGGGGCGCCGCCTCTCCCACCACCAGCTCGAGCCGGCCCTCGCCGCGGCGGAAGGCCTGTTCGCACGCCTCGACGAGGCGGGACACCTCGTCCGGGTGCCAGCGGAAACGGTCCATTACGACGAGCACGGACTTCGCGGCCTTGTCGAGCTTCGGCGCGGGATCCAGGGACACGATCGCGCCGCCGAGCCAGAGTCGCGTGTAGCCGGCCTTCAGCAGATGCCCGGCCTGCTCTTCCCACTTCATGCTGGAGGCGAGCCGGACGGGTGCCAGCACGAGCACGAGCGCGTCCTCGGTCCACGTGGCGGCCTCGCGCGAGATCGTGCGCGGCGAGTCGGCGCTCACCGGGCGGCCACAGTTGCCGCAGTGCACGGTGCCGAGCCGGGCGAAGAGCAGTCGCAGGTAGTCGTGCATCTCGGTCGAGGTGCCCACGGTCGAGCGCGCGCTCCGCGCCGGGGCGACCTGCTGGATGCTCACGGCCGGCGTGAGCCCGTGGATCGCGTCCACGTCGGGCCGCGGCAGGCGGTCGAGGAACTGCTTCGCGTACGCGGAGACCGACTCGACGTAGCGGCGCTGCCCCTCGGCGTACAGCGTGTCGAACGCGAGCGAGCTCTTGCCCGAGCCGGAAACGCCCGTGATGACGGTCAGCTTGCCGCGCGGCAGGTCGAGATCGATGTCGCGCAGGTTGTGCTGGCGCGCGCCACGGATACGGATGTACTGGGGGGCTTCTGCCGGCGGAACGGTCACGGAGTGCGCTCGATGTGGTGGGCGACGATCGGGAGCGCAACATAGCACGCGAATCGCGCGCTGCATCCGGCGAGGAACGAGGGCGGGCGGACGAGCGTCCCTGCGCGTACCGCTCCGCACGAACCCGAGAGGACGGCCAGCCTTGGACTCGGGGTACTCGGGCTCGAAACTTGGGAGCCACCAAAAGCATTGAGGGGCGGCCGGCTCGCGCCAGCTCGCCCCTCAGGACGTGCCAGGTCCAGAAAACCGGTTACTTCTTCTTCTTCGCAGCCTTCTTCTTCGTGGCCTTCTTCTTCGCAGCCTTCTTCTTGGCAGCCATTCGGGATCACCTCCTCGGATGACGACTGGTGAAGATGCTCTCCAGCTACCTACCACGTTCGTTGGCGCTCGCTCGTGTTGCGCTCGCGCTTCGAAGACTACTTAGTGCACGGTGCGTGCCACACGTGCCGGAGAGCACCCTGCCAAGCCCGGAAGGCGCTGATTCATTGAGCAATTACCGCGAAAAAAACTTCGCGGACCGCCTTCGAGCACTGTGGATGGCTCGGTGGACAGTCCGCGTAAGTGTCAATTTAATGGCTAGTTACGTTTATCGTGCTCTTCAATGCGTTGCGCTGCAACACGTTGAGTCAATCTGTACAGTTCATTGTACGTGTCAAGGAAGTTGACGCTCTCCCACTTCCTCGATGCGAAGGCGACGAAGCTTCTCGATCAAACCCTGGCGCGAGATGCCGAGAATGCGTGCCGCGCGACTCTTGTTGCCGCTCGTGAGACGCAGCACCTCGCTGATGTGCTCCGCTTCGATCTGCGCCAGCGTCGGCAGGCTGAGCGCATCGCGCACGGCTGCCGCGACGGCGGGTGCGGGCGCGCTGCGACGGCCGAGCATTTCCGGCGGCAGGTGTTCGGCGTCGATGCGGTCCCCTTCCTCGAGCAGCACGACGCGCTCGACGAGGTTCCGCAGTTCACGCACGTTGCCCGGCCACGGATACTCCATGAACGCGAGCTGCGCGTCGGGTGTGAAGTCCTGGAAGCCCTTGCCGAACTTGCGCGAGAACTCGCGCATGAAGTGCCGCGCCAGCAACAGGATGTCGTCTCCACGCGCACGCAGGGGCGGCAGCATGATCGAGACGACCTTGATGCGGAAGTAGAGGTCGCTCCGGAAGCGGCCCATGCGCACTTCCTCTTCGACGCTCTTGTTCGTGGCGGCGACGATCCGGATGTCCACCGAGATGTCCGTGGCGCCGCCGACGCGCTTGAAGTTGCGGTGGTCGATGAAGCGCAGGAGCTTGGCCTGCGTCGGCATGGACATGTCCGCGAACTCGTCGAGGAAGAGCGTACCGCCGTCACACAGCTCGACGAGGCCCTTCTTCGTGTCGGTCGCGTCGGTGAACGCGCCCTTCTCGTGCCCGAACAGCTCGTTCTCGAGCAGGTGCTCCTGGAACGAGGAGCAGTTCACCTCCATGAGGGGCGCCTGCTTGCGATCGCTGCGGTAATGAATCGCCCGCGCGACCAGTTCTTTGCCGGTGCCGCTCTCGCCCGTGATGAGTACGGAGGTCGCCTGGCTGCGCACGACCTTGTCGATCAGGCCGCGCACCTCCCGCATGGGCGCGGACTGCCCGATGATCTCCTCGCCCGAATAGTGCTGCCAGGCCCGGCGGCGGTAGAGGTCGAGTTCGGAGGCCTGCCGGAACGTGCGGCCGGCGGACTCCACGGCCAGCACGATGTCCTCCATCTCGTAGGGCTTTCGCACGAAATCGCACGCGCCGACCTTCATGGCGTCCACGGCCGTCTGCACGTCGCCGTAGGCCGTGATGATGATGACCTGGAGCAGCGGGTCGAGCTGCCGGGCGCCGCGCAGGACGGTCAAGCCGTCCGTGTCGGGCAGCCGCATGTCGAGGATCATGACCTGAGGGCGCAACGAGGCGACCTTTTCGAGCCCCTCGGCTCCGGTGCTCGCGAGGTCCACGTTGTACCCGCGCGCGCGCAGCACCTTGCCCAGCGACTTGCGGATCAGGAGTTCGTCGTCCACCACCAGCACGGAGATCTTCACGGGCTATTCCTCCGGCTTTCCGGGCGGCTCGGCCGGCACGGGCAGCGACACTCGCAGCGTCGCGCCTCCGCTCGGGTTGTTCTTCGCGGTGACCACGCCGCCCGCTTCGCGCACGATCTGCACCGAAATGGGCAGCCCCAGCCCCGTTCCCATGGACCGCGTCGTGAAGAACGGGTCGAAGATCTTCTCCATGAGGTCGCGCGGGATGCCGACGCCCGTGTCGCGGATGGAGACGTCCACGAGCGAACGCCGGGTGCGGTAGCGGCGCACGCCGGTCGTGATCGTGAGTTCTCCGCCCTGCGGCATCGCCTGCACGGCGTTGAGGCACAAGTTGAGGAATACCTGCTGCATGAGGTCGGGATCGGCCCAGACCTGCGGCAGGTCGGCCGCGTACTCGCGCGCGACGGTGACCTGGGCGTCCCCGAGCTGCAGCTCCATGAGGTCGAGCGTGCGCGCGAGCACCATGTGCACGTCACACGGCTGCGGGCGCGCCTGGGGTGGGCGCGCGAACAGCAGCAGGCCGGTGATGATCTGCTCGATCCGGTCGAGTTCCTTGATCACGTCGTCGAGGTCCTCGCGGCGCGGGTCGCGCGGCTTGAACTTCGACGCCACGAACTGGACGGTCGTGCGGATGCCCGTGAGCGGATTGCGGATCTCGTGCGCGACGTACGCGGAGAGTTCCCCGAGCGAGACGAGGCGGTCGATCTTCTTCTGGAACTCGCCGTCCTCGGTCTCGGAGATCGCGTCCGCGAGGATCACGGAGCCGGTCAGCTCGCCGTCTTCGTCGCGCATGGGCAGCGACTCGGCCTTCAGCGTGAGCTCGCGCCCCTCGGTCTCGATCTTGAAGTCCCGTGTCTCGCGCGTCGCGCCCTTGAGCCAGCGCGCATCGGCGCCCGGGAAGACACGGCCTCCGGCCAGGCCCATGAGCGTCCCGGTCTCGACCGACAGGAGTTCCTCGATCCGGCGATTCGCGTAGACCACCCGGCGCTCGCGATCGAGGGCCACGACCCCCTGTTCCAGCGTGTCCAGCACCATGGCCGGGAGCGGGAGTTCCCGCTCGACGGTCTCGGTCTCGACTGGGCGGTGCACGACTTCGGTACGCACGGATGCGATCCCTCGCGATGCCGGCCGGAGCAGGTCGCCCGGCCCGGATGGGCGGGCGGAAACCGGTGCTCCCTCGGCGGTGTGAGCGCAGGTCCACAGTTAGCACACCCCGGGACGGGGTCGCAATCGCTTGTTGGTTGTGCGGTCGTCGTTTCCGCTGGTAGACTTCCCCGCCTCTATTCCGGCTGTTCTCGTCCTGCTCTCCAAGCCTTTCGGAGTCCCGAATGCTGGGTTACCTGCGCTCCGGCAACAAGCGCACGAAAGCCATCTGGCTGATCGTCACGATCGCCACCGTCGTCACGTTCCTCCTCGGCTTCAGCTTCTTCGGAAGCATGGGCCGCGACTCCTCCGGTTCCCGTGAAGCCGGCGACTTCGGGTCGGTCAACGGCGAAAAGGTGTCCGCCGACATGTGGCGGAGCGCCGTCGAGGTCGCGAAGGAGAACTACCGCCAGCGTTTCAACGCCGAGCCCGCCGACCGCGACATGCGCTCGGTGGAGCAGCAGGCGTGGCGCAGCCTCGTGAACCAGCGCCTCATGGCGCAGGAGGCGCGCAAGTCCGGGCTGACGGTCACGGACAAGGACATCATCGTCGGCATGCGCACCACCCCGCCGAACGCGGTCTTCCTGAACCCCGCGTTCCAGACCGACGGCAAGTTCGATCCGCAGAAGTACCAGATGGCTCTGGTGGATCCGCGCATCAACTGGAAGCCGTTCGAGGACCAGGTCCGCGAGGAGCTGCCCGTGCGCCGCCTGCAGGAGCGCCTGATGTCGTCGCTCAAGCTCTCGGAGGGCGAACTGCGTGAAGCCTTCCTCGACCGCTTCCAGTCGCTTTCCGCGGTCATCGTGCAGGTGCCGCCGGCCGACACCGGCCGCAGCTCGGGCACGGACGAGGAGCTCAAGAAGGTGTTCGAGCGTTACCGCACGCGCATGGCCGCCCCGGCGCGCACGCAGCTCGAAGTGCTCTCGATCCCGTTCGAGTACAGCGAGGCCGAGGTCAAGGCCGCGATGGACATCTCGCGCGGCCTGTTCGATCGCGCGCGTGCCGGCGAGGACTTCGCCCAGATCGCGATGACGAACTCCGAGGGCCCGAACGCGAACCGGGGCGGCGTCATCGACCGCTGGGTGAACCCGATGGAACTCGGCCCGATCGGCCAGACCATCGCGGCGCACAAGCCCGGCGACGTGATCGATCCGTACCGCGAAGGCGGTCAGGTCATGATCTTCAAGATCCTCGACCCGGCCCGCGACACGCTCGCGAAGAACCCGCCCTACCCCGGCGCCGTGAAGCTCGCGCAGATCGTGACCAAGATCTCGATGGCCGACGAGACCCGCCGGGCCCAGTACGAGAAGGCGCGCAAGGTCGCGGCCGAGGCCCGCAGCGGCGGCCTCGCGAAGGCGGCGACGGCGCACGGCCTCGTGACCACCAAGACCGGCTTCTTCGACCTGAACAACATGCCGCCGTCGCTCTTCGGCGCTCCCGAAGCCGGCGACTGGGGCGTCGCGCACAAGAAGGGTGACGTGAGCCCGGTGTTCGTGGGCGTGGACGAGTTCATCGTCGTCCAGGTCGAGTCCCAGCACCTCGCGGGCGCGCCGACGTTCGACGAGGTCAAGGAGCAGCTCCGCCAGATCGCGGACGTCGAGGCCCGCGTGGAGATGGCGAAGGCCCGCGCCGACCGTCTCGCGACGGCCGTCAAGGGCGGCGCCGCGCTCGAAGCCGCCGCGGCCGCCGAAGGCCTGACCGCGATGCCGGTGAACATGTCGCGGCAGCAGCCCGATCCGCGCCTCGCCGCGTCGCCCGAGTTCCAAGGCGCGCTCTGGGCCGCGCAGCCGGGCAAGGTCGTCGGTCCGTTCCGTTCGCCGGGCGGCTGGTTCATGGGCCGCGTGACGAGCGTGCAGACCCCTCCGGACAGTCTCTGGAACAACGACCAGATGAAGGGCCAGCTCACGACCGACATCCTGTCGCGCCGCCAGCGCTCCTTCTTCGACGGCTACCTCACCCGCCTGCGCACCTCGGCCAAGGTTGTGGACAGCCGCTCGGGCGCCTCGGAGTAACCGCCAGGCCGCACGCCGGACACACGAACGGCGCGAACCCGAAGCACCGGGATCGCGCCGTTCTCGTTTTCGTCCGCACGTCCGCCGCGAAGGCGCTCGTGCACCGCCGCGCCGCCGCTACTGGATCGGCTTGTTGTCCGAAGGCGGGGTCGGCGGCTTGGGCTCCTCGCGCTGCAGTTCGTCCGAGACCTCGCGCTGCGCGCGCTTGAACTCGCGGATCGCCTGGCCGAAGCCGCGCGCCATCTTGGGCAGCTGGCTGGGCCCGAAGAGCAGCAGCACGATCAACAGGACGACCATCAACTCCGTTCCGCCGAAACCGAACACGTTTCAATCCTCCGATGAATGGGCTGGACTCAAGGCTCGAGCTTGAGGCGGCTGCGGTCACTGCCGATCAGGACCGACACGTCCGCGAGCTCCGAGTCCCACGCCTGCTGAATGAGCGGCGGCCCGCCGAGATAATGCGACACTTCCCGCGCGAGGGAAAGGTCGGTCCGCCGGGCGACCACGAGCGACCCGAAATAGTCCGACCGGTCGGCGTTCCGCACCTCCACGACGTGGAACCCCCCGGAGCGAAGGTAGGACGCGACCCGGGTGCCGATCCCGGCCTCGCCGGAGCCGTTCAGGACCTGCACGCGGATCACGCGGGCGCCCTGTTCGCGCTTGCGGCCAGCCGCGTCCTTGGGCGACGGCAGCACCGGCAGCTTGCCCCCGAACTGCGCCAAGGCCCACGACCCGGCGAGCACGAGCACGACGACGGCGAGCAGCCCGACGGCCAGCCCGTTTCCGCCCTTACCGCGCTTTCGCGCCACGCTTCGGCCCCTTCTTCGCCCCCGGCTCGGGCAGCGCCGCGATCGCCGCGCGCAGCCGCTTCCAGGTCTTCTCGAGCGATTCGGGCAGCACGCGGGTCTCCCCGACCGTCGGCATGAAGTTGGTGTCGCCGTTCCAGCGCGGCACGAGGTGCAGGTGCAGGTGGCCGGGGAATCCGGCACCCGCGACGCGCCCGACGTTGAGTCCGTAGTTCACGCCGTGCGGCTCGTACTCGGCGGCGAGCGCGCGCTCGGCGAGCGCCGTCAGGTCGAGCAGGTCGGTGCGCTCCTCGGGCGTCAGCTCGTGGAACTGGGCCGCGTGGCGCACGAGCGCGACCATGAGGTGCGCGGGGTTGTAGGGGTAGCGGTTCAGCATGAGCAGTGCGTGCTTCCGGCGCGCGAGCACGAGGTCGCGCGCGTCGGCCTTGGCCGCACCGACCCGGCAGAACAGGCAGCCCGCCG
>JBGANH010000103.1:0-13049 GCA_044222365.1 Candidatus Eiseniibacteriota bacterium
GGCCGGGCGTGCGGTCCCGGGCCCGGGCGGCGTTTGGGGACGGGGGAGCGCCGGAGCGGGCCGCTCGGCCCGAACCGCGGGATCCCCGTCGGCGATGCTGCGGTCCTGCATGCAATCCCGCCGGTAAACCATAGGGGTCCAGAGGGTTGAACTTGTCGGACCGGGTCACTATGGTGCCGGTCTCGAACGAGCCGCCCTGTTCGCCCCCGGACTCGCGATTCCCCGCGGGCGCTTCGCCCATAAGTCGGACTGAGGCAACGCCCTCTGCCTGCCGACGACAGGGGCGGGCGTCACCCGTGCTTGTCGTGTAGCGTCGCCTGCCGTATCGCCCCGAAAGGGGAGCGGCAGGAGTCGTCCTCGTTGGTCCCGCCGACGTGGACGATGGCTCGTCGGATCATCCCTGCGGGACAGGAGCCCTCGGCCGGTGCGTTCGCGCGCGCCGACTTTCCCCATGTCCTTTCGTAAGGCGCCACGCTTCCTCGTCCTGACGATCGTCTACACGGCGATCGTCAACCTCGCGTACCTCGCCGCGCTGTACCTGCGGTTCGAGGGCGACGTGCCCGCGCGTTTCATGCAGGGCTACACCGAGATCGCGCCCGCCTTCACGCTGCTCAGCCTGCTCGCGTACTTCCTCGCCGGCCTCTATCACGGGCTCTGGCGCTACGCGAGCACGGTGACGCTGTTCCAGATCTTCAAGGGCGCGACGCTGTCCGCGATGACGCTCGTCGTGCTGCTGTTCCTCGTCCCCGACCGCAAGTTCCCCACCAGTGCGATCGCGCTCATCTGGATGGTCGAACTGCTGCTCGTCGGCGGCGTACGCTTCGCCTGGCGCCTCATGCGGGAACGCGTGCTCGGACCGTTCAGCGGCCACGCGGTGCCGACGCTCGTCATCGGCGCGGACCACACGGGCGTGGACCTCGTGCAGGAGATGCGCCGCCGCATCTCGGGCGAGGAATCGCTCATGCCCGTCGGCTTCCTCGACGACGACGAGCGCCTGACCGGCCACCTCATCGAGGGGCTGAAGGTGCTCGGCACCGTCGCGGATCTGCCTGCGGCGCTGCGCGAACGGCACATCGAGATGGTCGTGGTTTCGGATCCCGACATCCCGGGGCGCGTGCTGCGCGAAATCGCGCGCGTGTGCACCGAGGCCAGCGTCCGTGTGAAGACGCTGCCGGGGCTCTCCGACCTCAGCCACGGCGCGAGGCCGTCGCTCTCGCAGATGCGCGACATCCGCATCGAGGACCTGCTCGGGCGCGAGCCCGTGCAGCTCGACCTCGAGGAGGTCGGCGCGTTCCTGCGCGGCAAGCGCATCCTCGTCACCGGCGCCGGCGGCTCGATCGGCTCCGAAATGGTGCGCCAGGTCTCGGAGTTCGGGCCGACCGAGCTCGTGCTGCTCGATCACGCCGAGAACGGCCTGTACTTCATCCACAACGAGATCGTGTCGCAGCGCCCGGCCTACCCGGTGCATGCGATCGTGTGCGACATCCGCGACGAGAAGGGCGTCGAGGCGACGTTCGCGCGCTACCGCCCCGAGGTCGTCTTCCACGCCGCGGCGCACAAGCACGTGCCGCTGCTCGAGACGAGCCCGCGCGAGGCCGTGCTCAACAACATCGTCGGCACGCGCAATCTCGTGGACTCCTCCGACCGCCACGGCGTCGAGAAGTTCGTGCTCATCTCGACCGACAAGGCGGTGAACCCGACGAGCGTCATGGGTGCGTCGAAGCGCGTCTGCGAAATGCTGCTGCAGAGCGCGTCGCAGCGCAGCCGCACGAAGTTCTGCGCCGTGCGCTTCGGCAACGTGCTCGGCTCCGATGGTTCGGTCATTCCGCTGTTCCAGCGCCAGCTCCAGCGCGGCGGGCCGCTCACGGTCACGCACCCGGAAGCGCGCCGCTACTTCATGAGCATCCCCGAGGCCGTGCGCCTCGTGCTGCAGGCCGGCGCCATGGGTCGCGGCGGTGAGGTGTTCGTGCTCGACATGGGCGAGCAGGTCCGCATCCAGGACCTCGCGCGTCAGCTCGTGCGTCTCGCCGGGCTCACGGAAGGCGTGGACATCGAGATCGTGTTCACCGGCATGCGCCCCGGCGAGAAGCTCTACGAGGAACTGCACTCGCACACCGAGATGACGCGCATCACGCGGCACGAGCGCATCCTCACCTGGGAGCTCGCCGCGGAAGAGGAGGACGTGCTGCGCGTGGACGTCGCGCGCCTCGAGGCCATCGCCGAGGAAGGCGACCCGACCGCGGTGAAGGCGCAGCTGCACCACATCGTGCCCGAGTACCGCGAGCCCACGCCCGAGGAACTCAAGCTGCAGCCCGCGCCACCGACGCCCGACGTGCAGCTGCCCGCGGCCGTCGCGCTGCCGCCGGTGCCGCCCATCGACTGGACCGAGCGCGTCGCCCAGTCGCTGCATGCCGCCGCCGCGCTCGTCGCGCTCGCCGCCAGCTCGCCGCTGTGGGTCGCGCTGTGGTTCGAGGCCAAGCTCCGCCGCCAGCAGGAGATCCTCCTGCGCGAGGTGCGCATCGGCCGCACGCGCCGCCGCGGGCAGCGCCGCGCCGCGCCGTCGCAGGTGCCGATCGACCGCCGCAGCATCGAGCGCCGCACGCAGGACCTCATGGGCGAGCCGATCACGTGCGCCCGTTTTCGCTCGGACCTCGGGCCCGTGAGTCGCTGGGTGGCGAGCCGCCGGCTCGACAAGCTGCCGTGGCTGCTCAACGTCCTTCGCGGCGAGATGGCGCTGGTCGGCCCGAAGCCGGAGAAGGAAGAGCTCGTGCTGCGCTGGCGCAACCTCGTGCCCGACTACGACCAGCGCTTCACCGTGCCGCCGGGCCTCACCGGGCTCGCGCAGGTCTCGGGGACGTCGGACTGTGACGCGGAAGGGGTCGTGCGCCGCGTGCACTACGACCTGTTCTACGTCACGCACCGCTCGTGGCTGCTCGATGTTCGTACACTGTTCAAGACGTTCGGGGTGCTGTTCCGCAACCCGCGCAACGGGCTGCACTCGCCTTCGCTCGAGAGCGGGGAGAGGCCCGCGGCGTGAAGGGTGATGGAGTAGGATGCCGGCCACTGCCGGTTCCGGAACGGGGTTTCCCCGCCGAAGCGGAAGGGTCCAGGAGGGACGACATGATGGTCCGGGTTCGTGCGCTGTTCGCGTCGTTGCTCGTCATGCTCGCCGTGGCCTGCGCGCCTCTCGCGGCGTGGGCCGAGGAATACGTGCTGGGTCCCGAGGACGTGATCTCGGTCTCGGTCTGGATGCACGCCGAGCTCGAGCGCACGCTCACGATCAACTCCGAGGGCAACATCACGCTGCCGCCGATCGGTGAAGTGAAGGCCGCCGGCCTGACGACGAAGCAGCTCGGCGACCGCGTGGCCGAGCAGCTCACGCGCTACCTGCGCAGCACGACGAACGTCACGATCACCGTGACGCAGTTCATGAGCCGCAGCGTGTACGTGACCGGCGCGGTGGCGAAGCCCGGCCGCTACGGCTTCGAACAGATCCCGTCCCTGCCCGACGTCATCGCGCAGGCCGGCGGAGCGGTCACCGGCGCCGACCTTTCGCAGGCGCAGGTCGTCCGCAAGGAAGGCGACCAGCGCCGCACGATCGCCGCGGACCTCGCGGCCGCCCTGCGCGGCGGCGACACGAGCGCGCTGCCCGCGCTCAAGGCCGGTGACACGATCGTGATCCCCGGGCCCGGCGCCGGCGGCGCCGTGGGCGGGGAAGGTGTCGGCGTGCTCGGCGAGGTGTCGAAGCCGGGCCTCTACGCCGCGACGGGCAAACTGGACCTGTGGGCCGCGATCGCCATGGCGGGCGGGCTCACCGCGAAGGGCAACCTCGCCGACGTGCGCGTGCTCACCCGCGCGGACGGCGGTCAGAACGTGACGGTCGTGAACCTGCGCGACGTGCTCGATCACGGCAGCCGCGCGAGCGTGGGGTTGTCGCCGGGTGACGTCGTCGTCGTGATGCCGAAGGGACCGTCGGTCTGGGCGGGCCTGACCGCGATCCTCGGCCTGTCACGCGACCTGCTCAACATCGTCGTCGTGGCCGACTACTTCCAGAACAAGTCGTCGTCGAACTGAAGAAAGTCCACCGGAGACCATGAGCGAACTTCCGATTCCGACCGGACCGGCCCTCGATCCCGCCGAACTGCTGCGCACGATGATGCGCCGCAAGTGGCTCCTCCTGCTGCCGTGGCTGGCGGCGCTCGCCATCGGCGTCTCGGCGGCGTTCCTGCTCAAGCCGGTCTACTTCAGCACGACGCTGCTCCTGCTCGATCGCGGTCAGGCGATGCAGGGCCCGCTCGGCAGCATCTCGGGCGGACCCGACGTCGAGCAGCAGGCCGACATCATGCGCGAGCAGGTGCAGAGCAGCCTGTTCCTGCGCAGTGTCGTCGCCGCGACGGGCGTGAAGGAGGACCGCGCGACGCGCGCGTGGGCGCTCAAGTCGGCGTCGAAGTATCCCGGCCTCTCGCAGGACGAGCAGGTCGAGGCGTTCCTCGTGGACCAGCTGCGCACGAACATCGCGATCAAGCGGTCGAAGGGCAAGCTCTTCCAGGTGCAGGTCGCGGACTTCGAGGCCGAGCGCGCCCGCAAGTTCTGCGAGGCGGTCTCGAACCAGTTCGTCGCGTCGTCGAAGGCGCGCCAGCTCGAGGCCGTGCAGGCGCAGCAGGAGTTCAGCGTCGAGCAGCTGCAGGTCTACAAGCGCGCGCTGCAGGAGGCCGAGATGAAGCTCGAGGGCGCGCGCCGCGCGGTGATTTCGTCGAGCATCGGCGCGACGACCGTGAACGGCGGGAACCTGTCCTTCGCGCTCTCGCTGCAGGAGCAGGCGTCCGTGGACGCCGAAGACCAGCGCCAGCGCGTCGCGGACCTGCGCTCGCAGTTCGCCGGCCGGCTGAAGGACGGAGACGTCCAGCAGCTTTCGAGCCCGGACGTGAGCGCGCTCGCCGGTCAGATGTCGTCGCTCCAGAACCAGCTCGGGCGCGCGATGCTCAACGAGGTGTCGCTCACCGGTGGATCGAGCGCGCGCGTGGCGCTCGCACGCAAGACCTCCGAGCTCGAGTTCGCGCTGAACGAGGCCGCCGCGCGCGCGCTGCCGAACGCGACGCCCGAAGCGCGCGACCTCGCGGTGCGCTATCGCCTCGCGCAGGCGGACCTCAACGCGCGCGAATCGTGGCGCGCGTGGATCTCCTCGCAGGTGGACGGCTACCAGCGCGAGCGCGTCATGGCGCCGAACCGTGAACTCGACATCTCGCGCCTTCAGGCCGAGGTGGACCAGGCCCGTTCGCTCTACAACGCGTTCCAGCAGCAGTCCGCCGCGGCCCAGATCGCGGAAGCGTTCCAGAACGCGAAGGTCTCGGGCCGCTTCGTCATCATGGAGCCGGCCACGCGTCCCGCGTCGCCCGGCAAGCCGAACCGCCCGCTGCTCGTGCTCATGGCGCTCGTCGTCGGCGGGATCATCGGCATCGGCACCGTGCTCGTGGTCGAGCACCACGACCAGTCCGTGCGCAACGCCGAGGAAGTCGAACAGATGCTCGGCCTGCCCGTGCTCGGCGCCATCCCGCGGGTCGAGGAACTGGCGCGCGTGCGCAAGCAGAAGACACCCGCCGCCGCCGGCGCCACCGCGCCCGGCGCGCTGCCCGCTTCGCGGGAGGCCGGGCTCATCCAGCGCCTCAAGGTCGAGAGCCCGCTCGGGTTGGAGTTCAAGCGCATCTACCTCAACCTCGCGCGCACGCGAGGCCGCACGCTTCCGCGTTCGATTCTCATCACGAGCTCGACGCGCGGCGAGGGCAAGACCACGACGAGCGCGTGCCTCGGCATCACGCTCGCGCGCGAGCACCGCCAGAAGACGCTGCTCGTGGACTTCGACCTGCGCAGTCCCGCGCTGCATCGCGCGCTCGGCATGCCCGGCAGCAGCTGGGGACTCGCGCAGATGCTCCAGCAGCACACGTTCGACGACCGCTTCGTGCGGCAGACGGCGCTGCCCACGCTCGATTTCCTCGCGGCGGGCCGCAGCGAGCGCCCGGCGGCGGAACTCATCGACGCGGAGAACGTGGACTGGTTCCTCAAGGAGGCGATGTCGCGCTACGAGCTGATCGTGCTCGACTGCGCGCCGTGCCTCGCCGTGCCCGACCCGCTCATCCTCGGCCGCGCCGTGGAGGGCGTGCTTTACGTGATCAAGGCCGGTGCCACCGTGCGCAAGGCCGCCGAGTACGGCGTGAAGGTGCAGCGCGAGGCACGGGACAACGTGCTCGGCGTGCTCATGAACGACGCCGGTGAGTTCCTGCCCCAGTACTACGGCTACAAGGCCAACTACTACGGCTACACCACCGAGGCCGTCGAAGGGTGACGGCGCCGCCGTCACCCCCGGCGACACGACCCGTGCGCGGCATTCGAGTCCTCCGCAACGTCGTCACCAACTACCTGCGGCTCATCCTGACCGCGGGTGTCGCGCTCGTGCTCACGCCGCTCATGGTGCGCGGGCTGGGCGACCGGGACTACGGCCTCTGGACGACCGTGTTCTCGCTGACGGGCTACTTCGGCCTGTTCGACCAGGGCATCCGGCCGTCGCTCGTGCGCTACGTGTCGCGCGACCATGCCGTGAAGGATTTCGACGGGCTCTCGCGCACGATCAGCAGCGCGATCGCGCTCTACACCGCCGTCGGCGTGCTCACCATGATGTTCGCCGCGTTCGTCGGCTCGCACGCCGCGAGCTGGATCCGCATGGATCCCGAGCTGCACGCGGTCGCCCCGACGCTCGTGCTGCTCGTCGGCGCGACGCTCGCGCTCGGCTTCCCGCTCGGCGTGTTCGGCGCCGTGCTCTCGGGGCTGCAGCGCTACGACGTCGCGAACGGCATCGGCATGGTGATCAGCCTCATCCGCCCGGTCGCGTTCGTCGCCGTGCTCAAGACGGGTGGCGGCCTGCTCGAGCTCGCGTGGGCGTCGCTGATCGTGAACCTCCTCGGCCACGTGTGGTCGTGGTGGGCCGCGCGCGGGCTGCTGCCCGAGGTCCGCGTCTCGCCGTCGCTCGTCTCGAAGGTGCAGCTGCGCCAGATCGCGAGCTACGGCGGCTGGGCGCTCACCGGCGCGCTCGCGCAGAACCTCTCGTTCCAGACCGACGCGCTCGTGATCACGTCGTTCGTCGGCGCCGCGATGGTGACGCCCTTCAGCCTCGGCTCGGGGCTCGTGGACAACGCGCGCCAGCTCGTGCACGGCGCGGCTTTCGTGCTGTCGCCCACGGCGAGCGAGATGGACACGCTCGGCGAGCGCGACAAGCTGCGCCACATGCTCCTTTCGGGCTCGCGCTATTCCGTGCTCGTGAGCGGCCCGGTGCTGCTCGGACTCGTGGTCTTCGGCGGCAACCTGCTGACGACCTGGGTCGGCGCGAAGTACGCGGGCGCGGCCGTGCTCATCACGGCGCTCGCGATCCCGACGATCGTGTCGCTGCCGCAGGCCGTGGCGTCGTCGCTGCTGTTCGGCATCGGCCGCCACAAGGGCGTCGTGCTGCTGTCGCTCGCCTCGGCGATCACGAATCTCGGTCTCTCGATGTGGTGGGCGACGCACCCGGCGCTGCTCGAGCCGCTCGCGGGCGGCGAGATGGCGAAGCTGCTCGGCGTCGCCATGGGCACCGCGGTGCCGCAGTTCTTCCTCAGCGGTCTCGCGACCGCTTGGTTCGCGTGCCGCGTCCTCGAGATGCCGTTCGGGCGCTACCTGTGGAGCGGTCTCCTGCAGCCCGCGCTCGTCGCGGCGGCTTTCCTGCCCGTGGCGCTCACCGTGCAGCACTTCTGGCACCCGATCGGCTGGCTGCCGATCTTCGGCACGTGCGCCGCCGGCTGGGCCGTGTTCGCGCTCGCCGCGTGGGTCTGGGGCATCCCGCACTCCGACCGCCCGCGCTGGTCGCGCATGTTCTCGGGACTCGTGCGTCCCGCCGCAGGGGAGGCCCGCCCGTGAGCCGTCCGACCGTCAGCGCCGTGTTCGCCGCCTACAACGCGTCCTGGTGCATCGCGCGCGCGATCGATTCGCTGCTCGAGGGCACGGTCGTTCCCGACGAGATCCTCGTGTGCGACGACGGCTCCACCGACGGCATGCCCGAGTACGTCGAGGACAGGTACGGCGACCGCGTGCGCGTGCTGCGCCTGCCGCATCGCAACGCCGCGGCCGCGCGTCACGACGGGCTCGCGATCGCGAAGGGCGAGTGGCTCGCGTTCATCGACGCGGACGACTGGTGGATGCCGGAGAAGCTCGAGCGCCAGCTCGAGTTCGTCGCCCGCCATCCGCAGGTGCGCTGGCTGAGCACGGACGGCGACTACGTCTCCGAGGAAGGCGTCGTGAAGGAGTCGTGGCTGGCGGACTACTTCCATCCGCCCCGCGAGATGATCGGTGACCTGTTCGAGCCGCTCGTGCACCGCTGCTTCCCGCTCATGAGCTCGATGCTCGTCGAGCGCGGGGCGTACCACGCCGTCGGCGGCATCCGGCCGGACATCACCTATTCGCACGACTACGAGCTGTGGCTGCGCCTCGCGGCGCGCCATCCCGGCGCGCTCATGACCGAGAAGCTCGTGCACTACTGGTTCCATCCCTCGGCGCTCTCGCGCAACTTCGACGCGCGGCACCGTGACAACCTCGTGCTGATGGAGCGCGTGGCCGCGGGCGACTTCCGCGCCGAACCGGAACTGCGTGCGCTCGGCGCCGTGCGTGCCGCGGGACTCGCGTACGACGTCGGCATCGCCTCGATCCGCGCGGGACGTTACGACGAAGGGCGCGCGTTCCTCGCACGGGCACGCCGCGCCGGTCCGCCTCGCCGGCGCGCGCTCGCGTCACTCGGCGCGGCCGTGCCCGCGCCGCTCATGAAGCCGCTCATGCAGATGGGCTGGCTCAAGAAGCTCGTGCTGCGCGAACGCCCGACGGCGCCCTTGCTCAAGGGCGGGGGCGGCGCGTGAGCGCGTTCGTGCCCGACTTCTCCGTCGTGATCCCGGCGCACGACGGGATGCCCGACCTGATCGACGCGGTGGAGTCTGCGCTCGCGCAGACGCATGCGCCGATGGAGATCGTGGTCGTGGACGACGCGTCCACGGACGGTTCCGGCGACGCGGTTGAGGCGCGCTTCGGTGCGCGCGTGCGCGTGGTGCGCGGCCGGTTCGGCAGCGCCGCCGCCGCCCGCAACGCCGGCTGGCGCGCCGCACGCGGCGCGTGGGTCGCGTTCCTCGACGCCGACGACCTGTGGTTCCCCGAGAAGCTCGCGGTGGCGGCCGAGAAGCTCGCCGCCGCGCCGGAGGCCGACTGGTTCTTCTCCGACGGCGCCTTCCGCACCCTCGACGGCCAGCTGCACGCCTCGTGGTTCGGGCTGTATGCCGACGTCGTCGAGCCGTGGTGTGGCGCGCCGCTGGCCCAGCTGTTCGAGGTGAACTTCGTGCTCACGTCGTCCACGGTCGTGCGCCGCGCCGCGCTCGAGGCGACGGGAGGGTTCGACGAGAGCCTGAGCCACGCGGAGGACCTCGACCTCTGGATCCGGCTCTCGCGCCGCGGGCTCGCGACGGCGTCGCGCCGCTCGCTCGTGCGCTACCAGCACCGCGAGGGCGGGCTCACGCGCCAGACCGAGAACCGCCTCAAGGGCGGCGCCACGCTCTTCGAGCGCCTCGCCGCCGACACCGGCCTGCATCCGGACCTGCGCCGTTCGGCGAAGCGCCGGGCCGGGCTTTACCGCTACAAGCTCGCGCTGCACGCGCTGCGCGAGGGCCGCACGGCCGAGGCACGCGCCGGTTTCGCCGCGGCGTGGATGTTTCCCGAGCGCGTGACCCCCGTGATCGCCGGCTGGTGTGCCGCGCTGCTGCCGCCGGCGGTGTTCGCGAAGCTGCGCGGGCGCAAGGCGGCGGTCGCGGTCGCGACGCCCATGGTCGCCGTGCGCCGCGTCGAACTGCGTGGGGATGCGCGCGCCACGGCCGCGAATCCCGCACCCGGAGCCGAGGGCGCGCGATGAATCCCGAACTCCAGCCGCGCACCCGCGACGTCGCGGGCGAGGTCCGCGCCACCGCGCGGCGACAGGCGCAGGGCATCAGCGGCGCGCTCGTCGCGTTCGTCGCGATGTTCGTCGCCGCCTTCGTCATGGCGGCGTTCATCGTGCTCGACTACGTCTTCCATCAGGATCCGCACCGCGTCGTGAAGGTCGCGATCGGTCTCGGCGCGCTCGGCGCCATCCTCGCACTGCCGCGCTTCGGCCTGCTGCTCGTGCCGATCGTGACGCCGTTCCTGCCGTGGGTGCCGCCGACGCCGATTCCCGGCCTCAACGTGCTCAACGTGCTGCTGTTCTCGATCTTCGGCACCCACACGCTCTCCCGGGTCATGGCCCGCCAGCCGCTCATGCGGCCCAACATGCTCGGCGGGACGATCGGCCTGCTCATGCTCGTCGCGGCGCTGTCCATCGTGCGCGGCGGCGTGTGGCCCACCGGGCTCGGTTACAGCGCGGCCGCCGCCTCGCTGCAGTTGTTCCGCGCCGGGACCACGTTCGCGACCTACTTCATCGTGCTCGCGATGGCGCGCGGGCAGTCGGACCGCCGCCGCATCGCCTGGGCGATCCTCGCGGGCCTCGTCGCCGAATCGCTCGTCACCGTGGGCCTCGGCCGCAACGGCAGCGGCGGCCGTGCGACCGGCTCGCTCGGTCAGGCGAACGAACTCGGTGCCTACCTCGCGCTCTTCTCGGTCGTCGCGGTCTCGCTCGTCGCGGGTGTGAAGAACGTGCTGGGCAAGCTGCTGCTCACCGGCACCTGGGTGCTCGGCAGCTTCGCGGTCATCCTGTCGCTGTCGCGCGGCTCGATGCTGGCCCTGCTCGCGGGCACGGTGCTCGTCACGTGGCGGGGTTCACGCGTGCTGCTCGGCGGGCTGCTCGTGGTGCTGCTGCTGTCGCCGGTCTGGATGCCCGACTACCTCAAGGACCGCATCGCGGAATCGACCTCTCAGGAGGACGAGAGCGGGCTCACCGTGGACGGCGCCGCCGAGAAGCGGCTCGAGACGTGGCAGACCATCTTCAAGGTGGTCGAGGATCACCCGCTCGACGGCGTCGGCTTCACGGGCCTGGGCTACGTGCTTCCGGATCTCGGCGCCGAACTCGGCCTCGCCGACATCAAGGACTCCGCGCACAACACCTACCTGCGCATGCTCTCCGAGATGGGCATCTTCGGGCTCGGACTCTTCCTGTGGCTGCTGTGGTCGTGCTTCCGTCTCGCGAACGTCGCCGCCGCCCGTGCGAAATCCGCCTTCGACCGCGCGCTCGCGAACGGCCTCGCGGGCGCGGTCGTGTCCATGGCCGTCACCTGCGCGTTCGGCGACCGCTTCTTCAACGTCGTGATCGCGAGCAGCCTGTGGATCCTGTGCGCGCTCGTCGAGGATTCGCTCTGGCCCGAGCCCGGGCGGGAGGCGGCGGCGTGAGCGGGCGGCTCGTGCGCTGGCTGCTGAGCCTCGGCGCGTCCACGCGCCGCGGGGCGCCGGAGGCGCCGTTGCTGACGATCGTCCGCCATCACCGCGTGTACGCGGACGGCGAACGCGCGCTCTATCACCTCGGCGTCTCCGAGAGCGCGCTCGCGGGCCAGTTGCGCGCGCTCGCCACGGCGGGCATGACGCCCGTGAGCGTGGCCGAGGGCCTGCAGCGGCTCGATCAGGGCGGGGCCGGCCACCACGTCGCGTTCTCGTTCGACGACGGCTACGCGGACAACGACACGCGCGCGTTGCCGATCCTCGAGAAGGCATGACGCCCGTGAGCGTGGCCGAGGGCCTGCAGCGGCTCGATCAGGGCGTGGCCGGCCACCACGTCGCGTTCTCGTTCGACGACGGCTACGCGGACAACGTCACGCGCGCGTTGCCGATCCTCGAGAAGGCCGGCGCTCGCGCCACGTTCTACCTGACCGCCGGGTTGATGGAAGAGCGCCGCGCGCCCTGGTGGGACGAGCTCGCGCACGCGCTCACGCACGCGACGAAACCGTCCGCGACGATCGAGTGGGGAGGCACGGCCGTCACGCTCGACGTGGCGCACGCACCGGGCCGCACGGCGGCGCTGCGCGCGTTGCTGCCGCTGCTGCGCGTCGTGCCCGCCGAGCAGCACTCGCGGCTGGCGGCGCTGCGCGCGGCGCTCGGCGTCGCGGATCGCGCGCCGTGCGAGTTCGCCGACTGGACGCTGGCGAAGAAGCTCGTGTCGGCCGGCATGGAGGCGGGCGCCCACACGCTCACGCATCCATTCCTCACGCTGCTCTCGCCCGACTCGCAACGTCGCGAGATGGCGGACTCGGCCGCGCTCATCCGCGAGCGGCTCGGCTGTGGCACGCCGGGCATCGCCTACCCGAACGGCGATCACGACGGCGCCACGACGAGCGCCGCGCGCGCCGCGGGCTTCCAGTACGGGGTGATCACGCGCTCGGGCGACGTGAAGGCGTCCGCAGGCCGGTTCGACCTGCCGCGCCGCCCGCTCACCGAAGGCGCGTGCACGGGGCCGTTCGGCTTCTCGGCGCGCATGACGCTGGCCGAGACGCGCGGAGCGTTCGACCACCTCCGCAAGGGGCGCGTGGAGGTGTCGTCATGAGCGATCCGCGCGCGCTGGGGCTTCCGGGCCGCCGCATCCGGCTGCTGTACGTCGTCGGCAACTTCGTCACGGGCGGCGCCGAGCGCCACCTGCTCGAGATGTGGCGCCGGCTCGACCGCACGCGCTTCGACGTGCGCATCGCCTGCCTGAAGCGCGAGGGCGCGTTCACGCCGCTCGCCGAGGCCATCGGCCTGCCGATCACCGACCTGCGCGTGGGAAGGCGCCTCTACGATCCCTCCGGCGCGGCCGGACTGCTGCGGCTCGTGTCGCTCGTGCGCGAGTTCCGCCCGGACGTGATCCACGGCTACCTCTTCGGTCCGAACCTCTTCGCCGCGCTCGCGGGACGCCTGTGCGGCGTGCCGGTCGTCGCGGTCGCCAAGCGCAACGTGGACGCGTTCGAGACCGCGCGCCAGATCGCGGTGCAGCGCCGCGCGCACGCGCTCGCGACGCACGTCACCGCCGTGAGCGAGGAAGTCGCCGCGAGCTCGGTGGC
>JBGANH010000104.1:0-12946 GCA_044222365.1 Candidatus Eiseniibacteriota bacterium
TCCGGCCACGCACTACGCCCACTGACCCGAAGGAAGGAAGCCACACCCCGATGAGCGCCACGCCTCCGTTCAAGACGAGCACCCGGCCGCGCCTGTTCACTCCCGGCCCGGTCGAGATCCCGGTGCGCATCCTGCGCGCGCTGTCGCAGGTCGCGCCGCATCACCGCACCGACGTCTTCCGCGCCACGTACACGAAGGTGAGCGAGGACCTGAAGTGGCTGCACCAGACGCAGGGTGAGGTGCTCATGCTCGCGGCTTCGGGCACCGGCGCGATGGAAGCGACGGTCGTGAACCTCATGGCGCCCGGCGCCAAGGCGCTCGTGCTCGTCGGCGGCAAGTTCGGCGAGCGCTGGGCGAACCTGTGCAAGGCGTTCGGCGTGCCGTACGAGAGCATCACCGTCGAATGGGGCCATGCGATCCCGCCCGCGGAAGTCGCGGCGAAGCTCGACGCCGACCCGGCGATCACGACGGTCTTCGCGACGCAGAGCGAGACGTCCACGGCGACCTGGTACGACATCCAGGCCATCGCGAAGGAGACGCGTTCGCGCGGCAAGCGGCTCGTCGTGGACGCGATCACCGGCGTCGGCGTGCACCCGCTTCCGCAGGACGAGTGGGGCGTGGACGTGGTCGTGACGGGCTCGCAGAAGGGGCTCATGTCCCCTCCGGGCGTCGCGACCGTGAGCCTCGCGCCGTGGGCGCTCGACGCCATCGAAGGCGAGCGGCTGCCGCGCTTCTACTGGGACCTGCGCAAGGCCCGCAAGAACCTGCCCGCGGGCGAGAGCGCGTTCACGCCCGCCGTGTCGCTCATCTTCGCCGTCGGCGAAGCGATCGCGATGATGCGTGAGGAAGGGCTCGAGAACGTCCATCGCCGTCACGCGAAACTGGCGGCCGCCGTGCGCGCGGGCGCGCAGAAGCTGGGATTCACGCTCTTCTCGAAGAGCCCGGCGAACAGCGTCACCGCGTTGCTGCCGCCCGCCGGCGTCGAGGCCTCCGCGCTGGTCAAGCGCCTGCGCGAGGTGCACGGCATCACCGTCGCGGGCGGACAGGACCACATGAAGGGCAAGATGATCCGCGTCGGACACATGGGTTCGTACGACCTCTCCGACATGTACGTCGTGCTCGGCGCGCTCGAAGAGTGCGTCAACGCGCTCGGCCACGAGGCCGACGGCGCGTGCAGCGCGGCCCGTGAAGCGTGGGAGGCGGCCTCGTGAAGGTGCTCGCCTGCGACAAGGTGGATGCCGCCGCGATCGCGGCGCTGCGCGCGGCCGGTCACGACGTGAGCGAGGGCAACGCGCTCAAGGGGGCCGACCTGATCGCGGCGCTCGAGGGCGTGCAGGGCCTGCTCGTGCGCGGCGCGACCAAGGTGACCGCGGACGTGCTGCGCGCGGCGCCGTCGCTCAAGGTCGTCGTGCGCGCCGGAACCGGGCTCGACAACGTGGACCAGGCCGTGGCGAAGGAGTGCGGCGTGGTCGTCTCGAACACGCCGAACGCGAACTCGGTTTCGGTCGCCGAACTCGCGATCGGGCTCATGCTCGCGATCGAGCGTCACGTCGTGCCCGCGTCCACGGACCTGCGTGCCGGGGTGTGGGAGAAGACCAAGTACATGGGCCGCGAACTGGCCGGGCGCACGCTCGGCGTGTTCGGCTTCGGCCGCATCGGCCGCGAGGTCGCGACGCGCGCGCGGGCGTTCGACATGCACGTGATCGCGTACGACCCGATGTACGACTCGGCGGGCGAGGGGTTCAGCTGGGTGCGCATGGTGAAGCGCGACGAACTGTTCGCGCAGGCCGACGTGATCACCCTGCACGTGCCGCTGACGAAGGACACGAAGGACTCGATCGGCGCGCGCGAGTTCTCGCTCATGCGCAAGGACGCGATCCTCGTGAACTGCGCACGCGGCGGCGTCGTGAACGAGGACGCGCTGCACGCGGCGCTCTCCGGCGGCACCATCCGCGCCGCCGCGACGGACGTGTTCACGACCGAGCCTCCGGGCGCGAGCCCGCTGCTCTCGCTCCCGAACCTGCTGCCGCTGCCCCACCTGGGCGCCAGCACGGCGGAGGCCCAGAAGCGTGCGGGCACCGAGGCAGCGGACATCCTCAACGCGGAACTCGCCAGGCTCGGCTGAGTCCGGCTGCGACGCGGCGCGGTTCGCTCCGGCGGACCGCGCCGTTTCTTTTCCGGCGAGCCGCCCGGTGGACACTGCCCGCCGCGCTCGCTAAGGTGCCGCGTCCTTTGACTGGTCCGGGAGGCCAATCATGTCGTGCACCATCGTCGTGGGCGCCCAGTGGGGCGATGAAGGCAAGGGCAAGATCGTCGATTCACTCGCCGCCGCCGCGGACGTCGTCGCGCGCTGGCAGGGCGGCCCGAACGCCGGCCACAGCGTCATCCACCGCGGTGAGACGCTCGTGCTGCACCTGGTGCCGAGCGGCATCCTGAACCCCGGCTGCCGGTGCCTGATCGGAAACGGCGTCGTGGTGGACCTCGCGCGGTTGCGCGAGGAAGTGGACATGCTCGAAGCGCGCGGGATCGCGGCGCGCGAACACCTCGGGGTTTCCGCCACGGCCCATCTCATCCTGCCGTATCACCGTGCGGTCGAAGCCTGTGCGGAGAGCGGCCCGGGAGCCATCGGCACCACGGGGCGCGGCATCGGCTTCGCCTATCGAGACAAGATCGCGCGCACCGGCCTGCGCGTCGCGGACCTGTTCGACCGGGCCGGATTCGTCGAGCGCGCCGACCGCACGCTGCGCCGGCTCCGCCTCGAGTTCCCCGAGGCCGCGCAGGCGCTCGCACCCATGTCGGGGGCCGCGCTGTTCGACGAGCTCGCTACGCTCGTCGAGTGGCTGCGACCGCTCGTGTGCGACGTTTCGGCCGAGCTGTACGCCGCCGCGAGGCAGGGCCGGCGGCTGCTGCTCGAGGGCGCGCAGGGCACGCTGCTCGACGTGGATCACGGCACCTATCCGTTCGTCACCTCCTCGAACGCGAGCGCCGCGGGCGCGACGGCCGGTGTCGGCATCGGCCCGACGCTGGTGGACGAAGTCGTCGGCGTCACGAAGGCGTACACGACGCGCGTCGGGCACGGACCGTTCCCGACCGAGATGCCCGACGACGAGGCGGCCCGACTGCGTGAGGCGGGCGAGGAGTACGGCGCCACGACCGGGCGGCCGCGCCGCTGCGGCTGGCTCGACCTGCCGGCGCTGCGCTTCGCCGTCCGGGTCAACGGTCTCACGCAGCTCGTGGTGACGAAGCTCGACGTGCTCGACGGCTTCGACGAGATCCTCGTGGCCGAGCGCTATTCGCTCGACGGCCGAGAGCTCGAGGGCTTCCCGGCGACCGCCACGGAACTCGACCGAGTGCGCCCCGTCTGGCGCCGTTTCGCCGGCTGGAAGTGCGCGACCACGGCCGCCCGCAGCTGGGCGGACCTGCCGTCCGCCGCGCGCGAGTATCTCGAGTGGGTCGAGCGCGAAGCCGGAGTGCCCATCGCCCGAGTCTCCGTCGGTGCCGGGCGCGAGGCCGAGGTCTCCCGTACTTGATTTCCTGCGGAATCGCCTCGCGGAAAACAGCTTGGGGGACCGACATCCCGTCACTGCCCTGACGAAGTGACAGGCCTTCGTCAGGAATTCTCGTGCAGCCGGTGACCGAGGTGCCTATGCTGCGCGCAGCTTCATGTCGTTGCGCGGCAACTGGCTGAGTCCGGGACCTCCCACCTCGCGTCAGCTCCCGACCCTGCTGGCCCGGCAGTTGCCCTAGACCACGTGGACGCTCGCAAGCTCCGCTGGCTTCGGCATGCGATTCGGACTCGTCGGTGAACGGTTCACCTCAGGAGAGGGGGACCGGCATCGGCCGTTCGCATCGCGGGAAGGCAGGGAGCGGCTCCCGGATCCCGGGGCCGTCGTGGGCGAAGCCGCACTGTTCACGCCCGCGAAGCCTCGGGCCAGTTGCTTCTCGATCGGGAGCCGTCATGAACGCTCAGCTCGACTCCTTCAAGTACGACGACGCGATCGTCAGGAAGTTCCTGTTCGCGACCGTCCTCTGGGGTGTGGTCGGAATGCTGGTCGGCGTCATCATCGCCCTCCAGCTGACGATGCCCAACCTCAACGTCGCCCCCTGGCTGGCCTTCGGCCGCCTGCGTCCGCTCCACACGAACGCGGTGATCTTCGCGTTCGCGGGCAACGCGATCTTCACGGGCGTCTACTACTCCTCGCAGCGCCTGCTGAAGACTCGGATGTTCTCCGATGCGCTCAGCGCCGCGCACTTCTGGGGGTGGCAGCTGATCATCGTGGCGGCGGCCGTGACGCTGCCGCTGGGCCTCACGCAGTCGAAGGAATACGCCGAGCTCGAGTGGCCGATCGACATCATGATCGCCGTCGTCTGGGTGATCTTCGCCGTCAACTTCTTCATGACGGTGGCGCGCCGGCGCGAGCGTCACATCTACGTGGCGATCTGGTTCTACATCGCCTCGATCGTGACGGTCGCGATCCTGCACATCTTCAACAACCTGTCCGTGCCCGCCGGGATGTTCAAGAGCTACTCGCTCTACGCCGGCGTACAGGACGCGTTCATGCAGTGGTGGTACGGCCACAACGCCGTGGCGTTCTTCCTCACCACCCCGTTCCTCGGCCTCATGTACTACTTCATGCCGAAGGCGGCGAATCGTCCCGTCTTCTCGTACCGGCTGTCCATCCTGCACTTCTGGACGCTGGTGTTCATGTACATCTGGGCGGGTCCGCACCACCTGCACTACACCGCGCTGCCCGAGTGGGCTTCCACGCTCGGCATGATCTTCTCGGTCATGCTGTGGATGCCGTCGTGGGGCGGCGGCGTGAACGGCCTGCTGACGCTGCGCGGCGCCTGGAACAAGGTCGCCGAGGACCCGATCCTGAAGTTCTTCGTGGTCGCCGTCACGGCGTACATGATGAGCACGTTCGAAGGCCCGATGCTGAGCGTGAAGTCGGTCAACGCGCTCGCGCATTACACCGACTGGGTGATCGCGCACGTGCACACCGGTGCGCTCGGCTGGAACGGCTTCCTGACGGCCGGCATGCTCTACTGGCTCGCGCCGCGCCTCTTCCAGACCAAGCTGCACAGCCAGAAGCTCGCCGAAGTGCACTTCTGGATCGGTACGTTCGGCATGATCCTCTACGCCACGGCGATCTACTCCGCCGGTGTGCAGCAGGGCCTCATGTGGCGCGCCTTCGACGAGACCGGCCGCCTGCAGTACCCGGACTTCATCGAGACCACGATGAAGCTCATGCCCATGTACTGGATGCGTGCGCTCGGCGGCACGATGTTCCTCGCCGGCCAGATCCTCATGGCGGTGAATCTCCTGATGACGTGGGCGAAGCGTCCCGCGAAGTACGAGGAGCCCGTCGTCCAGGCGCCCGCGCTCGTGAAGACGCCGGGCGAGACGGCCAAGAACGTCTTCGCCGGCCTGACGATCCCCGGCCACCGCTTCGAGATCATCCCGACGTTCCTGATCCAGACGAACATCCCGACCATCGCGTCGGTGAAGCCGTACACGCCGCTCGAACTCGCCGGACGCGACATCTACCAGCGCGAGGGCTGCTTCAACTGCCACTCGCAGATGGTGCGTCCGTTCCGGTACGAAACCGAGCGCTTCGGCGAGTACAGCAAGCCGGGCGAGTTCGTGTACGACCATCCGTTCCTCTGGGGCTCGCGCCGCACCGGGCCGGATCTCGCGCGCGAGGGCGGCAAGTACAACAACCTGTGGCACGTGAACCACATGAAGGAGCCGCGCAAGGTCACGCCGAACTCGATCATGCCGGCGTACCCGCAGCTGCTCACGCAGACGCTGGACTTCAACACGATCCAGAAGCACGTGGACGCGATGGCCATGCTCGGCGTGCCGTACGGCGAGCTGGTGAAGGACGGCGCGGCGGTCGAAGCGGCGAAGACGCAGGCCGCCGAGGTCGCGGCCGACATCGCCGCCACGGACCCGAACTACACCGGGCTCGAGGACAAGGAGATCACGGCGCTGATCGCGTACCTCCAGCGCCTCGGCGTGGACATCAAGAAGGCGAACGAAGTCGCCGCGGTCCGCACGACGGCGGGAGGTCAGTGACATGCGCCTCACCGACGTGATGAGCCACGCCGGCCTGTCCGGCTACGCGGAGTTCGCGCTCATCCTGTTCGTGCTCGCCTTTCTCGGCATCGTGTGGGCCGTCTTCCGTCCCGGCGTGAAGCCGGCGATGGACGCGGCGGCCCGCATGCCCATCGACGACGAATCCACCGGTACGCCGGAGGAGGAGACCCGGTCATGAGCGCACCGCGCGACGAAGATCGCCTGCTCGATCACAAGTACGACGACATCCAGGAGTACGACAATCCGCTTCCCACCTGGTGGACGGTGCTGTTCGTCGTCACCATCATCTGGTCCGTGGCCTACTACCTGAACGTCATTCCCGGCGTCGGTAGCGGCAAGGGCAAGGAAGCGAACTACGACGCCGAGATGGCCGCGGCGGCGGAGAAGTACGGAACGCCCGAGCAGCAGCAGGAAGCCGCCATCGACGAGAGCGCGGTCACGGCGGCGCTCGCCGATCCGGCCAAGCTCGAGCTGGGCAAGACCACGTTCACCACGACCTGCATGGCGTGTCACAACGCCGACGGTGGTGGCAACATCGGTCCCAACCTGACCGACGACTACTGGATCCACGGCAATTCGAAGAAGGACATCCTCACCACGATCACGAAGGGTGTGCCGGACAAGGGCATGCCCACGTGGAGCGCGACGCTGAAGCCCGACCAGATCAGTGCGGTGGCGGCCTACGTGATCACGCTGCACGGCACGAAGCCGGCCGTGGCGAAGGAACCCCAGGGCATCCTGATGACCGCGGAAGGCGTTCCCGCCGCGGCCGACACGGCGGCCACGAAGTAGCAGCGCGCAGCACGCAGTAGAGAGAAGTTTCCCGGGCCGCTCCCAAGGAGACTCACGTGGCTGTCCATCCCCAGCCGGTGCAGGCGCCTGAGCGAGTCCTGTCGACGCTGAACGCGGACGGATCCCGTCGTTGGATCCGTCCGCGTCCGTCGCCGGGCTCGTGGTGGACGCGTCGCCGTGCGCTGGCATACGTCCTGATGTTCGTGTTCTTCGTGATCCCGTACCTGAAGATGGCGGGCAAACCGCTCATCCTCCTCGACCTGCCGCGGCGCGAGTTCACGTTGTTCGGGACCACGTTCCTGCCCACCGACACGCTGCTCTTCATGCTGCTGTTCGTCAGCATGGGCATCCTCGTGTTCCTCGTCACCGCCATCTACGGGCGCGTCTGGTGCGGGTGGGGCTGCCCGCAAACCGTGTACATGGAGTACCTGTTCCGCCCGATCGAACAGGCGCTCGAGGGCGGTTTCCGAGGCTCGCTGCGCCTCGACAAGGCGGGCGGGCTGCCGCCGGTCCGCCTCCTCAAGCACGCGATCTACTTCGTGCTCGCGATGTTCCTCGCGCACACCTTCCTCGCGTATTTCGTCGGCATCGACCAGCTCGTGAAGTGGGTGCAGTCCTCCCCGAAGGAGCACCCGGTCGCGTTCATGGTCATGGCGGGCACGACGCTCGCGATCTTCATCGACTTCTCGTGGTTCCGCGAGCAGACCTGCCTCGTGGCGTGCCCTTACGGCCGCCTGCAGACCGTGCTCTTCGACCGCGACTCCCTGATCGTGATCTACGACCCCGAACGCGGCGAACCGCGCGCGAAGGGCACGGTCGATCGTCCCGAGGGACTCGGCGACTGCATCGACTGCGGCATGTGCTCGCGCACGTGCCCGACCGGCATCGACATCCGGGAGGGCCTGCAGATGGAGTGCGTGCACTGCACGCAGTGCATCGACGCCTGCGACGAGATCATGACGAACATCGGCAAGCCGACCGGCCTGATCCGCTACGGCTCGAAGTCCGAGCTCGACGGCAAGAAGCGCCGGTTGCTGCGAACGCGCGTGCTGCTCTATCCGATCGCGCTGCTCGTGAGCATGGGGTTGTTCCTCTGGAATCTCGAGAACCGCGCGAGCACCGAGGTGACGCTGCTCCGCAGCCTCGGCACGCCGTACCAGATGCGCGAGGACGGCACGGTCGTGAACCAGGTGCGCCTCAAGTTCTCGAACCGCAACCGCGACGAGCGCGGCTACCACATCAGCCTCGCGGGCACGCCCGACGTGCAGCTCATTTCGCCGATCAATCCCTTCCCGGTGCCGGGCGGCCACACGCTCACCACGACCGTGTTCCTCGTCTCGCCGGTGGCCTCGTTCGAATCCGGCCAGCGCAGCGTGATGTTCCACGTCTCGGAAGGCCGCGGATTCGACCGGACATACCTTTACCGCCTGCCCGGTCCGGACGAGCGCGAGAAGCGCCGTGAGTCGGGAGGCGAACACGAGCGTGAGGGCGAATCGCCGAAGCCCGGGAGCGGGCATTGAAGCCGGGCGCTCTGTGGCCGGTGGCGATCGTCGGCGTGCTCGCGGTCACGGTGGGCGCGAACATCTGGTTGTTCGTGGCCGCGGGTGACCCGCGCGACACGGCTCTCGAGCCCGACTACTACCGCAAGGCGGTGGCCTGGGATTCGACCATGGCGCAGGCCGAGCGCGACGTGCAGCTCGGATGGAGGGCGGAGGCCGCGTTCGGCGCGCTCGCTTCGGGCGCCGCCACGCTGACCGTCACGCTCGCCGATTCCGCCGGGGCTCCGGTCGAGTCGGCGGCCGTGCACGTCGAAGCGATCAACAACGTGGACGCGCTGAAGCACTGGCCGGCCGACCTGCGCGAAAGCGCCCCCGGGCGCTACGAGGCAGCGATGCCGCTGCCGCGCGCGGGGCTGTGGGAGGTGCGGATCACCGCGCGGCGCGGCGCCGAACTGTTCACCGATTCGAAGCGCGCCGATCTCGCCCGGGGCGCGACGCCGTGATCGCGGTCGCCGGCTCGGTGCTCCTCGCGAGCCTGCTCGGCAGCCCGCACTGCGCCGGCATGTGCGGCGGCTTCGTGTGCTTCTACGCGGGGCAGGGCGGCAAGTCGCAGGCGCTCGCGCACGCCGCGTACAACTTCGGACGTCTCGTCTCGTACCTGATCCTCGGCGTGATCGCCGGCCTGCTCGGCCGCACGCTCGACCAGGCGGGTGCGGGCGCGGGCCTGCACCGCACGGCGGCCGTGGCCGCGGGCGCGGTCATGGTGGTGTGGGGGACGGCGTCGCTGCTCACCGCGCTCGGCGTGAAGATGCCGCACTCGGGCTCGTTCGGACTGCTCGGCGGCCGCTTCGCCGCGATCCTGCGCGGCGTGCACGACCAGCACCCGGTCGTGCGCGCGCTCGCCGTCGGGCTGTTCACGACGCTGCTGCCGTGTGGCTGGCTCTGGGTGTACGTGGCGACCGCGGCGGGAACCGGTTCGGTGACCGGCGCACTGTGGGTGATGGGCGCTTTCTGGCTCGGCACCGTGCCGATGATGGCGGGCCTCGGCCTCGCCGCGCAGAGCGCATTCGGGCCGCTGCGGCGCCATCTGCCGATCCTCACCGCCGCGACCCTCGTCGTGCTCGGGCTGGCGACGCTCGGCGGGCGCTTCCACCTGTCGCCGATCGGTGCCCGCTGCACCGAGTGCGAGCGCGTCGAAAGCCATGTCGGTCGCTGACACGCCCGGTGTGAACGTGAACGAAGCGGTGCTCTGCACGCACTGCGGACTGCACGTGCCCGCGGCACTGGCCGACGAGCGCCCGGCGTTCTGCTGTTCCGGCTGCCGCATGGCGTACACCGTGCTGCACGACGCGGGGCTCGAGCGCTACTACGACATGCCCGAACGCCGCGGTCTCGCGGTGTCCGCGAGCGGCCGCGCGTTCGAGGAGTTCGACCACGAGGCGTTCCACCAGCTCTGGGTGCGGCGCCGCGACGACGACCAGCTCGAGACCGAGCTCTACCTCGAGGGCGTGCACTGCGCCTCGTGCGTGTGGCTCGTCGAGCGCACGCCGCTCGCCGTTCCCGGCGTGGCCGGCGCCGAGCTCGACCTCACGCGCGGCATCGTACGGCTCACGTGGAATCCGGAGTCCACGACGCTGTCGGCCGCGGCGCGTTTCCTCGACACGCTCGGCTACCGTCCGCATCCG
The DNA here is from genome assembly GCA_044222365.1 of Candidatus Eiseniibacteriota bacterium. GTDB lineage: Bacteria > Eisenbacteria > RBG-16-71-46 > RBG-16-71-46 > RBG-16-71-46 > CAIXRL01. Next base: position 10,077 of record JBGANH010000104.1, read on the forward strand.
TTCCGCGGGCAGCGCGCCGACGCGCTGCGCCGCAAGGAGGACCGCGAGGCGCTCGTCATGATCGGCGTCGCCGGCGCGATCTCGATGAACGTCATGCTCGCGGCGGTGGCGATCTACGCGGGCTGGGGCCCGGGCGGCATGGACCCCGCGTACATGCGCTACTTCCGCTGGATCAGCATGGTGCTGTCCGTGCCCACGATGCTCTGGCCGGCGCGGCCGTTCTACCGCGGAGCGCTGTCGTCGTGGCGCGCGCGCGCGTTCCACATGGATGTGCCCATCGCGATCGCGATCACCGGCGCGTTCGTGCACGGCGTCGTGAACACGTTCCGCGACGCGGGCCGATCTACTTCGACGGCGTCACCACGCTCGTCTTCCTGCTGCTGTGCGGCCGCTTCCTGCAGACGCGCGCGCAGCGCGCCGCGGTGGACTCGGCCGAGCTGCTGCACGCGCTGTCGCCGTCCATCGCCCGCGTGATCGAGAACGGCGAGGTGCGCGAGGTGCCGTCCGAGGCGCTCGTGCCGGGCATGATCATCGAGGTGCGCCACGGCGACGCGCTCGCGGGTGACGGTATCGTGACCGAGGGCCGCTCCGAGATCGACAAGGCGCTGCTGACGGGCGAGTCCGTGCCGCAGCTCGTGGCGCCGGGGGACGAGGTGTACGCCGGCACGATCAACCGGGGGCCGACGCTGCTCGTGCGCATCGCGCGGGCGGGCGAGACGACGCGTGGGGCAGATCCTGCGCGAGGTCGAGCGCAGCGCCTCGCGCCGCGCGCCCGTGGCGCACCGCGGACGCGCTCGCAGGCCGCTTCGTCGGCGTCGTGCTCGGCCTGGCGGCTCACGCTCTGGCGCTGGTGGGCCGTGGATCCCGCGCGCGCCGTGGACCACACGATCGCGCTCATGATCGCGACCTGCCCGTGCGCGCTCGCACTCGCGACCCCGCTCGCGATCACCGTCGCGATCGGACGCGCCGCTCGCCGCGGCATCCTCGTGAAGGGCGGCGACGCGCTCGAAGCGCTGGCCCGCCCTGGCGTGATGTTCCTCGACAAGACCGGCACGCTCACCGAGGGCCGCGTCGCTCGCGGACTGGGAGGGCGACGACGTGCGCGCGGAGGTGCTCGCGCTCGAACGCCACTCGTCGCACCCGATCGCCGCCGGCTTCGCGGCCGCATGGCCGGACGCGACCGCCGCCGATTCCAACGGACGTGCGCAGCACGATCGGCGGCGGGCTCGAGGGCGCGTGCGAACGGACGCGAGTGGGTCGTCGGGGCGCCGGCCTTCGTGCTCGCTCGCGCGGCCGATCCGACGGATTCGCGTCGCGCGCTTCGGGCGGCGTGCACACGCCGGTGCTCGTCGCCGTCGGCGGCGAGGTCGTCGCCAGGGCCGCGTTCCGCGACGCCGTGCGCGCGGACGCGACGGCGGCGCTCGCCGCGCTGCGCGCGCAGGGATGGTCGCTCCGTCTGCTGTCGGGCGACGACCCGGCGGTGGTCGCGAGCGTCGGGGAGCAGCTCGGCTTCTCGGCTGCGGAACGGCGCGGAGTGCGAGCCCCGAGGACAAGCTCGCCGAAGTCGAAGCGCTGGCGGGGAAGGGCACGGTGGTGATGGTCGGGGACGGCGTGAACGACGCCGCCATCGCGCGCGCCACCGTCGGCGTGGGCGTGAAGGGCGGAGCGGAGGCGTGCCTCGCCGCCGCGGACGTGTTCCTCGCGACGCCCGGACTCGCTCCGCTCGTCGCGCTCACGAACGGCGCGTCGCGCACGCTCGGCATCATCCGGCTCGGCATCCTGATCTCGATCCTGTACAACGTGCTCGGCGTCGTGCTCGCCTTCCAGGGTCTCATCAATCCGCTCGTCGCCGCCGTCATGATGCCGACCAGTTCGGTGACCGTCGTGTGGATCGCCTGGCGCGGCCGCACGTTCGCAGAGGAGCGCCCGTGACCGTCATCTACATCGTGCTTCCGTTGGCGCTGCTCGTGGTCGCCGCCGCCGTGGCCGCGTACGTCTGGGCCGCCCGCAGCGGCCAGTTCGACGACACGAAGACACCCGCGATTCGCCCGCTCATCGACGACGACGAGCCGAAGCACTGAACGGGCCCCGTCGCATCGGGCAACCTGCACGGCCGCCGAACGGACCCCGCTCCGGGAGCGGCGAAATCGCTTGCCGGGGTTCGCACGCGCTCGGGAGAATCGAGGTCTTTACGCTGTCCCACCCGCTCGCGGGGGGACGGCCGGTCCTTCGCGCCGTCCACGCGAGGAGTTCTGCTGATCGATCCGTTCGCACGTCTCGCCGGCGCCGCCTTCGCGGTGCTGCTGGGACTGGCGTGCCCGGTTCGGGCGGCGGTCACGGTGCAGATCACGCCGGCGACGCTCACGGTCGCACCCGACACGGACTTCGACCTGAAGATCCGCGTGACGGAGACGGGCTCCGCCTTCAACGGATTCACCGCCTACGTCGTGTACGACCCCGCGATGCTCACGCCGGTGCCGCTGTCGCCGCTCCGCACGCAGATCGACTCGCTCTTCACGGACGCGTGCGCCGTGGGAAGCCACTTCCACAAGTTCAAGTACGGGGGCGGCGTCGACTCGATCTCCGTGTCCATGCTCTGTGCGGACGTGAGCGTGACCGGGCCGGGCCCGATCTACCACCTGCGCTTCCACGCCGGTCCCGTGGTGGGGAGGACCGGCCTGTCGTTCGGTCCCGGCTTGAAGTTCGCGAACGGCGGCGTGCTCGCGAGTCCGATCCATGCGACGGGCGCGATCGTGGGAATCGGGATGCCCGTGCTCGACGTGCCGCCGATGGAGGGCGAATCCGGAGCGCCGCGCATGACCGTCACGCCCCAGCCGGCGAGCGCCGCATGCCGACTCGCCTTCACTCAG
>JBGANH010000105.1:0-12990 GCA_044222365.1 Candidatus Eiseniibacteriota bacterium
GTCGGTGACGCGCGCGAGGTCGGCGAACCACACGCCGTCCGGGTGGTGCGCGAGGCGCTTCGCCGCCAGCTCGATCGCGAGCCGCGTCTTGCCGCAGCCGCCCACGCCGGTCAGCGTGAGCAGCCGCGTGCGCTCGAGGTTCGCCTCGGCCGCCGCCAGTTCGGCGGCGCGGCCCACGAACGTGGTGAGCGAACGCGGCAGGTTGTTCGGCACGTCCGCGGCGCGCGCCGCCGGCGCCGCGCCGAGCGCCGCCTCGATCGCCTCGCGCGCCTCGCGCATGGACGCGGGCCGGCGCTCGGGCGACTTCTCGAGGCAGCTCGCGACCAGCGCGCGCATCGGCGCCGGCGTCGCCGGCGGCAGCGCTCCGAGATCGGGCTCGGTCGTGATCGTGCGCTGCATGGTGTCCCACGGGTCGTCGCCGAGGAACGCGCGCCGCCCGCTCAGGCATTCGTACAGCACGCTGCCGAACGAGAACACGTCCGTGCGGGCGTCCTGCGGCTCGCCGCGCGCCTGCTCGGGGCTCATGTAGCCGGGCGTGCCCGAGATCGCGCCCGCCTGCGTGAGCGCCTCGAGCGACGCGCGCGTGCGCGGCGAGGGCGGCAGCGTGTGCGCGGCCTCCGCGCGCTCGGCGGCCGCGCGTTCGGCCGCCGCGGCGGCATGGCGGCGCGCGATCGCGTCCAGCGCGAGCGTGGCCGGCCCGATCGTCTCGGCCTCCAGCGCCCGCGAGTCGCGGCGGTCGGCGGCGCGCGCGAGCCCGAAGTCGAGCACCTTCACGAGCCCGCGCGCACCCACCATGACGTTGCCCGGCTTGAGGTCGCGGTGGATCACGCCCCGCTCGTGCGCCACCTCGAGCGCCTCGGCGATGCGCGCCGTCACGCGCAGCGCCTCGGGCGGGGGGAGCGGTCCGGCGGCGAGTCGCGAGGCGAGCGTCTCGCCCTCGACGCGTTCCATCACCAGCAGCGGCGTGCCGTCCTCGAGCGACTCGAGGCCGTGGATGGTGGCGATGTTCGGATGGTTCAACGCGGCCAGCGCGAGCGCCTCCCGGCGGAAGCGCGCGAGCTGTTCCGGGTCGCCGGCCACGGTGCCGGGCAGGACCTTGAGCGCCACCTCGCGTTCGAGCCGTGGATCACGGGCCAGTCACACTTCGCCCATGCCGCCGGCGCCGAGGCGGGCGAGCACCTGGTACGGGCCGAGAGTCTTGCCGGTGAGGTCCATGATCGCGTCGTGGGTCCATGATCGCGTCGTGGAGGAAGCGTTGGAGGCAGGGGTCGAACGGGGCGGCAGCATACACGCGGCGACCGGCGGGGGCCCGTGCCTGCCACCGGAGAACGCCGGCTGTCAGGCTGACAGGCCGTGGGCCCGCGGAAGTGGGGCCGGGTGCGCGCGAGGGCCTTGTCCACGCGCATTTCGCGGTCGGGCGGGGAGTTGGCCCATGTGCTGCATCGGCGCGGCGGATTCGCCCGCCCATCCCTTCGTTCGACCCGAGGTGCCCCATGAGCGATCAGCATTCCGCCGGGCCCGCGCCCGCGCAGGCTCCCACGCTCGCCCTGAGCGAGTCCCAGCAGGCCGCCATCGCGCGGCTGGCCAAGGACGAGGTGGTGATTCCGCCGCCGATCTCGCTGGCGCGCGAGGCGGTACTGCGCAACGACGCCGTGGAGCGGATGCACGCGCTGTCCGACCCCGAGGGCTTCTGGGCCGACAAGGCCGCGGCGCTCGACTGGATCGAGCCGTGGCAGCAGGTGACGCGCTTCCAGGCGCCCGAGCACGAGTGGTTCCTGGGCGGCAAGCTGAACGCCTCGGTCAACTGCATCGACCGGCACGTGTACAGCGACCGCCGCAACAAGGCCGCCGTCATCTGGGTGGGCGAGGACGGCGAGGAGCACACCTACACGTACAACCGCCTCTACCGCGAGGTGAACCGCTTCGGCAACGCGCTGCGCCGGCTCGGCGTCAAGCGCGGTGACCGCGTGATCATCTACATGCCGCTGGTGCCCGAGGGCATCATCACGATGCTCGCGTGCGCGCGCATCGGTGCGATCCACTCCGTGGTGTACGCGGGCATGGGCACGGCGGCGCTGCAGTCGCGCATCGTGGACTCGGGCGCGAAGGTGATCGTGTGCAGCGACTACACGTGGCGCCGCGGCCGCAAGGTGCCGCTCAAGCCCACGATCGACGAGGCCGTGCGCGACCAGGTGGGCGTGGAGCACATCATCGTGCACCGCCGCGGCTCGCGGCCCGGCGACGCGCCGGTGCAGTTCGACAGCGAGCGCGAGCACGACTTCTACGACATCCAGCAGGCGCGCGAGATCCACTGCGATCCCGAGCCCATGGATTCCGAGGATCCGCTGTTCATCCTGTACACGTCCGGCACCACGGGGAAGCCCAAGGGCGTCGTGCACGCGACCGGTGGCTACCTGGTGGGCGTCAACTACCTGGCGCGCGCGTTCTACCAGATCGGCGAGCGGGACATCTACTGGAGCACGTCGGACATCGGCTGGATCGTGGGGCACTCGTTCATCGTCTACGGCCCGCTGTCGATCGGCGCCACGGTGTTCTGCCGCGAAGGCGTGCCCGACTACCCGACGCCCGACGTGACGTGGGAGCTGTGCGAGCGCTTCGGCGTGAACGTGATGTTCACCGCGCCGACGGCGCTGCGCATGTGGATGAGCCACGGCGGCGAGGTGCCCGCGAAGTACGACCTCACGCGACTGCGGCTGATCGCGTGCGCCGGCGAACCGCTGAACCCCGAGGCGCACCTGTGGGCGCAGAAGCACCTGGTGGGGCAGTCGGGCGGGTTCGTGGTGGACAACTGGTGGCAGACGGAAGTGGCGGCGCCGGTGCTGGGCACGCTGCCCACGTTCGAGGCGCGCCCCGGCAAGGTAGGCAAGCCTTTGCCGGGCGTGGTCGCCGACATCGTGGACTCGCACGGCCACCCGCTGCCGGACGGCAGCGGCGGCCTGCTGGTGCTGCGCCGGCCGCTGCCCTACATGATGCGCACGGTGTGGGGCGACCCCGGCCGCTACGAGAAGTACTGGGACCAGATCCCGGGCTGCTACACGGCGGGTGACATCGCGGTGCGCGACCGCGACGGCTACTTCGCCGTGCTCGGGCGCGCCGACGACGTGCTCAACGTGGCCGGCCATCGCATCGGCACCGCCGACGTCGAGGGCTCGCTGCTGCGCCACGCGTCCGTGGCCGAGAGCGCGGTGATCGGGCTGCCCGACCCGCTCAAGGGCGAGCGCATCAAGGCGTTCGTCGTGCTCAAGCCCGGCGTCACGGCCGGGCCGGGACTCGTGTCGAGCCTCAAGGACCACGTGCGCCAGGACCTCGGCCCGATCGCCCAGCCTTCGGACATCGAGCTGCGGCCGTCGCTGCCCAAGACGCGGTCGGGCAAGATCGTGCGCCGCTACCTGAAGGCCGTCGAGATGGGCGAGGACCCGGGCGACCTCTCGACGCTGGCGGACTGAGGGACGGGCAGGTTCCCACGTGCGGCCGGGCGCCCTCGGGCGGCCCGGCCGCGCGTAATTGACGTGGCTCCGGGCGCGGCTTCCGGTAGCCTTTCGCCAGCTCGCGCACCGTGCGGGCCATCCGTGTCGTCGTAAGGGGCCGCACCCGCGGTTCCCGACCCCCCACACTCGGAGGCCGCCTCATGATCCGTCGTCGACTCCTGCTCACCCCGCTGTTCTCGCTCGCGCTCGGCGTCGTCCTCGGCGCGCCCGCCTTCGCCGTCGGCTCCGTCGGCGATCTCTACGTGACGAGCGACGCCTCGAACGTCGTGCGCGCCTACGTCGGCACCACCGGCGCGTCCATCGGTCCGCACGCGACGTCGGTCGCGCCGGCCGCGGGCCAGCTCGCGATTCATTTCGGCACGATGAACAACCGCGTCCTCGTCGGGCACTTCGGCGGCGGCGTGAACGAGTTCGACGCGACCACGGGCGCGTTCGTGAAGACCTACAACCCGGGCGGCGGCTGGATGTGGTCGGCGCTCTATCGGCCCAACGGCAACGTGCTCGCCACGCTCAGCAGCGCCGACAAGGTCGTCGAGTTCGACGGAGTCACCGGAGCGCCCATCGGCGTGTTCGCGAACCTGCCCGCGCTGACGCTGCCCTCCGACATGCGCTACGGGCCGAACGGCAACCTGTACGTGTGCGGCTACGGCAACAGCACGGTGTACGAACTTCATCCCACGACGGGTGCGATCCTCGGCTCGTGGACGATGCCGGTCATCGGCGACCGATGCAACGACATCGCGTTTCTGCCGAGCGGTGAGATCCTCGTGACCGTGATGGGCAGCAACGTCTGCTACCGATTCGACTCCACGCCCGTGCACAACCATCTCGGCACGTTCGCGGGCACCGGCTGGATGCGCCCGCACGGCATCGACCTCAGCCCGGTGAACGGCCACGTGCTCATCATCGACGGCGTGACGGCGCAGGTGCACGAGTTCGATCCGGTCACGTTCGCCGAACTGAACCCGGCGTTTCTCGCCACGAACTCGCTCGACAAGATCGTGGACCTCGAGTTCCGCCCCGCGACGCTGCCGACCGAGGCGAAGCCCACGACGTGGGGACGGATCAAGACGCTGTACCGGTGAGTTCGTGCATCAGGATCCTGCGCCGGCGGCGAGCTCCCGCAGCCGGTGCAGGATCTTCACCATCGCCAGCGTGTCGAGCTTGCAGTACTCGAGCAGCGCCTCGCGGCGCGCCGAGCGCTCGAGCGGCGTCAGTGTCTCCGGGGCGAAAAGCAGCGTGGCGAGCACGTTCGCGGCGTCGTCGCCCTTCGCGACGTCGAGCCCCTCGTACGAGAACTCCGGTACGAGCGCGGGCAGCACGGACTTGATCGAGAAGCTGCCGCCGAAGTCCGGGTGATACACGTGGTCGCGCACCACGGGGAGCAGGTCCACCATGCGGGCGATCACGTCGCGCAGCTCGGCGGCGCGGAACGGCACGGCCTCGGCGAGATGCTCGAGCGCGCGCTTCTCGAACGACGCGTTGTACGCCACGACGCACGCCGCGCCGCGGCAGGCTTCGACGACGCGGTCGGCGATCTCCGCGCGCGGGTCGCCCGGACCGTCCGGCACCCACTCGTGATGGGTGAGCGTCCCGGCCTCGTCCTCGACGTGGCAGCTGAACTGCACGGGCACCTGCGTGTACGGCCCGCAGCCGTTCCACACGGGGATCGCCGGCATCACGGTCTCGAAATCGAAGTAGGCGAGCGGCGCGGGGAAGCGGCGCATCGCGCCGGCGAGATCGCCTTCGACCAGCATGCGCCCGGCCTGCACGGCACGGCGCTGCCGGTCCGCGGTCGCGTTCTTCACCGACCCGTCGGGCAGGTCGAAGATCGTCACCCAACCCTGGTCGAGGTACTTCTGCGCGTGCGCGCTCTGGTAGTAGAGCGTGCTCACGTGATGCTCCGGCACGGCTTCCCAGCAGCGGGACTTGAACGGGCATTCGTACGGAGCGTTGCAGCGCGGACCGATCTCCGCGTCGGGAAGCGGTCCCGCGAGCACGGCGAGCTGCGACTTCACCTCGGCCGCGACCGCGGGCAGCGACGCCTCGACCGCATCGGTGACGTCCTCGCGGCGGAAGAGGTTCGAGAGGTCGGGATAGCGGCACGCGGAGTTGAGCACCATGATCTCGGCGCCCGTGACCTTCAGCCCCGCGGCGCGCAGCGCATGCACCTGGATCGCGGCGTCGGGCACGTGCTGGGGCTTCACGCTCGTGGACGACTTCACCTCGACCACGCGCCAGCCCTTCCCGTCGCGCTCGAGGATGTCCACGGCGACGAACACGCCGTCGGCGGAAACCGAAGCTTCGTAGATCGCGGGCGTGGCCGTGGCGAGCGCGGCCTTCGTGGCGGCGAGCTTGCCGGCGAAGTCGTCGTACGGAAGGTCGATCAGCGTGCCGCCGGGCACCTGGTCGCGCGCGACCTCCCCGACGAGCGTGCCGGTGTCGAAGATCGCCTGCGTGCCGGCGTCGGGCACGAGTTCGGGCGCGTCCGGTTCGTGCGTCCGCCACCAGAGCAGGCGCGGGCACTGCAGCCCGGCCGTGAAGCGCGACTTGGAAAGCAGGTGCGGTCGTCGTGACATGGCGGGCATCATAGGTCACGAGGACGCGCGATTCACCGCAAGCCGCGAGGCTCGCTCACCCGAACGTTCCGCCCGCCGCTCGGGAGGCGGCGGGCACGAGTGAGCCGGCCCGGCGGCGGTCAGCGCTCCAGCGCGACCACGCGGCGGGACCGCGTGAAGCTCGGCGTGCTCAGCCGCGAGAGGTACACGCCCGGGGCGACCCGCGCGCCGGAGTCGTCGGTACCGTCCCACGCGGCCGAGTGCGCGCCCGCACGGAGCACCGAGCCGCGCTCGAGCGTGCGCACGAGACGGCCCTGCAGGTCGTGGATCGTCAGCGCGACGGCTTCCGTGCGGGCCAGCCGGTAAGCGATCGTCGTGCCCGCGCGGAACGGATTCGGGGCGCTGGCCGAGAGTTCCGCACGCACCGGCGCGGAGTCATCCACGTCGAGCGCCGAGGCGTTCACGAGCGAGGTCAGGCCGATGCGCCAGGCATCGAGCGGCGCCGTCGTCTCGAACCGCGCCATGGCGACGAACGTCGCGCCGCCGGGATGCGCGATCAACGCCGGCGTCGCGTCGCCCTCGGGCCCCGCGTGAATCGCGAACCCGTTCGGGTCGAGCAACACGCCCGCCTCGGAGACGCGCGCGCCGTACACGTCGGTCCGTTCGTCGAAGAAGGCGCCCTGATTGCGTTGGTCCTCCCACGCGACCACGAACTGCTCGCCGTCCCACGCGACCGCCGGCCGCAACTGGCGGCCCGTGGCCTCCGCGATCGTGAACTTGGGGCCGGCGAAGGTTCCGTCGCCGTTCATGAGCCGGCCCGCGATGAAGTTGTTCGCGTTCGCGAGCGTGTTGTTGCGCCAGACGAACAGGTACTTCGAGCCCGAGAACGCCACGTCCGGCGTGCCGCCGTCACCGGAGGTCGTCGAGGGATTGAGCGGCGAGGTGAAAGATCCGTTCGGCTGCACGAACTGGTACACCACGTCCGAGCGCGAATCGTTGTGCGACCAGTGGCTGTGGTAGGTCACCACCCAGCGCGTGCCGTCCTGCTTCACGCGCGGTCCGGACGACACGTAGTTGCCGCCGATCAGCGTGGCCGCGTTCACGAACGAACCCGTCGGGCCGTCCACGATGCGCATCCACGCGTAGATGTACTGCGGGTAGGTGTGCACGCGGGAGGCCGCGATCAGGAAGTCGTCGCCGAGGGCCTCGACGTCCGGAGAGAACCCGGGCATGACGTCGAACGGGGCCGCGTCCACGAACGAGCCGTCGGCGTTCACGCGGCGCGCCTTGACCTGCACGGCCGGGTCGCCGCTCGAACCGCCGTTCCACGTCACGAGGTAGATCGAGCCGTTCCACGCCACGCTCGCGCGGCCGATCGCCGTGCCGCTCGCGACCTCGATCGGGGCGTTCTCGAGCGGCCTTCCCGAAGCGTCGAGCAGGTGCAGCAGCACGCGTGCGTCGTTCGCCGCCTCGCTCACGAACACCACGGCCGAGCGGCCGGAGGGACCGCCCGCGAAATCCGGCGTGCGCTGGTTGCGCCGCGCGGTGGACACGCAACGCTCGGTGCCGGCCGTGTTGTTCGCCGCGATCGGCAGAGCGTAGACGTTCGCGTCGTAACCCATCGCCACCCGCGAGTCGTACCAGAGCAAGTGCACACCGCCGCCCGCCCGCGACACGAGCACGGGGGCGTACGCCTGGTTCGACGTGCCGCCGATCGTGATCGGCAGCAGCGGGCCGCCACCCGCGTCGAGCGCCGTGCCGGCCGCACTGATGCGCACGGTGTGCAACTGGTCGGCCGCGCCCCACTCGAGCCACCACTGCGTGCCGTCGTGCGCGAGCGCCGCGCCGCTGTAGCTGCCGAACCCCGGGACGAGCGTCGTGCCCGCCGGCGTCGTGAGCACGCCGTTCGCGTTCATGCGCGAGCCCGCGAGGTCGGTGTAGTTCTTCACCCACGTGACGTAGTACTCGCTGCCGCTGCTCCCGATCGTCAGGCTGGGAACGGCGAACGCGGCGCCGATGGGCGTGCCGCTCGCATCCACGCGGCGCGCCTTGAACGTGGCGGCGTTGTTCCAGTCGGGGCCTGCGACGAGGTATTCGCCGTTCGCCGTGAGCGCCACGGTCGCGCCGTAGATCCAGTCCACGAGCACGCGCGGCGTCGCGTCGAGCAGTGCGCCCGCGCCGGAGACGCGCTCGCCGGCGAGGTAGGTGCCGTAGCCGTCCGCGTGATAGAGGCAGCGCGTCACGAGCCACTGACCGTTCAGGCCCGCGAGCGTGAGCCCGATGGTGTTGGGCGTGTACTGCGTGGGAGGGAACGTGATCGGTGTCGCGTCGAGCACCACGCCGGCCGCGGAGACGCGCACCGCGCGCAGCTGGTCCTCGTAGTAGCCGCCGACGGGATCCTGCGAAATGTAGAGCACGAGCCACGCGCTGCCGTTCCACGCGACCTTCGGCTGGCGCTGCAGGCCCATGCCGCCGGCGACCAGGAACGGCGCGGCGTCCACGGGCGTGCCGTCGGAATCGAGGCGGATGCCGAACAGGTCGCCGCCGGATTGCGCGGCGTCGCTCTGCGCGGCGCTGCCGCGGTAGTCGGTCCACACGACCAGGTACTGCGAGCCGCCGCGCGCGACGGCGTGCTCCTGCTGCGAACTGGTCGCCGAGGCGATCGCATCGTCGCCCGGCAGCAGACCGAGATCGCCGACCTGGGGAGACTGCGCATGAACGGGGAGCGCGAGGGCGAAGCAGGCCGTGACCAGCGCGGCGCGGAGCAGCATGTGGGGATGCATGAGGGCCTCGTCGAGATCGTGAGACGGAAAAACCCGTCCGCAGTGTGCGCCTGTCGCTCCACAGGTGGGGCGCATCGTCCTCCTGATGCAGGTCAAGTCTTGCGCGGCGTTCAGCGAGGCAGGACCGCGACGCCGGTCCGGCCGCCATCTCTCCGGTGAATCCGCGTGTATCAAGAGTGTGGTGGCACACACCTGTGGGAAGGAACGGCACGCAGGCCCGTCGCGGGCCCTCGCCACGAACTACTCGAGGCTCTTCATGACTCTCCGTCGCATCGTCACCGCACTCTCGCTGGGCGTCGCCCTCGCGCAGCCCGCGCTCGGCGTCGCCGGTGTTCCGACCTACCGCATCGTGGACCTCGGCATGCTGCCCGGCGGCCTCACCGCCACGCCGACCGCATTCGGTCCGGGACACTCGGTGCTCGGCCACTGCGCCATGCTCGGCCCCGCGGCGAGTCACGCCGTGCGCTGGAACCTCGCGGCGGACGGAGCGGTGCAGTCCATGGACGACTTCGCCGGCCTCGCCGGCTACACGTCGGCGGTCGCCAGCGGCATGAACGCCGCGGGTTGGGTCGTGGGCTTCAGCAACACGGCGGACCCGCAGCCGCGGCCGATCCTGTGGCGCGGCGGCGACGTCATCGACCTCGACCGCGGAGGGGACGGCAACGCGAACGTGTACGCGTTCGACGTCAACGACGCCGGGCTCATCTGCGGCATGATCACGAAGAGCGGCGGCGGCGGTGGCTGGGACGCGGCGATCTGGAGCGAACGTCCCGGTTCGCCCGGCCGCTTCGACCGCACGTTCCTGCCGCTTCCCACGCAGTACGCGCAGGTCGGCTGGGCGGAGGCGGCGCAGGTGGACGAATCCGGACGCGTCTTCGGCCGCATGAACCTCTGGTTCGACGGCGACCGCGCCGTGATCTGGAACAACGACGCGGCCCACACCCCGGCCATCCTCGAGCCGCTCCCGAACTCGATCCAGAGCATGCCGGGCGACATGAACGACCTGGGCGATGCGGTGGGCTACACGATGTACGTGTACGGCATGGACCGCCCGACCGTGTGGTCGCGCGACACCTCGCACACCCCGAGCATGCTGCCCATCTGGCCGGGGGACAACGGCGGACGTGCGTGGGTCGTGAACGCCGACGGCACGATCGTGCTCGGCGAGTCGTACGTCGTGGACTACGTGCCGTTCCCGAGCGTGATCACCTCGCAGCGGCTCGTGATGTGGGTGAGCGGCGAGATCCACGAACTCGACGCTCGCCTCGACGCCTCCGGCGCGGGCTGGGCGATGAAGACCGTCGTGGACATGAACGCGGACGGCTGGATCGCCGGCACCGCGCTGCACGGCGGCACCATGCACGCGGTCGTGCTGGTTCCGGTGCCGGACGCGCTCGCGGTGGATGACGCCGCGCCGGCGCACGTGGCGCTCGCGCAGCCCTGGCCGAACCCGGCGCGCGGGGACGTGCGTCTCGCGTTCACGATGGCCACCGGAGGCACGGCCCGGCTGAGCGTACACGACGCGCAGGGCCGCCTCGTCGCGCGGATCGCCGACGGTGCGTTCGGCGCGGGTCGCCACGAGCAGGTGTGGAACGGCCGTGACGCGAGCGGCTCGCCCGTGGGCCCGGGCCTGTACTTCGCCTCCTTCGAATCCGGCGGCCGGCGCGAGAGCGTGCGGATCGTCCGGATGCAGTGAACGGAAGGCGGCGCGCCGGGGGCGCCCGCCCGCTTCTTTGCTCCCGGGTGAGACCCGCGCTCGGCGCGGCTCGCGGCGCTGGTCGCCGCGCGCGCTTGTCCGCGTGCGGGGCCGCTCGCATGGTGCGCGCAGTTCGACCCCGACCGGGTCCCACTCGAGGAGCGCTCCCATGCCGCGCCGCACTTGCTTTCCGTCTCACTCGCCGCCGCCTGCTTGATCGCCGCGGCCACCGCCGCCGTCGCCAAGGACGTCACGCTGCCGCCGTGCGGCGACAACCCGCACTCGACCGTCACGCAGTCCATGGGACTCGTGCAGCTGTCGGTGGACTACAACAGTCCCGACGTGCACGGCCCCGACGGCGCCGATCGCAAGGGGCACATCTGGGGCGAACTCGTGCCCTACGGCCTGTCCGACCTCGGCTACAACGACTGCAAGGAATGCCCGTGGCGCGGCGGCGCCAACGAGAACACCGTGTTCACCACCTCGCACGACGTGAAGATCGCTGAAGGTCAGTCGCTGCCCGCGGGCTCGTACGGCCTGCACTTCATCCCCGGCAAGGACGAGTGGACGGTGATCTTCTCGAAGGACACGAAGGCCTGGGGCAGCTTCTGGTACGACCCGGCCAAGGACCAGCTGCGCGTGAAGGTGAAGCCCGAGGCGTGCGAGTACCGCGAGTGGCTCACCTACGAGTTCGTCGAGCGCGGCAACGACCACGCGACCGTCGCGCTCGAGTGGGAGAACCTGCGCGTGCCGATGCAGATCTCGGTCGACGACTGGGTCGGGATCTACGTGGCCAACCTGCGCGACGAATTCCGCAACGCGCAGGCGTTCCAGTGGCAGACCTACCAGCGTGCGGCGCAGTTCTGTCTTGGCAGAAGAAGTACCTGAAGGACGGGCTCGCGTGGGCGCAGCGTTCGATCGACGATCCGTTCGCCGGTACGGCGAACTTCCTCACGCTGTCCACGCTCGCCCAGCTGCAGGTGGCGAACGGCCAGTCGGCCGAGGCCGGTGCGACGTTCGAGCGTGCGCTCGCCGCGGGTGACGCCAATCCCGGGCAGGTGCACATGTACGCGCGCCAGTTGCAGCAGGCCGGTGACAACGCGGGGGCGAAGCGCATCTACCTCGCGAACGCGAAGCGCTTCCCGAACCAGTGGCCGGTCAACGTCGGCCTCGCGCGGGCGGCCGCGATCGACGGCAACAACGCGCAGGCGATCGCCTACGCGCGCAAGGCCATCGCGCAGGCGCCGGACGAGGGCAACCGGAAGAATCTCGAGAACCTGATCCAGCAGTGGTCGAAGAAGAAGTAGCGGGCCTCACGCTCGCTGCCGGTGCCGCACGCACCGAACCACGCCGCGCCCGCCGATGTCCCGGCGGGCGCGGCGCTTCTTTGCAGCATTCGGGGGTGCGTGGGGTTTCAGCGAACGGCGACGACTTCCGGCGAAATCACGCGGCCTTCGGCTTCGAAGCGCGCGAGGTAGAGCCCGGCGGGCAGTTCGCGGCCCGCGCCGTCACGCAACTCAAGCGTGGTCGTGCATGCCCGCATTCATGACGCCGTTCGCGATCGTGCTCACGCGACGGCCGGCCGCGTCGTAGAGCGCGAGTTTCACTGGTCCGCGGCGCGTGAGCGACCAGCGCAGCGTCGTCGCACCGCGCGCCGGGTTCGGCTGCGGCGCGGCAAACTCGAGCGTGGCGTTCGCGGCGCCGCCGTCCACGCGCCGAGCGTGCCCGACGGGATCAGCGTCGCGACCGGCGACTCGTTGCCGTGCACGTCCACCGCCGTGACCTTGTAGACGTAGGCCGAGCCCGCCGCGTCGGCGTAACCCGTGTCCGCGACCGCTTCGACCATGTTCGCCGCCGACGGCGTGAACGCCGCGGTGGCGCCGCGATAGATGCGATAGCCGGCGAGGCCGGCCTCAGCGTTCGATTCCAGTGCAGGCGGTCGTTCCCGCGAGGTACTGGCCCGTGAGCGGCGCGGCGCCGCGGGGCCGAGGTTGTCCACCGAGTAGCCCGAGTCGGGGAGCGAGAACCAGCGCTGCGCGGACGCCGCCGTGCTCGAGCGTGCCTCGACCATGAAGTACGTGCGCGGATTGCTGCCGCCGATGGAGTCGCTCGTGGTCGAGCAGACACGGCTGTAGCTGTCCACCGCCTCGGCCGCCTGCGACCCGACGTACTCCCACGCCGTCGCGGTCGCGGCGTTCGGCGTCACGCAGCGCTCGTCGCCGCCGCGACGTCGGAGTCCGTCGTAGTCGCGCGCTTCGCCGCGAGCCCCGCGATCGAGCCCGGGGACGCTGCGGAAGACGCGGTACTCGAAGATGCCGTACGTGGGATCGGCGTCGAGGTACGACGTTCCAAGACACCTTCACGAGCCCGCCCTCGGGTCGTTCGGCACGTCCTTCACCTTGGTGATCGCGGGTTCGCGTCACCGAGCTTGCCGTACTTGTCGA
>JBGANH010000106.1:0-12954 GCA_044222365.1 Candidatus Eiseniibacteriota bacterium
GACCTGCTCACGAACAAGTCGAAGGACATCCTCGTCTCGGCGTACCTCGCGATCGCGCTGTTCGAGAAGTACGGCTACGACTCGTTCGCCGACTGCATGCAGGTGATCCGCGACCTGTGCGGCACGTGGTGGGAGACGCTCTATCCCGAGCGTCCGCGCGGCCGCCAGGCGGCGCTGCAGTTCCTCGGCGACCGCGGCGCGAAGCGCGTGCTCGCGCGCGGCACGTCGGGCGCCACGCGAGAGAACGTCGAACGCGCCATGGCGGTGATGGACGAGCTCGATTCGCTCGCGACCGAGAAGCTCGAGGGCGCGAGCGGGCTGTTCTCCGAGCTGCGCCGCGAGTTCTTCACGGTGCTCGAGCAGATGGCGCCGGCCGAGGCCGAGGCGCCGCCCGAGCCCGCGCCGTCGGCGGCTCCGGCGAGCGCGGCCCCGGCCGCGCAGTCGTTCTCGTCCTCGCCGTCGTCCGGCGTGTCGCTGCCGGGCAGCATCTCGAACGCCGACGACTGGGACAACGCCGCCAACGCGATCAAGCCCGTGCTGCGCAACCTCGCCGAGTTCCGGCGCCTCGCCGATTCGAAGGACCCGCTCGCGTACCGCCTGCCGCGCATCGCGGCGTGGATGACGGTGAAGCAGTCGCCGCCCTCCAACGGCGGGCAGACGAGCATCCCGCCGCCGCAGCCGGCCGACATGGCCGCGCGCGTCGAGGCCAAGCTCGCCTCGCAGGCGTGGGCGGGCGTGCTCGAGGACACCGAGGGCCGGCTGCACATGTCGGTCTTCTGGCTCGACCTGCACTTCTGGGCGTGGACCGCGCTGAAGGGCATGGGGCCGTCGCACCTGCAGGCGGCCGACGCGGTCGCCGCCGAGGTGAAGGCGCTGCTGCTGCGCTGCCCCGACCTGCCGACCTTGTCGTTCGCGACCGGCCAGCCGCTCGCGAGCGCGCCGGCGGCGGCGTGGATCAAGGACGTCGTGCTCGCCGCGGCTCCCGCGGGCGGCGCGAAGTCCTCGAGCTCGGCGAGCGCGCCGACCGAAGTGACGCCCGACAGCCCGACGTTCGAAGGGCTCGCCGAGGCGAAGACGCAGGCGGCCGAACTCGCCGCGACGGGCGCGGTGGGCGACGCCGTGCGCGTGCTCGAGGCGGGAGCGGCGCGCGCCACGCGGGCGCGCGAACGCGCGGCGTGGAAGATCGCCGTCGCCGAGGTGTGCGCGGACGCCGGCCGCCCGGACGTCGCGCTCGCGCAGCTCGAGGCGCTGCAGGACGAACTGCAGGCGACCCGGCTCGAGATGTGGGACCCCGAGTTGTCGGCGCAGATGCTGCGCCTGCTGTTGTGGGCGCGCCAGAAGGCGCTCCCGCCGACCCAGATGAATCCGGAGGAACACCAGCGGTCGCGCGAGCTGCTCAAGCGCCTGGCGCGACTCGATGCGGCTGCTGCACTCGATTACGCACGTCCCGCGCAGGGTTGAGGACTGCACGGGCGAAGTTTCACCAGTAGGAAAGGAGAGAACCCATGGCGAAAGACGGATCGGTCGGACCGAAGTCCCGAATCAACATCCGCTACAAGGCCGACACGGGTGGCGCGCAGAAGGAAATCGAACTGCCCCTGAAGATGCTCGTGATGGGCGACTTCACCGGCAAGGCCGACAGCACGCCGCTGGCGGACCGCAAGGCGACGTCCATCAACAAGGACAACTTCCACGAGGTCATGAGCCAGCAGAAGCTCGAGGCGAAGGTCACCGTGAAGGACAAGCTCACGAACGACCCCGACTCGCAGCTGGCCGTGAACCTGAAGTTCGACTCGCTGAAGGACTTCACGCCGGGCCAGATCGCGCACCAGGTGCCGGAGCTCGCGAAGCTCATGGAACTGCGTGAGGCGCTCATGTCGCTCAAGGGTGACCTGAACAAGGCGGACTTCCGCAAGAAGATCGAATCGATGGTGGCGGACCCGGCGATGCGCGAGAAGCTCATGGCCGTCCTGGGCAACGAAGGCTGACGCCCGCGCACACGCGATCTTTTCCCGTCGACCGCACCGGAATCCAGGAGGTAGTACATGGCAGACGAGATGGAAGGACAGCAGCAGGAAGCGCAGGCGCCGGCCGCGGCCGAAGCCTCCTTCGACCTGCTCGACGAGCTCGCCGGCAGCATGTCGGTGAAGCCCGGCGAGGAAGGCCACGAGGTGGCCAGCACCGGTCTTCGTGAGCTCATGCGCCAGCTGCTCGGGCGCCCCGGCGTGAAGGTGAACGCCGCGCTGCTCACCGAGCTGGTGGCCGAGATGGACAAGAAGATCAGCGCCCAGGTGGACGAGGTGCTGCACCACCCCGACGTGCAGAAGCTCGAGTCGGCGTGGCGCTCGCTCTTCTTCCTGATCGACCGCACGAACTTCAAGGAGAACATCAAGATCGAGTTCGTGAACGCGTCGAAGGACGACCTGCTCGCGGACTTCGAGGACGAGCCGGAAATCACGCGCACGGGCATGTACAAGCACGTGTACGACTCCGGCTACGGCGTGTTCGGCGGCGAGCCCGTCGGCGCGATCGTCGGCAACTACGAGTTCTCGGCCGCTCCGCAGGACGTGAAGCTGCTGTCCTACTGCGCGAGCGTCGCGGCGATGGCGCACGCGCCGTTCCTCACGGGCACGAGCCCGAAGATGTTCGGCGTGAACTCGTACGAGGAGCTCGCGGCGATCAAGGACGTGCGCTCCACGTTCGAAGGCCCGCAGTACGCGCGCTGGCGCTCGTTCCGTGATTCCGAGGACGCCCGCTACGTCGGCATGACCTGCCCGCGCTACCTGCTCCGCCTGCCGTACGGCGCGGAGACGGTGCCGGTGAAGGAGTTCGCCTACGAAGAGACCGTCTCGGGTTCGCACGACCAGTACCTGTGGGGCAACACGGCGTTCGCGATGGCGAGCCGCCTCACCGATGCGTTCGCGAAGTACCGCTGGTGCGCGAACATCATCGGCCCGCAGGGCGGTGGTGCGGTCGAGGAGCTGCCCGTGCACGTCTTCAAGTCGGGCGGCGCGGACACCATGAAGATCCCGACCGAAGTGCAGATCGGCGACGCGCTCGACCTGTCGCTGTCGGATCTCGGCTTCATGTCGCTCAGCTGGCGCAAGGGCTCCGACAACGCGGCGTTCTTCGCGGCGAACTCGGCGCAGAAGCCGCAGTACTTCGGCACGAGCGCGAAGGGCAAGCAGGCCGAGGCGAACTTCAAGCTCGCGACGCGCCTGCCGTACATCTTCGTGATCTCGCGCCTCGCGCACTACATCAAGGTCATCCAGCGCGAAGCCATCGGCAAGAACATGTCGGTGGACAAGCTCACGCGCGAACTCACGGACTGGATCAACCAGTACGTGACGGTCATGGACAACCCGTCCGACGAGACGCTCGCCACCAAGCCGCTGAAGAAGGCGGAGATCACGGTGGAAGAGGTCCCGGGCGAGGTCGGCTGGTACCGCGTCGCGCTGAAGGTCATGCCGCACATGAAGTACGAAGGCGCCGACTTCACGCTGTCGCTCGTCGGCAAGCTGGACAAGAAGGCTTCCTAAGCAGAGTCCATCACGAGGGCACGGAGGACGGCGTGTACGTCCGTCCGGTGAGCGTCGGGTGACGCGCTCCGTGCCCTCGCAACTCCCGTCACCCACGGAGGCCATGCACGATGGCGGAAACCGTACATCTGTACCTCAAGGCGAACGGCACGGACATCCAGGGTGAGAGCACGCAGACTTCGCTCGGCCGCGAGAACTCGATCGAGTGCCTCTACTACGAGTCCGGCGCCGTCACGGCGCGCGAGGCCGGTTCGAGCCGTGCGACGGGCCGTCGCCAGCACCAGCCGGTGCTGATCCGCAAGCGCATCGACAAGAGCTCGCCGATGATCGCGAAGGCGCTCGTGCTGAACGAGGTCATCGAGGGCGTGTTCAAGTTCTTCCGTCCGCGTCCGACCGGCGACGGTACGACCGAGCAGTTCTACACGGTCAAGATCGCCAAGGGCCGCGTCGCGAGCCAGCGCATGTTCAACCCCGACTCGCTCGTTCCGGCGCGCAGCACGGAGCCGGCGCAGGAAGAGATCACGTTCGTGTTCCACACGATCACGTGGACCTACACGGACGGCGGCATCGAGTACCAGGACACCTGGGACGCGAGCCAGTAGCACGCCGAGGGCCGCGGGGCGCGTGCCCCGCGGCCTTCCTTCTCCGGAGGCCCCGATCCATGCCGCGTGAACTCAGCCTGCTCGACCGGCTGCGCCATCCCGAACTCGAAGACCGCCGCTCGGTGGAGACCGATCACGGCCGGCTCACGAGGTCGGTGCTGCGCAATCTCGAGCGGCTGCTGAACTCGCGTCACGGCTCCGCGTGCATCCGGCCCGAGTACGGCATTCCCAGTCTCGAGGACGTGATGACGAGCGGCGCCGACGGCCTGCGCACGATGTGCGCGGAGGTGCAGGCGTCCATCACGGCGTTCGAGCCGCGCCTCGCGAACGTGCGCGTGAAGGTGGCACCCAAGAACGACAACGACCCGACGTTCCTCCGGTTCGAGATCCTCGCCGATCTCGTGACCGGCGGCCGCAAGTCGCGCGTGCGTTTCGAAACGCGCCTCGACGAGAGCGGCCGGCTCGCGGTGAAGGACTGACGACGTGCGTTCCTCCTACTACGACGAAGAGCTCGACTACATCCGCCGCCTCGCGCAGGAGTTCGGCGCTTCCCACCAGGAAGCCGCCCACCTCGTCGAGCCGGGACAGGATCCCGACGTCGAGCGCCTGCTCGAGGGCTTCGCGTTCCTCGCGGCCCAGGTGCGGCAGACGCTCGACGACGATTTCCCCGAGCTCACGCACGGACTCTTCCAGCTCATGTGGCCGAACTTCCTGCGGCCCGTGCCCTCGCTCGCGATCGAACAGTTCAAGCCGAAGCCCGGCGCGGTGCGCGGCTCGGTCAAGGTTCCGCGCGGCGCGCAGGTGTGCAGCGACGACGCGGCGGCCGCGCTCAAGTTCCGCTTCCGCACGTGCTGGGACGTCGTGCTGCATCCGCTCGAGCTCGAATCATCCGCGCTCGAAGTGACGAAGTCCGGCGAGAGCAGCCTCGTGCTGCAGTTCGCGCTCACGGGCGGCGCCAAGTTCGACGCGTTGACGCTCGACTCGCTGCGGCTGTTCCTGCACGAGGACTCGCGCCACTCGCGGCTGCTCTACCACCACCTGCATCGTCACGTGAAGGACGCGACCGCGTGGGGGGACCAGGACGACACGCCCGTCGCGCTGACGATCGAGCCCGTCGGGTTCGCGCGCGAGGACGCGGTGCTGCCGTATCCCGACGGCGTGCCCGCCGGGTACCGGCTGCTGCAGGAGTATTTCGTCTTCCCGCAGAAGTTCGGGTTCGTGGACCTCGTCGGCCTCGAGAAGCTCGCCGGCGCGCAGGTGAAGTCGCGCTTCACGGTGCGCATCGTGTTCGACACGGAGCCCTCGCAGGCGATGCGCGTCGGCAAGGGCGACATCCGGCTGTTCTGCTCGCCGGTCGTGAACCTGTTCCCGCACGTGAGCGAGCCCGTCACGCTCGACGGCACCAAGTCGAGCTGGCCGGTGCGGCCGCAGGGCCGCGACCAGTCGCGGCTCGACATCGGCTGGATCGAGAGCATGACGCTCCGTGCCGCCGACCGCGTCGAACGGCCGGTGCCGTGGTTCTACTCGTTCGCGCCCGACGTGTTCCGCGAGGCCTTCGCGTACTTCACCGCGCGCCGCCAGCTCGCCGCCGACCACGAGAGCTTCCAGACGTGGGTCACGGTCGTGCAGCCCGACGGCCGCGCGCGCGCAGCGCTCGAGGGCGTCGCCTCGTTCGAACTCATGTGCACGAACGGCCGCGCCGCGGGCGCGCTCGACGTGGGCACGCTCAAGGGCACCTCGGACACGAGCCCGACGGTCGCGACGTTCGAGAACATCACCAAGCCGACGCCGCAGGTCGAGCCGCCGGTGCGCATCGGCATGCTGTGGCGGCTGCTGTCGCTGCTCAGCGCGGGCCACCAGGCGTTCCAGTCCGCCGACGCGCTCAAGGCGATGCTCGAGCTCATGGCCGCGATCAACGCCGGCGCGCCGGGCCGCTCCGAGAAGGGCTTCGTCATGGGCGGCCAGGACGAGCGCGCGACGCGCGACATCCAGCGCCGCATCCGCGGCATCCGCGGCGTCACGCCCGTGCCCGCCGACCGCCTCTACGGCGGCGGCATGATCCGCGGCACGCGCGTCACCGTGGACGTGGACCCCGATCCGTTCGAAGGCATCGGCCAGTTGTTTCTGTTTGGCAGCGTGCTCGACGAGTTCCTCGCCGGGCAGGCGGGCATCAACACGTTCACGCAGCTGCGCGTGCGCTACGACGAGGGGCGCCTGCCGCTCGAATGGCCGGCGCGGCTCGGGCGGGAGCGCGCGTGACCGACGCGACGCGCCAGCCGGCTCGCAGCTACGAGTTCCATCCGCTCGTCCGCGAGCTGATCGAGAGCACGCAGCCCGAGCAGCGTCCCGGCGAAGGCTCCGACCCGGCGGCCGAGCGCGTGTTCTTCCGCTCGAACCCGTCGCTCGGGTTCCCGGCGTCGGAGGTCGAGGCGGTCGAATGGGAAGCCGGTCCCGGCGGGACGGCGCGCGCGACCGCGATCGTCAACTTCATGGGCCTGCTCGGCACGGCGTCGCCGCTGCCGCTGCACTACGTGCAGGAAGTGCTCTGGGAGACGCAGGACCCGGAAGGCGGGCGCGTGCGCGACTTCCTCGCGCTCTTCGAGCACCGCATGCTGTCGTTCCAGTTCCGCGCGCGGGAAAAATACCGCCACGCGATGCGCTTCCGCCCCGACGGCTCGGACGAGTTCACCGGTCGCGTGCTCGCGCTCGCCGGACTCGAGTCGCCGCAGCGCCGCGCCGAGACCGGCGTGTCGCTCGATCACCTGCTGCGCGGCCTCGGCATGCTCGCGGGCCGCACGCGTTCGGCGACGGGGCTCGAGGAGCTGCTGCGCGCCTGCTTCCCGGGTGTCGGCGTGCGCGTGTCGTCGTGCATTCCGCGGCGCATGGCGATCCCGGTGGACCAGCAGCTGTTCCTGTCCGCGCCGCGGCAGACCGCACCGCGCAAGAACGACGCGCTCGCCGGGCTCGGCCGCGACACGTGCATCGGCACGTCGCGCATGGACGCGAGCTCGCAGTTCCGCGTCGCGCTCGGGCCGATGAACCGCACCGAGTTCGACGGGTTCCTGCCCGGCAACGAGCACTTCGAACAGCTCGCGGCGCTCGTGCGCCTGTACGTGCGCGACCCGCTCGACTTCGACATCGAACTGCACCTGCACGCCGAACAGCGTCCCGCCGCCCGGTTGTCGCCGGAGAGCGGCCAGCGCCTCGGCCAGACCACGTGGATCTCGCCGACCGACACGCGCGAGGGCGTTTCCCGCTTCCGCGCGCCCGCTCCGGACGGCACCGGCAGCACCAGAACCGCCGCGACCCGCGCGGCATAAGGGAGAAGCGATTCATGCAGATCGACCTCAGGTCCCTGATGCGCAAGCTGGATCCCACGCTCCGCAACACGCTCAATGCGGCGGCGGGCCGGTGCATGACGGCCGGCCACTACGAGATCACGGTCGAGCACTGGCTCCTCGAGCTGCTCGAAGATCCCGCGGCCGACGTGGTGCCGATCCTCCGCCATTTCGAGATCTCGCAGGTCGTGTTCCAGCGGATGCTGCAGAAGAACCTCGACCTCATGCGCACGGGCAACTCGGACCGTCCGGGCTTCAGCAACATGATCACGAGCATCATCCGCGATTCGTGGATGGGCGCCTCGGTCAAGATGGGCCATCCGCTGATCCGTTCCGGCGTGCTGCTCGCGACGTTCGCGGCGCAGAGCGAGCGCTATTCGCGCGAGGACTTCACGTCGCTCTTCGAGCAGATGCGGCAGGACGAACTCGCGCGCGACATGGACGCGATCACCGCGACCTCGCGCGAGAACGCCGAGATCGCCGCGGCGCTCCCGAGCGCGGGCGGTTCCGGCGGCGCGGCCTCGGCCGCGGGCCCGGGCGGCGCTCCCGCGGGCGACTCCGCGATCGCGCGCTTCATGGTGGACTTCACCGCGAAGGCGAAGGAAGGCAAGATCGATCCCGTCTTCGGCCGCGATCGCGAGATCCGGCAGATGATCGACATCCTGTCGCGCCGCCGGAAGAACAACCCGATCTGCGTCGGCGAGCCGGGCGTGGGCAAGACCGCCGTCGTCGAAGGCCTCGCGCTGCGCATCCACGAAGGCGACGTGCCCGACAGCCTCAAGAACGTGCGGCTGCTCTCGCTCGACCTCGGACTGCTGCAGGCCGGCGCGAGCGTGAAGGGCGAGTTCGAGAACCGGCTGAAGAACGTGATCGCGGAGGTGAAGGCCTCGGCGACGCCGGTCATCACGTTCATCGACGAAGCGCACACGCTCATCGGCGCCGGTGGCGCCGCGGGAACGGGTGACGCCGCGAACCTGCTCAAGCCCGCGCTCGCGCGCGGCGAACTGCGCACGATCGCGCGACGACGTGGTCCGAGTACAAGAAGTACTTCGAGAAGGATCCCGCGCTCGAGCGCCGCTTCCAGCTCGTGAAGCTCGACGAACCCTCGGCCGCCGACGCGGTCGTCATGATGCGCGGCCTGCGCGACACCTACGAGAAGGCGCACGGCGTGCGCATCCTCGACGAGGCCGTCGTCGCGGCGGCCGAGCTGTCGAGCCGGTACATCGCCGGCCGCCAGCTGCCCGACAAGGCCGTGGACCTGCTCGACACGGCGAGCGCGCGCGTGAAGATCGGGCGCGCGACCAAGCCCGAGGCCGTGGACCAGCTCGAGCGCCGGATGTACGCGATCGACAAGGAGCGCCTCGCGCTCCAGGGCGACTCGCGCATGAGCGGCAGCGCCGATCAGGCGGCTCGCATCGCCGAGCTCGACGCCGAGTACGCGAAGCTCGACGGCCAGAAGAACGAACTCGTCGAGCGCCACGCGCGCGAGAAGGCCGTCGTGGACGAAGTGCTCGCGCTGCGTGCGCGGCTCGAAGCGGCCGCGAAGGGCGAGGGCGAAGCGCCGTCGCAGGCCGAACTCGACGCCGCGCTCGCGAAGCTGAACGAGGTGCAGGGCGATTCGCCGCTCGTGCCGCTCGACGTGGACGCCCGCCTCGTGGGGCAGGTCGTCGAGAGCTGGACCGGCATCCCGGTGAGCAAGATGGTGAAGGACGAGGCGGCCGCCACGCTGCAGTTCAAGGACCGCGTCGCCGAGCGCCTGAAGGGCCAGGACCACGCCATCGAGGCGGTGGACCGCGGCCTGCGTGCCGCGCGCGCGGGACTCAAGAACCCGCAGACGCCGATCGGCGTGTTCCTGTTCGTCGGACCGTCGGGCGTCGGCAAGACCGAACTCGCGACGACGGTCGCCGACCTCATGTTCGGCGGCGAGCGCTTCCTCACGGTCGTGAACATGTCGGAGTTCCAGGAGCGCAACAGCGCCTCGCGCCTCATCGGCACCGGCGCCGGCTACGTCGGCTACGGCGAGGGCGGCGTGCTCACGAACGCCGTGCGCCAGCGCCCGTACTCGGTCGTGCTGCTCGACGAGGTCGAGAAGGCCGACCGTGACCTGCTCAACCTGTTCTACCAGGTGTTCGACAAGGGCACGCTCGCCGACGGCGAGGGCCGCGTGATCGACTTCAAGAACACGATCGTGCTGCTCACGAGCAACCTCGCCACGGACGTCATCACGCAGATGTGCAGCTCGCCCGTGAAGCCGACGCGCGAGGAGCTGGTCGCCGCGATCCGTCCGACGCTCTCGGAGTTCTTCAAGCCCGCGCTGCTCGCGCGCATGGAGATCGTGCCGTTCCTCACGCTCGCGCCCGAGTTCCTGTCGGACATCGTCAAGCTCAAGCTGCGCAAGATCGAGGGCCGGCTCCGCGACAGCCACAAGATGAAGCTCGAGTTCGACCCGAAGATGATCGAGGTCATCACGAACCGCTGCACGGAAGTCGAGACCGGTGCACGCAACATCGACCACATCATCAACCAGAACCTGCTTCCGTTGCTTTCGTCGGCGCTGCTCGAGCGCATGACGCAGGGTCCGCTGCCGGGCTCGGTGCGCATGACGGTCGCCGGGGACGAGAGCTTCCAGGTCGAGTTCGTCGAGGCCGCGAACTGAGGAGTCAGCCATGAGCCCTGCCAGCAGCGCATTCTTCGAGTTCGCGATCGACGGCATTTCCGACGAGTTGCACGTCCTCGGCTTCGAGGGACGGGAAGGCATGTCCCAGCTGTTCGAGTTCGAGGTGAAGCTGTCGTGCGAAGCCGCCGGGCTCGCGTTCGACGACGCGCTCGGCAAGCCGGCGAAGCTCTCGATCCACACGGACGGTGACGAGACGCGCTTCGTGCACGGCATCGTCGGCCGGTTCGAGGAGACGGGCACGGGACCGAAGCGGACCACCTACACCGCGACGGTCGTGCCGCGGTTCTGGACGCTCTCGCTGCGGCAGGACTGCTGCATCTACCAGGAGCTCTCGACGCCGGACGTGATCAAGAAAGTGCTCGAGGACGCCGGGCTCGCCGAGGGCGACGACTTCTCGATCGACGTGCAGGGCACGCACAACCCGCGCGAGTACTGCGTGCAGTACCGCGAGTCGGACTTCGCGTTCGTGTCGCGGCTCATGGAAGAAGACGGCCTGTTCTACTTCTTCGAGCATTCGGATTCGGGGCACAAGCTCGTGATCGCCGACCACACCGGCGCCTACGGGACGATTCCCGGGGATCCGCACGTCGTCTACCGCGAGAGCGATTCGGGTCTGCAGTCCGAGGTCGAGAGCATCAACGTCGCGCGCTATTCGCGCTCGATGCGCCCCGGAAAGGTCGTGCTCACGGACTACAACTTCACGAAGGTGGACCTCAACCTCGCGTCCGAGGCCGAGGGCAACGCCGAGTCCGATCTCGAGATCTACGACTTCCCCGGGCGCTACCGCGACACCGATCACGGCGCCGAGCGCTCGACGGTGCGCATGGAGTCCCTGCGTGCCGAGCGCGACCTGCTGCTCGGCGAAGGGGACTGCCGCCGCCTCGCGAGCGGCCACAAGTTCACGCTCGAGGAGCATCCGCGCGACGACGTGAACCAGGAGTACCTCGTGCTGCGCGTGAAGCACGTCGGCCGGCAGAGCCAGGCCGCCGGTGCCGACGCCGTGGCGCCCGAGCTCGAGGAGGAATCGGAGGAAGAAGCCGAACGCATGTACGAGGCGGAGTTCGAGGCGATCCCGTCGGGCGTGCTCTACCGCGCTCCGATGATCACCCCGAAGGCCGTCATCGAAGGCCCGCAGACCGCGGTCGTCACGGGCCCCGCCGGCGAGGAGATCCACTGCGACGAGCACGGGCGGGTGAAGGTCCAGTTCCACTGGGACCGTCTCGGGCAGAAGGACGACAAGTCGTCCTGCTGGATGCGCGTGAGCCAGGCGTGGTCGGGCAGCGGCTACGGCGGCATGATCATTCCGCGCATCGGCAACGAAGTGATCGTGAGCTTCCTCGAGGGCGATCCGGACCAGCCGCTCGTCACCGGCCACGTGTACAACGGCGGCCTGATGTACGGCTACTCGCTGCCGGGCGACAAGACGCGCACGTCGCTCAAGACGTACTCGTCGCCGGGCGGCAACGGCTTCAACGAGCTGCGCTTCGAGGACGCCGCGGGCAGCGAGGAAGTGTTCCTGCACGCGCAGAAGGACTGGAACATCGTCGTCCTCAACGACCGCACGCAGAGCATCGGCCACGACCACACGCACGTGGTCGATCACGACGAGACGATGGAAGTGAAGAACGACCGCACGCGCAAGGTCGGCGCGAACGAGTCGGTGGACGTGACCGGGAACGAGACCATCAAGATCGGCGGCGACCTCACGGAGACGGTGGGCGGCTCGCTCAACCTGACCGTGACGGGCGCGCAGGCGATCAAGGTGACCGGCGCGGTTTCGAACGCCTTCGAGGCCGCGCAGAGCACGACCGTCGGCGCGGACGACTCCCTCTCGGTGAGCGGCGCGCAGAACGTCTCGGTGACCGGCAACCGCGGCGTCGCCGTGGACGGCGACGATTCGCTGAACGTGAAGGGCGGGCATTCGGTCACCGTGAAGGGCGCGGACTCGCTCGCCGTCGACGGCGACCACTCGATGGACCTGAAGGGCGCGTCGTCGATCGAGGTGGGCTCGTCGCTCTCGGTCAAGGCGGGTGACGAGATCAAGCTCGAGTGCGGCAGCGCCTCGATCACCTTGAAGAAGAACGGCGACATCGAGATCAAGGGCAACAACATCAACATCAAGGGCAGCGGAAACATCACCGTCAAGGGCTCCGCCGTCGCCCAGAACTGACCCGTTCGCTTCCGAGGCCCCGCATGTTCGGCATCCGCAACGCGACACGCTACGACGCCACCGCCGTGATCCAGACGGACGCGGACGGGGGGGACGTGATCGTGTGCGTCGCCAAGGGCACGTTCGCGGTGGGCAAGAGCGGCAAGCTCGAGCTCGCGGAGCCGCTGCCGCTCGTCTTCGCCGACGAGTACTCGGGCGAACCCGGCGAGTCGGGCATCAGCGCCGGGACGGATTTCGCGCTCTTCAAGCCGGGCACGGACGTGATCGTCCGCGGCAGCGCGTTCGCGCCGGGGGGCAAGGCGGTGACGCAGATGACCGTGAAGGTGCGCGCCGGTGCGCTCGCCGCCTCGCTGCTCGTGACGGGCGACCGCGTGTGGAAGAAGGGCCTGCTCGGGCCGTCCCTCGGTTCGCCCGAGCCGTTCCGCGAGATGCCGCTCGTCTGGGAGCGCGCCTGGGGCGGCGCCCGCGAGGGTGAGGACAAGAAGCCCGGGGTGCGGTGCGAGGGCAATCCCGTCGGCGCCGGCCTGTGGGCGAACGACAAGGACGCGGTGGACCAGCCGCTGCCGAACGTCGAGGCGCCGGACGATCCGGTGAAGAGCTTCAAGTCACGGCCCGAGCCGGCATGCTG
>JBGANH010000107.1:0-12968 GCA_044222365.1 Candidatus Eiseniibacteriota bacterium
CCGTCGTCGGCGGCGGCACGATGGGCAACGGCATCGCGCAGGTGTTCGCGACCAGCGGCTACGACGTGCGGCTCATCGACGTGAAGGCCGAGTTCGTCGAGCGCGGCATCGCGACCATCACGAAGAACCTCGACCGCGTCGCCAAGAAGCAGGAGTGGCCCGCGGACAAGGCGCCCGGCATCCTCGCGCGCATCTCGGGTTCCACGAACCTCGAGGACGCGAAGGACTGCCAGCTGGTCGTCGAGGCCGTGACCGAGAACTTCGCGGTCAAGAAGCAGATCTTCACGACGCTCGACGCCGTGACGGCGCCCGAGTGCATCCTCGCGAGCAACACCTCGAGCATCTCGATCACCGAGATCGCCGCGGTCACGAAGCGCGCCGACAAGGTGATCGGCATGCACTTCATGAACCCGGTGCCGGTGATGCAGCTGGTCGAGATCATCCGCGGGATCGCCACGTCGGACGAGACGTACGCGCTGACCGAGGAGCTTTCGAAGGCGCTCGGCAAGACGCCCGTCGAGGTCAACGACTACCCGGGCTTCATCTCGAACCGCATCCTGATGCCCATGATCAACGAGGCCGTGTACACGCTGATGGAAGGCGTGGCCACGCGCGAGGGCATCGACACGGTCATGAAGCTCGGCATGAACCACCCGATGGGCCCGCTCGCACTCGCGGACCTGATCGGTCTCGACACCTGCCTGTCGATCATGGAAGTGCTGCACGAAGGGCTCGGCGACTCGAAGTACCGTCCGTGTCCGCTGCTGCGCAAGATGGTCGCGGCGGGCTGGCTCGGCCGCAAGAGCGGCCGCGGCTTCTACGAATACCCGAAGGCCTGACGGAGATCCGCATGTCCGGAACCCTGACCGAAGCCGCGGGCCTGTCGTTCGATCTGTCCGAGGAAGCGCAGTCGGTGCGCGAGA
This sequence comes from Candidatus Eiseniibacteriota bacterium, assembly GCA_044222365.1. GTDB lineage: Bacteria > Eisenbacteria > RBG-16-71-46 > RBG-16-71-46 > RBG-16-71-46 > CAIXRL01. The sequence goes on from JBGANH010000107.1 coordinate 924, forward strand.
TGGTGCGTGATTTCGCCGAGAGCGAGATCCGCCCGATCGCGGCGCAGATCGACGAGACGAACGAGTTCCCGGCCGAGAACGTGAAGAAGATGGCCGAGCTGGGACTGCTCGGCATGTTCGTGCCCGAGGAGTACGGCGGCGCGGGCATGACGTACCTCGCCTACGTGGTGGCGATCGAGGAACTCTCGCGCGTGTGCGCGAGCCACGGCGTGATCGCGTCCGTGAACAACTCGCTCGTCTGCTACCCGCTCATGACGTACGCGAGCCACGAACAGAAGAAGAAGTGGCTCGAGCCGCTCGCCAAGGGCGAAAAGCTCGGCGCGTACTGCCTGACCGAGCCGAACGCCGGCAGCAACGCGGCGAACCAGCAGACCACGGCCGTCCTGGACGGCGACCACTGGGTGCTGAACGGCTCGAAGATCTTCATCACCAACGCCGGCCCGGCCGACGTGCTCATCACCTACGCGACGACGGACAAGACGCTGGGACCGAAGGGCATCTCGGCCTTCATCGTGGATGCCGACACGCCCGGCGTGCGCAAGGGCAAGAAGGAGCACAAGCTCGGCATTCACGCCTCGGACACGCGCGAGATCTATTACGAGAACGCGCGCATTCCGAAGGAGAACCTGTTCGGCGAGTTCAACAAGGGCTACACGGTCGCGCTCGCCACGCTCGGCGGCGGCCGCATCGGCATCGCCGCGCAGGCGCTGGGCATCGCGCAGGCGTCGGTCGAAGCCGCGGTCAAGTACGCCAACGAGCGCGAACAGTTCGACAAGAAGATCGGTGAGTTCGACGCCATCCGGCACATGCTCGCGGACAGCGTCGTCGAGCTCGACGTGGCGCGCCTGCTCGTCTACCAGGCGGCGTGGCTGCGCGATCAGGGACGTCCGCACACGAAGGAGGCCTCGCTCGCCAAGTGGCACGCGTCGGAAGCGGCCACGAAGTGCGCGAACTGGGCGATCCAGGTGCACGGCGGCTACGGCTACATGAGCGAGTATCACGTCGAGCGCTACTGGCGTGACGCGCGCATCTGCGAAATCTACGAAGGTACGACCGAAGTCCAGAAGATGGTGGTGGCCGCGCAGGTGCTCAAGGAGCACGCGGTCAAGGCCTGACAACCGACTCGAGGAGGATTCCCCGAATGAAGCGTCCCGTCCGTCCCGTCGCTCTGGTCATTCTCACGCTGTGCGCGCTCTATCCCGGCCTCTCCGCGGTCTTCCAGGGTTTCTACCCGTGGGTGACGGGGCAGGAGTTCGCGCTCGTCGGCCAGACCGGGGCGTTCATGACGACCGCCGCCAAGCTGGGCATGCCGGTGTGGCTGCCGAGCCTGTTCAAGGGTTTCGTCGGCCTGGCGTTCCTGGGCGCGGTGCCCGGCCTGTGGGCCGGTGACGGCCGTGCGGTGCCGCTCGCCTTCTTGGGCGCCCTCGGCTCGCTGCTGCTCGGCCCCGGCCCCGCCGTCATGGGCATCGTCGCCCTCATCTGCCTGACCGTGTTCCGCGAGACGAGCCAGCACCAGCCGGCCTGATCGCGTTTCGAAAGCAGGATTCCTTCATGAATCTCGACCTGACCGAAGAACAAGTCGCGATCCGCGACACGGTGCGCGAGCTGTGCCAGAACGAGTTCGCGCAGCACGCCGAGAAGTGGGATCGCGAAGACGACGTGCCGCGCTGGGCGGTGGACAAGCTCGCCGAGCTCGGCCTGCTCGGCATGGCCGTGCCCGAGGAGTACGGCGGTCTCGGCAGCGACATGCGCACGACCGTCGTCGTGATCGAAGAGATCGCGCGCGTGTCGGCCGCGCTCGCCATTCTGTTCGCCGTGCACAACTCCGTGGGCGCGTACCCGATCTACGAGTTCGGCACCGAGGAGCAGCGCAAGCGCTGGCTGCCGCGGCTGACGAGCAAGGACATGGGTGCGTTCTCCCTGAGCGAGCCCGGCTGCGGCTCGGACGCCTCCGCGCTCACCGCGACCGCGGTGAAGGACGGCGACCACTACGTGCTCAACGGCTCCAAGAACTGGGTGACGAACGGTCATCACGCGTGGACGTTCCTGATCTTCGCGCGCACCGGCGGCCCCGGCTCCAAAGGCATCAGCGCCTTCATCGTCGAACGCGACACGCCCGGCCTCACGGTGGGCAAGTGCGAGGACAAGATGGGGCTGCGCGGATCGCACACGGTCACGCTGTCCATGGACGACGTGCGCCTGCCCGAGATCTGCCGCCTGGGACCGGAGAACGAAGGCATCAAGATCGCGCTGTCCGCGCTGGACAAGGGCCGCATCGGTGTCGCCGCGCAGGCGCTCGGCGTGATGCAGGCCGCGTTCGGCGGACCGCTCGCGAAGATCCAGGCGATCCAGTTCAAGCTCGCCGAGATGGAGAAGCGCGTGCAGGGTTCGCGGCTGCTCATTCAGCGCGCCGCGTGGCTCAAGGACGCGAACCGTCCGTGCACGAGCGCGGCGTCCGCGGCCAAGCTCTACTCGACCGAAGCCGCCACGTGGGTGACGCACCAGGCCATCCAGGTGCACGGCGGCTACGGCTACGTGAAGGAGTATCCCGTCGAGCGCTACTACCGCGACGTGCGGGTGATGGAGATCTACGAGGGCACGTCCGAGATCCAGCGTCTCGTGATCGCGCGCTCGGCGCTGAGGGATGGCGTGGCGGTCTAGGCGCGTCGTTCGCGGCGAGAACACTTCGGCGCTCCGGTCTGCACGACCGGGGCGCCGTTTTCGTTGCGCCGCGATGCGCGCATCGGGTAAGAATGCGCCCCCTATGAAGACCATCTCCCAGCGCATCGCCGAAGAACTCGCCGTCCGCACCGCTCAGGTCGACGCGACCATCCAGTTGCTCGACGAGGGCTCGACCGTTCCGTTCATCGCCCGCTACCGCAAGGAAGTCACGGGCGGGCTCGACGACACGCAGCTGCGCAACCTGTTCGAGCGCCTCGGCTACCTGCGCGAGCTCGAAGAGCGCCGCAGCGCGATCCTCGCGAGCATCACCGAGCAGGGCAAGCTCACCCCGCCGCTCGAGGAGTCCATCCGCGCGGCGGACACCAAGACCGCGCTCGAAGACCTCTACCTGCCGTACAAGCCCAAGCGCCGCACGCGCGCCATGATCGCGCGCGAGGCGGGCATCGAGCCGCTCGCGGTCACGCTGCTCGAGACGCCGGACACGTCGCCGGAAGAAGCCGCGGCCGCGTTCCTGAATCCGGAGGCCGGCTTCGCGGACGTGAAGGCCGTGCTCGACGGCGCGCGACAGATTTTGATTGAGAAGTTCTCGGAAGACGCGCCGCTGCTCGGCCAGCTGCGCGAGCGCACGTGGAAGCAGGGCGCGCTCAAGTCGAGCGTCGCGAAGGACCTCAAGCCCGAGCAGCAGGCGGAGGCCGCGCGCTTCTCGGACTACTTCACGTACGACGAGCCCATCCACCGCGTGCCGAGCCACCGTGCGCTGGCGCTGCTGCGTGGGCGCGCGCTCGGCTTCCTCGACATCGCGCTCGATCCCGAGCCCGCGCGCGCCGAGGGCGCGCCGAGCGAGTGCGAGGCGATCGTCGCGCAGCGCTTCGGCATCTCGAACAAGAACCGCGCGGCCGACAAGTGGCTCGCCGACACCGTGCGGCTCGCCTGGCGCGCGCGCATGCTGCTGCACCTCGAAGTGGACTTGGTCGGTCAGCTGCGTGGCGCCGCGGAAGAAGAGGCGATCCGCGTGTTCGGGCTCAACCTGCGCGACTTGCTGCTCGCCGCGCCGGCGGGCCAGCGCGCGACCATGGGGCTCGATCCGGGCCTGCGCACGGGCGTGAAGGTCGCGGTCGTGGACGCGACGGGCAAGCTGCTCGACACGGCCACGATTTACCCGCACGCGCCGCGCAACGACTGGGACCGCTCGATCGCCACGCTCGCAGGGCTCGCGCTCAAGCACGGCGTGTCGCTCGTGAGCATCGGCAACGGCACCGCGTCGCGCGAAACCGACCAGCTGGCGGGTGACCTCATGCGCGCACACCCGGACCTGAAGCTCTCCAAGGTGACCGTGTCCGAGGCCGGCGCGTCCGTGTACTCGGCGAGCGAGTTCGCCGCGCGCGAGTTCCCGGATCTCGACGTGAGCCTGCGCGGCGCGGTGTCCATCGCGCGGCGTCTGCAGGACCCGCTCGCGGAGCTGGTGAAGATCGATCCCAAGTCGATCGGCGTCGGCCAGTACCAGCACGACGTGAACCAGTCGCACCTCGCCAAGGCGCTCGACGCGACCGTCGAGGACTGCGTGAACGCGGTCGGCGTGGAGCTGAACACGGCGTCGGCGCCGCTGCTGTCGCGCGTGTCGGGGCTCAACACGTCGCTCGCCGCGCGCATCGTGGAGTATCGCGATGCGAACGGCCCGTTCCCCGACCGCCGCTCGCTGCTCAAGGTGCCACGGCTGGGGGAGAAGGCGTTCGAGCAGGCGGCGGGCTTCCTGCGCATTCGCGGCGGCAGCAATCCGCTCGACGCGTCGGCGGTGCACCCGGAGGCGTACCCGGTCGTCGAGAAGCTGCTCGCCAAGACGGGCCGCAAGATCGAGTCGGTGATCGGCGACGGCGACTTCCTGCGCAAGGTGAACGCGAAGGAACTCGTGGACGAGCGCTTCGGCCTGCCGACCGTGAAGGACATCCTCGCCGAGCTCGAGAAGCCGGGCCGCGATCCGCGTCCCGAGTTCAAGGCCGCCGCGTTCCGCGAGGACGTGCGCGAGCTGAAGGACCTGCAGCCGGGCATGACGCTCGAGGGCGTGGTGACGAACGTGACCAACTTCGGCGCGTTCGTGGACATCGGCGTGCACCAGGACGGCCTCGTGCACATCTCGCGGCTCGCGAAGCGCTTCGTGAAGGACCCGCGCGACGTGGTGAAGGCCGGCGACCTCGTGAAGGCGAAGGTGCTGAGCATCGACATGCAGCGGAAGCGCGTGGCGCTGTCGTTGCGGTTGGATGATGTTGTTGAAGAAGGGACGCCTGCAGGTAGGCGTTGAGTGGCGGGAGCGCCGGCCTCCGGCCGGATCCCTCCCGGTGTTCGTGAAGTGACGCGCCGCTTCCGTGCGAACGGGGGCGGCGCGATCGCATTGCACTTTGCGAACGTTCGCCCCCGACCGTGCGGCATGCGTCAATCCCTGCACTCCGGGGCCCCGGACGGGGGATGGATGCGCCCCTGAAACTTCTGCCGCGGCGGGCCGATGCCGTAGTATCGCCGTGTCCCGTTGCACCCTCTCCAGTCCCCCGGAACCCCGATCCCACATGAGCGCTCCCGCCGCCGGCACCGCCATCCGCACGAAGTCGCCGCATCCTTCCAAGTTCGAGCGCGCCATCGTGGTCGGCGCGTCGTCGGGCATGGGGGCCGAACTGGCGAAGCAGCTCGCGGCCGAAGGCGCGCACGTCGCGCTCGTCGGACGGCGCGAGTCCGAGCTCGAGGCGGTCGCCGCCACGATTCGCGCCGCCGGGGGCCGCGCGATCGTCGCGAAGCACGACGTGACGGCGTACGAGGACGTGCCGCGCGTGTACGAGGCGCTCACGAAGGAAATGGGCGGGCTCGACCTGCTCGTCTACTGCTCCGGCGCGCAGTACAACCCGGACGAGAGCGTGTACGACTTCGCGCAGGACCGCGAGATGATCGAGGTCAACGTGATCGGCGCGATCGCGTGGACGCAGCTCGCGGCGGCGCACTTCGAGGCGCAGCGCGGCGGCACGATCGTCGGCATCTCGAGCATCGCGGGCGAGCGCGGCCGGCGCACCATGCCGGGCTACACCACGAGCAAGGCCGCGATGAGCACGTGGATGGAAGCATTGCGCAACCGCATCGCGCGCTACGGCGTGAACGTCGTGACGATCAAGCCGGGCTTCGTGGACACCGCGAAGACCGCGCACCTCGAGAAGAAGCCCATGGTGATCTCGCCCGCGAAGGCGGCCGAGCTGATCCTCAAGGCCGCGCACCGCGGCGGTTCGCCGTCGGTGTTCGTGCCGGGACAGTGGCAGCTGGTCGCGTTGATCATCCGCCACATTCCCTCGTTCCTCTTCCGAAAGCTGAACCTGTAATGGCCGCCCTGCCCTCGCTCCGGAATACCGCGCCCTGGCGCGTGCTCGATGGTTTCGGGATCTCCGCCCGCGCGGCTTCGCGCTGGGTGCAGCCGCGCAGCGTGGACGAACTGGCGAACGTCATCCGCCGCGCCGCCGACGAGGACCTCAAGATCACGTTCCGGGGCAACGGCCGCAGCTACGGCGACGCCGCGCTCAACGCCGGCCAGCTGGTCGTGGACAACCGCGGCATGACGCGCGTGCTCAGCTTCGACCGCGAACGCGGCACCATCGAGCTCGAGCCGGGCGCGACCATCGAGACCATGTGGCGGACGGGCCTGCCGGCCGGCTACTGGCCGCACGTCGTGCCGGGCACGATGTTCCCGACGATGGGCGGCTGCGTCGCGATGAACATTCACGGCAAGAACTGCTTCAAGGCGGGGCCGTACGGGAGCCACGTGCAGGAGCTGGACCTGCTCACGGCGTCGGGCGAACTGAAGACTCTTTCGCGCGAGAGTGACCCCGAACTCTTCCGCGCCACGATCGCGGGCCTCGGGCTGCTCGGCGCGGTGACGCGCGTGAAGCTCGGCATGAAGAAGATCGAGAGCGGCCGGCTCAAGGTGCGGCCGATCACGACGCCAAACCTGAACGCGATGTTCGACTGCTTCGTCGAGCGCATGCCGCAGAGCGATTACCTGGTCGGCTGGATCGACTGCTTCGCGGGCGGTTCGTCGCTCGGCCGTGGGCTCGTGCACCAGGCGAACTACCTGTCGGCCGCGGAAGACCCGGCCGGCCGCGCGTTGCTCGACAACGACAAGCAGATGCTGCCGCCGTCCATCATGGGCGTTCCGCGCTCGATCATCTGGCGCATCATGAAGCTCATGACGAACGATCCGGGCATGAAGCTCGTGAACGCGGTCAAGTACATGCTGCCCGAGACGTTCGATTCGAGCGGCACGTTCACGAACACGCACGTCGCGTTCGCGTTCCTGCTCGACTCGGTGCCGAACTGGCGCAACGCGTACGGCGACTCGGGCTTCATCCAGTACCAGATGTTCGTGCCCGACTCGACCGCGCGCGCCGCGATGGCGGAGGCGCTCGAGCACTGCCGCAAGAAGGGCGTCGTGTCGTACCTCGGCGTGTTCAAGCGCCACAAGCCCGACGAGTTCCTGCTTTCGCACGGACTCGACGGCTGGTCGCTCGCGCTCGACTTCGCGGTCACGCCGGGCAACGCCGACAAGCTGTTCTCGGTGACGAAGGACCTCACGCGCATCGTGCTCAACGCGGGCGGCGTGTTCTATCCCGCGAAGGACGCCGTCGTGGACGCCGACTCGTTCGCGCGCGCCTACGGCGACCGGCTCACGCGCTTCCTCGACATCAAGCACCGCGTGGACCCGCAGGGCGTCTTCCAGAACGATCAGGCCCGGCGCCTGGGACTCGTCTGAGCCCGGTGGTCCATTGGCGCTGATCAGCCTGAACGACGTGTCGCTGGCGTTCGCCGGCCCGCCGCTGCTCGACCACGTCACGCTGCAGATCGAACCCGGCGAGCGCGTCGGCCTGCTCGGACGCAACGGCGCCGGAAAGTCCACGCTGCTGCGCGTGCTCGAGGGCACACTGGCGCCCGACTCGGGCGAGGTCGTGCGCACGCCGGGGCTGCGTGCCGCGGGGCTGCAGCAGGACGTGCCCGCGCACGTGCACGGCGTCGTGCGCGACTGGCTGCACGAAGTCTGCGGCGTCGCCGCGCACGAGAAGTCGTGGACCGTCGAGAGCGCCATCGAGCGCGCGGCGCAGGACCTGACCATCGACCTCGACGCGTCGTTCGAGACGCTGTCGGCCGGTTCCAAGCGCCGCGTGCTGCTCGCGGCCGCGTTCGTGCGCGAGCCCGAGCTGCTGCTGCTCGACGAGCCCACCAACCATCTCGACGTCGAGACGATCGAGCGGCTGGAAGATTCGCTCGAGCGCCGGCGCGGCACGCTCGTGTTCGTGACGCACGACCGCGGGTTCCTGCGCCGCATGGCGACGCGCATTCTCGATCTCGATCGCGGCCGCGTGCGCAGCTACAAGCTCGGCTACGACGCCTACTGCGAGACGCGCGAGGCCGAGCGGCTGGTCGAGGCCGACCAGGCCGCCGCGTTCGACAAGAAGCTCGCGCAGGAGGAGGCGTGGCTGCGCCAGGGCATCAAGGCGCGGCGCACGCGGAACGAAGGGCGCGTGCGGCGGCTCGAGGCACTGCGGCTCGACCGGCGCGCGCGGCGCGACGAGACCGGCGGCGTGAAGGCGGCGTTGCTCGAGGGCGAGCAGTCCGGGCGGCGCGTGCTGCGCACCGAGAAGGCGTCGTTCGAGTACGAGGCCGGCGTGCCGATCGTGCGCGAGCTTTCGACCACGATCCAGCGCGGCGACCGCATCGGCATCCTGGGCCCGAACGGCTGGGGCAAGACGACGCTCATCAAGCTGCTGCTCGGCGAGCTCGCGCCCACGTCGGGCACGGTCACGCCCGGCACGAAGCTCGAGATCGCGTACTTCCGCCAGATGCACGACGAGCTCGACGAGCGCCTCACGGTGCGCGACAACGTCTCGGAAGGGCGCGAGATGATCTCGCTCGGCGAGGGGCAGAAGCACGTGGTCGGCTACCTGCAGGACTTCCTGTTCACGGGCGAGCAGATCCAGGGCCCGATCACGAAGCTTTCGGGCGGCGAGCGCCGCCGGTTGCAGCTCGCGAAGATGCTCGCGCGTCCGTGCAACGTGATGGTGCTCGACGAGCCGACGAACGATCTCGACCTGGAGACGCTCGAGCTGCTCGAGGACATGCTCGCGGAGTTCGCGGGCACGCTGCTGGTCGTGTCGCACGACCGCGTGTTCCTCGACAACGTGGTCACGAGCACGCTGGTGGCCGAGGGCGGGGGCGAGTGGCGCGAGTATGTCGGTGGGTATTACGACTGGCTGCGGCAGCGGCCGGCGCCGGTGGCTGCGGCCGCGCCTGCACGTGAGGCGAAGGCCGCACGAGCCGCTTCGGCGGCGTCCGCCGCCGCGGCTTCATCCACCGCGGCGAAGCCGCGGAAGCTCTCGTACAAGGACAAGCGCGACTACGAGGAGCTGCCCGGCCGCATCGAGGCGCTCGAGACCGAGAAGGCGTCGCTCTACGACCAGATGGCGCAGCCGACGTTCTACACGTCCCGTGCCGCCGATGTGGCGCCGACACAGGCGCGTTTGGCCGCGATCGAAGTGGAACTGGCGGCAGCGTACGAGCGGTGGATGGAGCTCGAAGAGTTGGTCGCAGGGAGTGAGTAGTCGCGAGCAGTCGCGAGCGAAGCGAGCGAGCCTTTGCCCCAGTCGCGAAGCGAAGCGAGCGAGCCGTTGCCTTCGCCTTCTTCTCCGCCTCACTTTCCCCTTGACCACTCTGCGCCGTCACGACGCGCCCCACTCGCGCTCCCTCCGTCGTTGCATCGCCATCGCCCCGCACGCCGCGCCACGCGTGCGATCGACGGCGTTCCCTCGATCGTTCTCGAACGCGCCCGAATCCCAGCGTGCGTGCCCGCCCTGAGCGCTCGCGAAACCCCGTGATACAAACCATGCACACCCGCCCCCGAAGCGGAGTGCGCAGATGTCGCAGCGATTCGATCTCTCGCCGTTGTCGCACGAGGAGCTCGACCGGGGTTTCGCTCGTCGCGTGGAGCAGGATCTCGCGGTCACCGCCGAACTGATCGCGTACCTCGGAGAAGTCGGCGCGCGCGGGCGGCACCTGACCTTCGGGTACAGCTCGCTCTTCGACTACTGCACGAAGCGCTTCGGCATGTCCGAGGACGTCGCCAAGAAGCGCATTCGCATCGCGCGCCTCGCAAGGCGCCACCCGGCGCTGCTCGAACGTCTCGCCGACGGACGGATCGGTCTCACCGCGCTGCTCATGATGAGCGCCGCCCTCTTCGCCGCGAACACGGACGAAGCGCTCGCGCTGCTCGACGACGCGGCGAACAAGACCAACGACGAGGTCGCGATGCTCCTGGTCGCACGTTCGCCGAAGCCCGACACGCCGACGGCGGTCGAAGCGCTCACGACGGAGCAGACGACCACCACGCCATCCGCGACGGCGCCCGCGCCCACGCTGTTCTCCGAAGAGGTAGGGGCCGCGCGGCCCCTTGTCCCATCCGATAGCCGCGAAGCGGTGGGTTCGATGGGTCCAGAATCCGCGAGCGCTTCAACGCCGACCACGACTCCGAGCACGCCGCCCACGCCAACCGCACCTCGCACCCGACTCGCCCCGCTCGCCCCGACGCGCTTCGACTTTCGCACCACGCTCGACGAGCAGACGCTCGCCGAGCTTCGCGAAGCCGCCGAGCTGCTGAGTCACGTGATCCCGAATGGCGATCTCGGGCTCGTGCTCGCGCGGCTCGTGCGCGAGGGACTGCAGCAGGTGCGCAAGCAGCGCCGGGCGGAGACCAACAAGCCGCGCGCGTCGCGCGCGGAATCCGAGGGCGCCACGCCCGCCCACATTCCCGAGCACGTGATCCGCGCGGTCTACGCGCGCGACAAGGGCTCCTGCACCTTCCGCGCCGCCGACGGACACGTGTGCGGCTCACGCTGGCGAGTCGAGATCGATCACGTCACGCCGCGCTCGCGCGGAGGGCAGTCCACCCTCGACAACCTCCGGCTGCTCTGCCGCGCCCACAACCAACACGAGGCCGAACGCGTGCTCGGTGCGGGTTTCATGCGCGGCAAGCGGGCGTGGGCGGCCATTCGAAAGCGCGGACGGGCACGAGGGGCGACGGCAGGGCAGCAGGCATCCGCAACGGCGTCCGCACCGAGCGAGAGCACCGCGTGACGCTACTTCCCGCCGCCCTCCAGCCACTTCATCGCAGCTCGCACGACATCGTCGCGCTCCGGCGCGTCGAAGTCCGTCACCCCGCGCACGAACACGTCGGGCTCGACGGCGTCGCGGTACTCGCGGCCCGTGCGGTCCCGGAAGAAGCCCGTGGCAAGGTTGAGCGCGACGTCGTCCGTGATCGGGAACCAGTCGTTGCCGGTCGTATAGCCGGCCGCGGTGGGTTCACCGAACAGTCGCGTACGAGCGCGACCGCGGAACGCGATCGCCGTGATGCTGCCCGAGCTGATCGTCACCGGGCCCACGAGCACGGCGACCGGCACACGCGAGCGGTCGCAGCGCCGCTCGCCGCGCGTGAGCACCATGCCGTCCAGCAGCACCGCGCCCGAGTCGAGCGCGAACGTGCGCGTCACGGCGCCAGCGACGCCCGCGGCGTTCACCGAGGTCGCGACCACGCCGTCGCCCAGCAGCGGCGCGAGGCCGCCCAGCATGGCGGCGAGCTGCCCGCCCGCGTTGAGCCGAAGATCCACGATCACGCCACGAGTGCCGGAGCCCTCGCAGGCCGCGGCTTCGATGGCCCGCGTCACCGCGTGCATGGCGTCGCCCCACTCGCGCACGCCGCCCACGCGCAGGTAGCGCCAGCGGCCGCCAGCCAGCGCGACGTTCGCGGTGAGCGCCTGTTCCTGGCTGCTGAGCTGTACCCACGGACCCAGTCGCGCCAGCACGGAGTCCTCCGTCGGACGCCACCACGCGTAGCCGCGCCCCTGCACGATCAGCCGGCTGTGCGGATCGCCGAGCGCTTCGAACACGCCGACGAAGGTCTGGGCGCTGTCCGCGAGCGAGCGTGCGGCAGCGAGGCGCGTTCGCCAGCCGCCTTCGATCACCGGCCAGTTCGCGCTCGTCGCGTAGACGGAGCGTTCACGCACGAGCGCGAAGACCGAGTCCGCCGGGAAGGCGGCGCCAGCGGATGGTGTGGCGATGGTGACGCCGAGCAACGCCATCACGAAGAGAGCAGCACCGGGAAAGCCTCGCATGCCGCCCACTATCCGACATGCGAACGCCCGGAGCCATGAGAAAGCTCCGGGCGTCGGCGACGACGTCAACGAGTGAAGCGAGAGCGCTTCGAAGTCAAAACCAAAGGCTCGCTCAGGGCCATGGGCCCTTCGCGACTACTGCGCCACCAAGAATATCCGCGTGAACGTCCGCCCCGCGACT